>NZ_CP101134.1:1530323-1836388 GCF_024296865.1 Sphingobacterium sp. LZ7M1 | reverse complement strand
CCGGGATTTTGGCCAAGATCCGGATTTACAACTAAATCCGCATTTGATATTGGCTTCAAATATTTTTTATCATCAAACCTCCGATTCTCGTCTGCTCGCCAGATAATATGCCCTTTGGTTCCTTCAGTCAATTTCGCCGCTTTTCCATCAACAACAAAATAGGACACTCCTTGTTTTGGACTTGATGGTGTTTTGGTCACAAAGGATACATCAGGCGTTCCATTGCCATCTAGATCCATTTCTTGATCCATTCCCGGCACATAAATACCTTTCCATGGCATTTCTAATAAGGTTCCTTTTTTCCAACGCATCAGGTCATCATAACGTAAACCCTCATAAACCAATTCAATCCCTCTTTCTCTACGGACCTCCAACAAGTATTTATCAGAAATTTCCGGAAAATAAACCTGTTGCAAATAACGATCAACATCAGCAGGTGGTTTTGAACTGATTCCCGCACGCACCCGCAACGCTCCAATGGTCTCATTCCACAGGGCAGCATCACCCGATAATTTACCCAATTCTGCTGATGCTTCCGCATAATTCAGTAAGATCTCCGCATATCGCATCATCGTAATGGAATTGTACCCCTCCGTTACACCATCTAATCGCTTGTCATCCAAACTGAATTTCATAATATGGTAACCCGTAAAGGTATACCCAAAATTCGCCGGTGCTGCAGATCCATCTGAACGTTTATAACCCAATCCGCGAACCGTCTGTGATAATCGTGGATCGCGATTCATCATCTCATCTACGAATAATAGCTCGTCATATCCTACTTGATCTGTAAAACGGCTTCCATCCACATTCAAATAGGTGTTGACAAATTGTTTGTTCAATCCCCATCTCGCACCAAATGTCGCTGAATTAAATTTCCAGGTAATTTCATGCCATCTCTTTAAAGCATTGTTATAAACATTGGACCACATGACCTCTCCTGAAACGGGATTCTCACTCGTAAATAGGGTTCGGTAATCCTTGCTTGGATTGCCGGTACTGTATAAGGTATATTGCTTTGAATCCACAAGCTCCTTGGAAGCATTCAAGGACTCTGTCAACCATTTTTCTGCCGTATTGGTCAACTTGATCTCTGGATGATATTTGCGATAGGTCCCTTCGAATAGACAAATTCTGGATTTCATCCCCAAGGCTACCCATTTTGTCATCATGGAAGAGGTATTGTCTTTCTTATCACGAATATTGGCTACCGCATAATTCAAATCCGCAAGAACAGAATCCATTACCGCATGTCTGGGATCGCGACCCTTATATAATAACTCTTTATCTTCTGTTGCCAATGGCTTTGAATACCAAGGCACATCCCCATAGTCTTTGACCATATCAAAATAAAACATGGCTCTGAACAACCGGGCAACCCCTGAATAATGCTTCCTTGCTTCTTCTGGAATGGATGGGTTATCGTATTTACTTAAGAAATAATTGATATTCCGAAGTTTCGTCCAACTCCATGCCCCTTGATCAACAGCTGAGAAATTTCCCGAGATAAATTTCGGAGAATTATTCTTGGAGGTATATTCACCCATTTCATCCGCCTGTACAATGGATAAACCAGATGGGATAAATTGTTGATAGAAGGAATTTGCATAAAGCTGTAAATCAGCCTCTGTTGTGAAATAAGTGTTTGGAACTAATTTATCAAATGGCTCACGGTCCAAGAAATCCTTGCTACATGAAGTAAATGCCAGCGCAGCCAATCCTAATATACTATATTTAATTTTTGAGTTCATGATGGTAGAATTAGAATGTTAAGTTAAGACCAAAAGTTGTTGTTTTTAATTGTGGATAGGCGTATCCCTCCCCTGAACCATTGGTTAATTCACCAATTGGCTTCTCTATAACTTCTGGGTCAAAATTCTCGGTATGTTTAAACAATCCTGAGAAAGTGAATAAGTTTTGCGCACTTGCAAAGACTTGTACATTGGCTAACTTAGTTTTCTGTAACCATTTTTGTGGCACATTATAATCAATGGTCAATGATTTTAATCGTAAATAAGAAGCATCTTGTAAATAACGAGTTTGAGGTGCACCCAATGAACGGTCAGTACCCAAAGCGGTATAACCTCTATATCTAGGGAAATAAGCATCTGGATTTTCTTCTGACCACATATCCTCCATCATTTTGGTTGGCTGGTATCCATAGGGTCTATTGTAAGGACCCCAGAACAATCCTGCTTCTGGTGAGAAATAATAATCACGCTTTGCAATCCCTTGGAAAAATGCCGATAATCCAATCCCATTCCATTTTCCTGATAAGGTAAATCCAAATTGGTAGCGCGGAGAATTATTACCAATAATTCGACGGTCTCCTGGATTATCTACTGTATTATCGCCTGAGTTTATGACACCATCCACATCTCCGTTCGGATTTGGTAAATCTGCAAATTTCAAATCTCCAGGTAACCAAACATTGTTGTTCGAGTTACGGATAAAACTTTGATCCGCATGGTTGGCAACATCTTCCTCAGATGTAAAGAAACCTAAGGTTTCATAACCCCAAATCTCACCAATCTCCTGACCTACATAGTAGTTGTTCAATAATTTTTTTGGATTGTTGAAGCGAGTAATATGGGATCTGCTATCCCATAAAGATCCATTGATTCCCCAGTTAAATGGTTTTCCGGCCAATTCAAATTGATTATTGTAATTCACCGTCAATTCCCATCCTTTTGTCGATAAGTCCGCAAAGTTTCCATAAGGAACAGCGGCACCAAAAACATTTGGCAATGGCTCACCCACGGTAAACATATCGTAGGTCATCCGGTTATACCAATCGAAAGTAAAGTTCAAGGCATTATCGAAGAACCCTAAATCTGCACCCACATTAAACGTTGTGGATCTCTCCCAGGTTAATCCAGATGGAATAACTCCTGGAATGGAAGTATAACTTGGTTGAACACCCCCTAGGATTACTCCGGTTTTGGCCACCGACATCTGTTCAAGATAACGGTATGGTGCTACGTTTCCATTTCCTAATGAACCATAGGAAGCTCTGAACTTCAAATTACTAACCAATGGTTTTGCATCTTGGAAAAACGATTCATTGGAAACAACCCATCCCGCTGATACCGAAGGGAAGAAACCAAATCGTTGGTCTTCAGGGAACTTCGAGGATCCATCATAACGACCGTTCAACTCAATCAGGTATTTGCTATCGTAGGCATAATTGAAACGGTAGAATACACCCAAATATGCCCATTCATTTCCACCTCCTGTAATATTAAAATTCAAGCCATCCATTAAATTGAAATCCGGTTTGTTCGATAAAATTATACCATCACGTTGTGAATTCAAGCTTTTTAAAGTTTGAGTTTCTACGTTGTAACCTAATAAGGCATTGATATCATGCTTATCTGCAAATTTCTTGGTATAATTTGCCGTTAAGTTTCCACCTAGATATTTTTTACGCTCGCTCAATTGTCTCAATAAGCTACGTCCAAAACGATCTATTACCCCCGGTGAATTACTATAGTTGATATAATTATTGGTTCTTTGCTCATCTTCCCACGTTCTGGAATAGGTGAAATCGCCCTTAAGAGTCAATCCGTTAACTGGTTTGATTATCACTCCTGCAGTATTTCTCAATACAGTATTATTCAGGTCTGAAGCATTGTTCCCTTCAATAAAGGATGCTATTCCGGTATAAGCAGCAGAATGCGTAAAGGTGCCATCTGGATTATAAATTACCGCCATGGGATATCCTTGGTGCTCAAACTGCCTCCAGATATTGCCATCGCCATCAGCAAACATAGGATAGTGATAATCATAACTGCTGATTTCTGTATTGTTCTGGAAAGTCAACCAATCGGTAACTTTGATATCTCCTTTTCCACGAATATTGTACTTGTTGAACTTATCTGGATTAAAATTGAACAAACCTCCTTGATGAAAGTATCGGCCTGAAAGAAAATAAGAAGCTTTCTCTCCCCCTCCGGATACGCTCAGCGCCTGTTCGGTACTCGGCATATTTTCCCTGTACACCATATTGTACCAATCGGTATTTCCAAAATACTCATAACGATTGGTCGCCTTATTGAAAACAACTTCCTCGCCTCCTGGATTCTCGGAATGCTTTTTCAAAGCTTCCAAATATTCCAATGAAAATGGATATATGTTATTTACGGAAATTGGAGTTGATTTATAATCATACCAGGCATTGAAGGCTTCATTAAAATTCTTTGCCCATTCATAACCATTGGTCACCAATTTTGGTTCTACCACCCGGTTATTCATGGAGAAGTTAGAGTTTAAGGTTACGGTTGCTTTTCCGGCTTTCGGGTTTTTCGTGGTAATCAATACCACCCCAAATGCGGCTCTAGATCCGTAAATTGCTGCCGATGAGGCATCTTTCAATACCGTTACACTTTCGATATCATTCGGGTTGATCATATTGGGGTCTCCTTCTACTCCATCAATCAACACCAATGCACTTCCCCCAGCACCAATCGAGGTTGATCCACGCACATTGAAAGTTGCTCCGCGCGTCGGACTTCCATCCACCATCTTTAGGTTTAAGTTGGGAAGTGCTCCTTGCAACATCCTACTTAAACTTGCCGCAGGACGGTTTTCAAGGACCTCTGAGGTTACCTGTGAAACGGCCCCGGTCAAATTGATCTTCTTTTGGGTTCCGTACCCGACAACTACGATCTCTTCAAGATCGTTCTTGTTGTCCAGCTGTATAACCACATTGTTCAAATCACCAGAAACCTGTTGGGTTTTGGTGGTAAACCCGACAAATGAGACAACCAAAGTCACATTGGATTTACTACTTTCCAAGGTAAATTGACCATTCTTATCCGTCGCTGTAGCACGATTGCTGCCTTGAATAGCAACCGTCGCGCTTTCAATTGGATTTCCACTCCCATCAACTACCCTCCCCGAAATAGTTTGCTGAAAATCAACTGAATTCATTAACTCATTCCTCAATTTTGAAGCCGAGCTTTGGATTGGTAAGGACAAAACAGTCCCCGCCAATAGAAATATTGGTATGTAAGATTTCATAAAATTAGAATTCGCTTTTTACTTTAAATTGATGTCAAATTGTAAATGCTTATCGCTCCGAATAAATGTTGATATTATTTCATAGGTTAAATTCGATTGCCCTGCTTCGGCAGTCAAGATTTGAGTGGATTCTGGATATAAAACCAATCTCTTGGTGCCAGTCCCTCCTTTTAATTCCAACTCAAAATATAGATCACTATTGTTCTTAACTTCGTAATATTTGGTTCTTACCTTGGTTTTTACATTGGTTTTCTCATGGTAGGCTGGAGAAACTGAAATCGATGCTTTTACTAGATCTCTAACATTTTCTTCCTTTCCAAACAGGTAATTACTTGACCAGACTACCGTCCTACCAGCTTCCAATGCTTCGCGGATTCCGGCAGCTGTACGATCTTTCGCCATGACCAGTGTCATCGTTCTATGCACCCCCTGTTTCTCGATGTTATAATCATGAGCAATCAGGTTATGGATATCCGTATTTCCAATAATGGTTAAATTACGGTCCAAAGCCCAATCCAATGCTTTCTTATGAAAACCTAAGCCATTCACCACCTCAATTCCATGCAGCTTTTTCTCCTGATACATCTTTTCTACAAAATCAATCCATTCATAGGATCCAGGAATTGCTGTAGCTTTCCATCCAGGGTGATTCCAGAAAATAAATGCTTTTTGGGCGTAAGCCTTGTAGATTGCTTCCTGATCTAAATTGGAATTGTTATCTGATACTAATTCGTTTGCATCTTGAATAAACAAAGCGTTAAAATGTCCTGGAGGCGTTTGTCTTGTCACTTCCGTTCCTTTGACCAAAACAATATTATTCTCCTTAGCCAGTTCAACAGCTAAGTCATGCGAACGATTGTGGTCTACCTTTACATCCGCACTGTGGGGGTTATATTCCATATGCTCGGTATATGAAATAGCATCCAACCCTTCACGCCAGGCTTCTTGAATTCTCACATTTGGCCATACATGACCATCGGTAAATACCGTATGCATGTGAAAATCACATTTCAATACTTGATAGCCATTGACATCGGGAATAGTTAGATTTTCCCGTTTTACTGGATATGCGAATTCTGTTAAACGCATAATGCCATCATCAGTCTGTGCTTGTAATAAGCTAACCGAAAAAAAGAAGATTCCAATTAAGGATAATTTCATTTTCATAGTACACACTATTAGGTTGATTTATAACGGCAAAAGTAATTACGGTTTATTAATACAATATTAAGAACATGTTTACGATTGATTAATAAAAAAAGATTTTTTAAACAAAAAAGTGAATTTTTAAAGCATTTAATCAATAAATAAAAATAAAACTTAATTGTTTTTTATTTACAATCATAAATTGAATTTAACTATTACCGATAAATCGAAATAATCAGCATTAAGGAAGAAAAAGAATTAGGACATTTTTCCGTACAGATAAATTATATCTGTTAGAATTTTAGGAGGAGTTAAATATGGTTTTTAATAAATACCAATCCATAGGGATTTATTAACCCAAATAAAAGAAAGATACTCTTTCCAATATTTTATATCAATATAGCTTGGTAAATGCAAGCCAACTCCTTGAAAATATCTATTTAATTATGCTATTTTTTTTTGTAGTATTGAGATAGTTCAAAATAGGTTGAATCCACAACTACCATTGTGTCATATTCAAGAAAAATACTAAACATATTTCCGAGAGTTATGTTCAAGAGTTCATTGGTATCTTCAATATAGTCTGGAGTGGTGATTTTCCTAACGGATTTATGCAGTACATTCAAATTTTCAAATTTATTAGCTTTAAAAAATACTTTAAATAATTATTTAACTGAGCTAAAGCAAATATTATTTCACAACGAGGGGATATTTTTAAAAATTTATTCTAAAAAAAAGAGTATTTTATCCGATATTGTTCAGGATTTGTTAAACCGAATAACTTTAAGATATACAGTAATTTAACCAACATCGATTAATTGATACTGTAATAGCTATAATACTTATATAAAGGGATGTATTAATGACGTTAAAGTAACTTGGTTTGAAAAATAATTAAATTTTGCGTTAAATATAGATTGTGGAACCATCTTACTGGAAAAAGATAATTGAGGAATTAAAAACTTCCTACAAGAAATTTGAAAGGGTTTATATTGATGAAATTGAAGAGGGGGATTATAAAGATCCGCTCACATCAATCATATTTGATTTTTTCAAAATATCCTTTACGGTTATGTTGATGATTCTAGCATTTTTATTGTCATAGGAAGGAATAAAGCATGAGTACCAAACCAACTATTGATTTCTTAACCAGGGTTAAGGAAATGTTAAAAAAGATTAAGGAAACACTGTTAAAAGAGGGAGCTAATTTAGAGCCAGAAAGTAGGTTTATTAGAAGATTACTTTACCTTTTTGAAATAGTTACCATTTTTGCGATGTTTTCTTGCTTTTTTCTTCTATTTAAATGTAGTATTTAGAGCTGAATATGATTGATTATCATAAATATGATATTTTATCAATGAGTAATTGGAAATCCTAAAATTGCTAACAATTTAAAGCACATTTGATTGCAAATAAAATCCCCCATTAATGAAATGCTAAAAATCACTGTTTGATTCCACCAGTTAACGCCAAATACTTGGTACCTTTCTCTAAAACTTACTGCATACAATGATAGTTCCTTTTACGTTTTAAAGAAGATATTCAAATTTAACTTCAAGATAAAAACACAAAGTCTTCAGGCTTATTGGAAAAAGTGAATTGGTTAACATAAAAAAGTGACAACCTTTATTCAAGATTAAAAATCCGATAGTAAAAAATAACGGTTGGTCCCTGGTCATGCGCCGCCCAGAAACATTTTTATCTTCTCCTCGCCTACTTGGATTAATGCCTAGCTCCGTGAAGATAACACATATAGTTTTTTTGAAATGGAAAATTTCCCAGCAATTCAGCCTTGTGTGCCGAACTCAAAAATCAACATTTCATTTTAATTGTCTTCATCATTATATACTTTATGAATAATCAACAATCGAAAGGGCCTGAAGGACCATTCCTTCCAGTACTAAATATTAAGATACACTATAAATCTTAATGTTCGGCTTGCCCTTTATGTATGGTTTCAGGGAGGTAACCACATTTTTTTTAAAAAGGTTGCTCATCAGGTATTCCTGAGCGTCTTCTACACACTCAAAACCGTGCAACAGCAGCACATCGTCGATATGGTATAATAGTTCTTTCGACAGAGCACCTTTTATTGTCTCTAGAAAGGGATGTTTATACAGGCAATAAACTGCCGCTGCACCCGCTAAATCCATACCGACAATCGTAAGTGTAATCACTAAATATGCCGTTGCCATAGGTGTAAAATTTTGGTTAACAAAAGTCTTTGATTTACTACTTTTAAACAATGAGCAAATAGAAAAACAAATGGTAATTTTAAGAAATGGACTTTCTAAAATCTTTCGGTGAAACACCTGTATATTTTTTAAAATATTTTACAAAATAAGAGGCATCTTCAAAGCCTAAACGGTAAGCCACCTGATTGACATTGGAGTTGGAATACAATAATAGACGCTGAGCTTCCAAAATAATTCGCTCCTGAACCATTTGGGAAGGAGTTTTATGGAGCTGTTGGTGGGTGAGGTCGGACAGACTCCTCGAAGAGATATGCAATGAACTGGCATACTCGGCAATGGTATATCCTTTTTTATAGTTTTCGTCTATCAGATTGATGAACCTCATAAGCACCAATCTTTTGTCGTTGAAAGTTGGAGACCAGACCTCAGAGCCCTGTTCAAAAATGTTCTTCTTGCGCTGTACCTGAATAAGGAATGATTTGAGGTAGCTGCCCAAAATCAATTCCTTGCCAAATGTTTCTTCATTGTTCAATTCATCCTTTATCTGTGAAACATACCTATCCAAGGTATCGACGATCCCCGTACTGACGTTTAAAGAGGATTGATGGAGGGAATTATTAAATAAATTGAAATGCAGGAAAAAATCTAATGGGCTTTGTTCCTGTAACAGGAATAACCGGTTAAAATGAAATAGCACACCTTCATAATCGTAATTTTCATCAAAGTGATGCACCTGATTGGGTCCAACGAAAAAAATCGAATTATCAAAAACATCGTAGGTCTTGAAATCGACAGAATGTTTCCCTTTTCCTTTTTTAAACCATATGACCTGATAAAAGCTGTGAATGTGCGGTCTTACTACTTGGCATTGATTTTCCATTAAATGTGCCTTCAGATCATATAAAGCAAACTGTGGACATTCAGGCTTGTGCCTATAGATGATATTCATTGATTATGTTCGACTTTTCTTTTGCCATAGACACTCAACTGAGAACACTGTACCTTTTTGCTAATTTACAAATTTGGTGTATACTCCAAATCCACCAGTATATAGATTCGCTTTTTTTTCCTATATGTTCCATTATTTTTCCGATTTGTCCACTGATATCAAAGGGATAAAAATGGAAATTTGAAGGTTAAAATCAAAAACGGTTCCATAAGATGAATGAAAAGCAACGTATTGTTATCATAGAAGGTGGATTGAGTGGGTTAACTTTGGCTTACCTGCTAACAAAAAGGAATATAGATTTCATTATTTTGGAAGCATCTTCCAGACTTGGCGGAAGGATACAGACCGTCACAGGAACCTTACAGACTCCTTTGGAATTGGGCGCAACCTGGTTCTCCGACCTGCATTCGAATCTTCTGTTTTTAATAAATGAATTGGGACTCCGAAAATACCCACAGTTCTCAAAAGGTTTAACATTGTTTCAGACCAAATCGTTTGAACAACCACAGAAATTCTATATCCCCGAGGCTGAAAAACCATCTTACCGTTTAACCGGGGGCACGCAAATGTTGATCGATACTTTGGAAGCTAAGCTACCCCAAGACCGTATTTTTTTGAATTGTAAGATCAGATCGATAAAACAAACAGGAGAAGGTATGATGCTTGAAAATGATATGGGCAAAGAAATAGAGGCTGACAAAGTCATCCTGTGCATTCCTCCACAGTTAGTATCTAATATAATGTTTTCACCATTGTTACCTGAAGAACTCACGGCCCTTCTTCCCAACGTACAAACCTGGATGGCAGGATCAATAAAGTTCACATTGGAATATG
Source organism: Sphingobacterium sp. LZ7M1 (assembly GCF_024296865.1). GTDB lineage: Bacteria > Bacteroidota > Bacteroidia > Sphingobacteriales > Sphingobacteriaceae > Sphingobacterium. The sequence continues at coordinate 1,826,242 of NZ_CP101134.1, read as the reverse complement.
ACCAACCTTTTTGGCGGAACCAGGGATATTCAGGAATGCTGTACAGCCATGCAGGTATCATTACTGAAATGTACGACCATACCAATTTTGAAGAGGATAGATTTGGCTTTACGGGTTTTCTAAACACAGGGGCTTCAGCTTACATGCCCAAAGTGAGAAAAGGGCTTGTTTTACAACAATTAGGCGAATTGATTGGGAAAAAGGCTCTCACCCCAACTGCTTATTTTGATAAGGTCTGGTCAGATGAATTTATATTGACTGGTAATCTGACAATCCAACGTCCGCATCAAGATAACGGGCATCCGCTGTTACATCACAGTTATATGAAGGGTAATTTGTACCTCGCAGCAAGTGAAATGGCAACCCAATATCCTGGTTATATGGAGGGGGCGGTTATTGCGGCTCGATCAGTATCCGAAAAACTGATTGAATTTATAACCTAGCGATTTTTGATCATTAATTAAAATATCTATTCAAAGTTTCAGTGGAACGTTTGATAGGGAACTCTTTTCAGTAACCAACCAAATTACACCATTAAATTTAATGTGAATCCGCACAGCAAAGTTTTATAGAAAATAATATCCTTATCAAAAAATGTCTTGGTTAATTAATTGGTGGTTATTTCAAGTATCGTCGTCCGAAAATCATATCGTTTTATTTTTATTTGAAGAAATCTGGTCATGAAAGAAAAAAACTCCTAAATGTTTTATGTATTGAAAGAATTTATCCTAGGGATGAATAATGTTACAGCAGAAATGTTGTTCGCCAGCCAAAAAACATTCTGCTATTTTTTGCTTTAAGTAGCAATTAAACAAAAATATAACCAAAGAATTATACAGTCATACTTGCCTTTAACCAAATTACTATATATTTTCGAACCATACTTAAATCATTATATGAAACATCTATTAGTTCATTTATTTATTCTATATCCCTTTGTGGTTTTGGGCCAATCCGAAACCTCAAACATTATTATGAAAACGGAGTACGGTTCAAAGAATAAAGAATTGAGAGAACTCTTGCGTTTTGAAAATATTGACCATTATAATGTGGTTTTCTCTGGGAAGGAGCTAAAGGGAAGAAATTTTTCCTTGATTTCAAAAACATATTTGGATGGTGTTAACACAAATATAGATACGATCGTGAACTCTAAGCAGACCAGAGATCCGAGGATCGCCTCTGATAGTCTCAGTTTTTCAGTTACCGGAAAGAAGATGGAGGGAAGGCTTAAGGTATTTTTTAAATTCCAAGGCCAAGGAAATGAAAGGTATTTTGAGGCTATTCAGTCTGATGATTATTCTATGCGTGACATTGGCGTGGATTGGAAAATAAAAGTAGGTGATCCATTCCCTGCTTTTGCATATATTTTACCCTATGAAAGAAATGGCCAAAAGATGTACTGTGAAGTGGATAAACACGGAAAAGATATAAACTCATGGGGAGCAAAATTTGGTATTAAGCATTATATAATCTTTGAGATTAAATTTGATTAAAATTTCTAAAAAGTATAACCTCATTAGCAAGATCTAGCAAGCTACAGAATTCAATAATGTTTATTTCGCAATTTATCAGTATTACCACTGAACTGAATTCTTACTTACATAAGGAATAACATGTGAAATTTAACGATATAAAACATCTCCTCAACCCAAGGTCTTGTTTTCCTGTTCATATGCTTAGATTTTATGAGTAAACCTTTTCAGTTCGATTTTGAACTCTATTTAGACCGTGGTGGCAGTGGTAATTTTACAAATCGCTTCAATCAATACTTTTCTCTTTTAAACCTGATGGACACGCAAAGAATGGTCCTAATCCCTATTCATTTCCAATCTCCTTCAAATGATTGATCTATTAGACCTTAACCAATGATAAGCGATTGTAGAAAGATCAATCAAAGGAAAATAGTATGCCAAACAAAATAAAATTTGAACTTTTTTCATACATAGTACAGAAACTTTAGTCTTTAAATTTCTTTAATACAATTAATACATTCGAATATGAATAAAGTTATTGATGGATCATGGCCGTGGATGATTCCAGATTTCAAAAACTTAATAATATTCACATATTATAATAGTTTCACTTTGATAAAAAAATAAGAAAAAACTTATTTATATTTAAATGTTCATAAAGTAACATTGTTCAAATATTAAAAGCCCTGATTTGAATTTTCAGGGTTTTTACTTATATTTAAGTTCTCTTTGTACAACCATTAAAGGAAAATCAAAAAAAACCTAACGGATTAGCCTCATGTTAGGTTTTTTTATTTTCCGATCTAAATTACCAAAAATGATTCCACTGTTTCATTTTAAAACTTATATTAAACGGATGTGGGAATAAATGGTTTTGTATTTTTCAAGGATTTGCTTATCCGACCGCGATCTATACACTGTATTATTAAATATTGGTTTTGAATTGTAATCCTAATAAAATTCCTAAAATATCATCATTTACCTCTTGAATTGATTTGCTGAAAGCGAATTTTTGATATGCACAAATAATTCTATTCCTTACTCTTCAGATTGTTTTAATTTTATTTCCTTTTTAGGGTAATTTGAAAATGATTTTTTTCGTATCAAATATAAAATATTCCCGATTTTCCTGTTTTTTTAATCTCAAAATTGAAATTTTGAATATTCCCAATACCTTTTTGGGAATAGGTTATCCAATAGATGTTCGCTCGTAATTTTCTTGAATTGAATTGCAGGATTTTATACAATCATTAATTATGAATAAACCATAATATCCCAAAACACAAGTCATATACAATAAGAATCCTGTGATTATTCCTATTAGTTATCAAAAATCACAGAATTGTATTTGAGATATATTTACCTGAGAGAAATTATCCTTTAAAAACAACTTATCCTAGTATTCAGCTTGTTCAATATATTGGATTGGTATTATTAAGGTTTTCTAATATTATTTTTGATTTTTCAAATGCTTGATCCATCAGAGAGTCTCTCATATCAATTTCCTTTCTCAATTGATCTGTTTTTTTTATCAAAAATACATTTAGTCCAATGGAAATCAGTAGAAAGAGTAATAGTGCAAAGGCAGCAAAAATGAGGTTTTGTTTCATCCTAATATGCCACCAAATTAATATTTTTTCACTACTTGTCCAAAATAGTTATCGACATAGGCTTTCTTGATCAAAGACAAAAGTTAAAACTTCCCTTTCCATGTCCTCATAAGAATTAAATTTTTTCAACAGAAGCTAGAAAAAACAATAATTATTTTCAAGGCTAATGGTGGTGACTCCACTTTACCACAATTTATTAAGTTTAAATGGATATGGAAACAAACGTCATTCTAATTCATTCAGTAATTTGGAAAAATTGTTCAGGAAGGATTTTCCCACATTTGCTAACTTTATAATTTACAGATAACAAAATAAACGCCTTCCTTATCACGAAATTTCATTGCTCGGAATTCTGTATGCCGTGAAATTTCAATGATCATATTTTCAAGAACATTAGGATCCAAAATGCTATTTATTTCATTTGACCTGAACCTGAAATTTCTTTCTGCATATCTCTTCTCGTAGAATTCTGTAAGGAATTCTATTTTATCTTTTTTTGTTCCATTGACAAACATTTGGATGAAATTTAATTCAATTTTAAATAATAAAAACGATAATTACGCGCTTAATATTTGCTTAATTGTAAGATTAAATCCATAATAAGTATCCCCTAAATTTTAAAGAAAAATTTTCACTCGAAGATGAAATACGTGAGAAAAGAAATATTGGATTTAACAATAATCATAACGACTAAAAGCCAAAAAATGACATTCAAGGAATTTCCCAATGGACATTAAAATCAAATCCTATGTTAATCCTCATAATTTGTGACCAATTTTCTTGTAATTTATAAAACCTGTCGACAAATGGACAGAACTTGGTAAAAATTGATAAAAATTTAGAAATTAACCTCGTCACATTGCATAGAAGGTGTGTATACCGTCTGTTAGTTTCGGGTCTTTCCAAAGCGTCCATAAATAACTGCTCCGTTTGGATTCTATCAGTTTATTTCAATTTTACCTTCGAAATTCTTTTCCTAAAATTTAATGGATCTCTATTATTTTTTCTTTTCAAGGTCAATTTCTGAATAATTCACCCAATGGACCTCAATTGTTGAGATTTTTCTATTTGCAACATTCACATTACCGTGATTTATTTCCCATATTATTTGATACATTTATAAAAATGCTTTAAAAAGCGAATATTAAAATAAATTAGGTCCAGATCTTCCGCCGCAATGTTCTGGTTTTAAATTTATTCCATAATTTATGCACTTTTAATGTATCATAAAATGTAGTATGTTTTTTAGTTTGGCCCATTGGGAAAATTTCAATGGGCTTTTTTAGTTTCATTGCCTAATTTGATCTCTATTAAGGTTTTGTCCAGAAGCCTCCACAATTTACAATATATATTATTGGACTCTTTGATCTCTATTGTTTTTGCTTCTCTTAAATTGTCTTCCAAAAAATAGCTTGTTGATAATCATTCCCAATGAATTGGATGAATCCATTGGGATTTTTATGTGTACATCTGATCAGGGATCCCTTTTATTTTTAATCTTACAACAGACCCCTCTACTATATTCTAAAAGCTCAATGCCGTGGATACGGTTGTTTTTTTCATTGGATGATTATTTCCGGTAACTTTTTATTTTTAATTCTATTTACTCCAAATCTCTTCTATCATTTTGTTCTTAATATTTCCGTCGAAAATTTCAAGAAGGAATGAAAGAGAAAAATTCGTATTCTATATACTATTCGATAATGACAACAAAGTATTCGTCCAAATATTAATTCACATTTCTATATGCCATTCATCACATTTTAATTTAGATAAAGGTTAATTAGATTTAAACAGGCTGTCTTTTTTATTTTCCAGATTGGACAATCGGTATTTACTTTCTTTTAGTCTATTATTATATTTCAACCAGCTGAATAATTACCTATACGGACCATTCTTACGTAATATTCAACTTCTGCAAAGCCGAATTATTAAAATCTCTTTATCAAGCCTAATTATTATATTACATATCGGTTTATTTACAATCCTGACTAGAACAAACGTTATTGCATGGGATATATATAATTGGTACCTTTAAGCTCCTTAATTCTACAATAATTGGTTTGTGCCCAATGGCGTCCCCCGCTATTGGGCATTGTTTTATTTATAAGTTAATTAGTAATTTTAAGTAACTCATAAAAGTCAGCACCTAATCTTCACAGTGGAGGGATCACCGCTGGTTTTTTGTTTCACCAAGATTTTTTTCAAGAAAAAAAACAGGTTACAGATTATCTCATAATATCACAGATAGTAAAATTAGATTTTTACCCAATAGCATTTCCCGCTATTGAATTTTATTTTTATTTGTTATCTTTAAGTATTAATTCTACAATAGATCGGTTTGTGCCCAACTGCTTTTGCTTTTGGGCTTTTTTATTCAAATTATTTCTCCTAGCTTTATTGTATAATCATAAATACATTTTATTATCAATCTTACCCAATGGAAAGGGACGTTCATTGGGTAATTTTGTTATATTTGACAAGTTCAATTTTTTTACATTTGATCAAATAAGGCTAACCAATAACTTTTTCGTTATTGGTTTTTTTAATTATTATCCTTAACTTAACTTTTGCAATATGCAAACCTCTCATAGGTTTTTAATCTCAGGTGGCTCAGTGATTTTATTGCTGAGCTTTTTATTGCACTTAGGTCATGTAGGCTTTCTTCTCCCCTAACTTTATCCATATTCAAATGGTCTTGAAAAAATTCTTGATTTCTAGTTCCAAACTATATGTGTTTATTGGCCTTTAATAAAGAAAATTAATAAAATTCATCTTTCTCCCTGCATTACACTTACACAAATGTCCAGCTTATTCACAAAGAAAAAACACATATATTCTTAGTTAGGTAGAATCATGCGATAGTACATGCCGAGCACACCTAGCTATGGACTCCTCAAAAATGCTCTACTCCAAGGCTAACTTAAATTGCCCCATACTGAACTTGGCTGAAAAAAGAATTTTGCTTGGGCTGCTTGGCCGAAGGACGCCAACATTCATATTATAATTGATGATTTGAGATTCTATCTTAAAAAACCACTAAGACCACAACCTATTGACGCTCCTTTTAATTGACTAAAATGATAATTTTAATTCGCGACAATGAAGATATAATTTTTATCTAAATCAAATCTTTAATTGCAATTTTCAACGTTTTTTAGTAAATTATGATAAATCCTCTATACAACCATTTAAAGGAAAATCAAGAAACCTGATGGGATATTTCCTATCAGGTTTTTTTGAGGTTAAGAAATCAAATGTCAATAGATTATTGGATAAATTTTACATTAGTTTCGCAAATTACCCTAATTAATAGGATGTGTTAATTATCAATTTGCTATAACCTCCTGAATAAGAAATTCGTTTGGGTATATTTCTGCTTGCAAAACATAATAAATTGTTCAACACGTATCCAATGTTAGACTAAAGTGAAAATAACTGCTTATCAATGACTGATATTATATAAGATTATCAAAATACTTAATAATCCCTATTTCCTCTAAGAAATAAACCTCTGGAACGACCTAAAGATTAAATCTACTATAAGCCGATCTATAGGCTAAAAGTCGAGCACCAGAATCCAATCATTTCCACGTCCTCTTGAAGGAGCAGAGAATTTGGCAATGTCATTTCCTTTCAACTTCTTTTTAGTCAGCCAATTACCATTGCGTGGGTTATACCAGACAGTCTCAATCTCAATTCGATCAAGTACGGGTAAATTCAAGATCACATCCGTACCATTGGGTAGATAAACCATAGCGAAATCATTTCCCGTTGAAGCAACTGTCCAATCAGTATCTGCTCCATCAGTATTCAGAATCAATTCTGGAAACGGTTTCATTTGGTTAGCTTTTCTCGAACCTAGGAGATTACGTGCATGGATGATATCCCAAGCCCCTTCTAGATCTAAATCGTCAGTCCAAAAACTTCTTGCAAAACCAACGGGTTCATTGGACTCATCACGCATTTGCCAGATCGAATGGCATCCGTATGTATAACCAAACCCACCAGAAAATATTGACCAGTATAGCGACTGCCTCACATCCACATCATCGAACCAACCTAATTCATTAGGGTTCCAGTTAACAGGATGATTTTCATACCGAGGTTCTGCATCCATGATAGGTTTTACAGGTACGCGATGATAATCAGGCACTAAGATACGCCTATAAATTTCTGATGTGCGTTTGGCATGGCCAGTCTGAACCATATTAAAATCCAACCAATCCTCATTATGAAACCATTCAGCAGAACTTCGTTCACCTATTGGGTGATAGGTCATTAAATGTTCGTTATCCATCGATTTAATACCTTCCGCCATGGAGCACCAAATATCAAAGTTTTTCCCGCCTCCAGACCTATCACCTCCCATTATCCATATAATGTTAGGGTGACTTTTGTATCTCTGGCCCAAAAATTCCCCATATTCAAAGGCATTTTTTTCAGTGAATATTTCTGGACCTATCCCCCATTTTTTATCAACCTTATCACCCCAAGTTGGTAGCAGACCAATAAAAAGCCCCTTTTCACATGCACGTTCCACAACCCAATCAATATGTTTAAAATAATTCTCGTTGGGGTGACTAGGATCTCTTCCTAAAAGAGGTACATTCCCCTCACTATTTGGAACAACCAATCCATCTAATTCCGCAAGAATTACCGCTTGAATTACCGTAAATCCTTTCTGTCGCCGATTTTCTAAATACGTTTCCGTACTTTTCTTATCAAGTCGATGAAATAATTCCCATGCAGTATCACCAAAATAGGGAAAATGGTCCCCATCTTCAAAGGCCAAAAATCTCCGGCTAGAATCTACTACTAATTTACCATGTGAGAAATCAACGGAAGGTCCATTCCATTTAATTTCTTGAGCGAAGATGGAAGGTAGTATCGATAAAGTTGATATAATGAAGACAAAATAGGTTTTCATGGTTTTCAAAATATATGTTTAATTCTAGCGGAAAAACTTTCTAATTCAAATAACGGTAAGATTCGTTTAAACACAACGTTGTTAATATTTATTATCTAAAGATTTTCTGAAGACTGTTAATGAAAATCCTTTGTGATTCGCACGAGGGTCATAAGTAAGCTAAATGCTGAAATCCTAAAAAAGTAGTTGGTTCAATTCCTCCATTGACCAATTTTAAGAAATGAGCTTGAATTAAGACCATACAAGGGGGCTTCTTTTTTAGATATGTTACTTATATTAAATACCAGGAAAGTATTTGGAATCTGTCCCAGTACATTCAATTATCCCTTGCAATAGGCTTTTCCAAACCACCTTGAAAAAGGGATGATTTGGATTTCGATCATAATCCACCTGAGCTACATGGAGTTTACCATTTGCATCAGGGTTACTGTCGTTGATAAAGAATTTATTGGCAATAAATGATAAGATCCCTTTTTTACCTCTACCCTTACCTGGATCCTTAAGTAATTCAACTTTCAGATGGTCATATTCAAAATTGAATTCCCCCCAATTCTTGGTGTCATTTCCTTCCATGTCAAAGGTAATTGCTTTTAAATTGCCTTCCGTCAAACGAATGTTGAGAAGTGGTTCTAAGATTCTGTTATACCCTGAAACCTTCATGGCAGATAATTTGCCTGCATAAGAATAATTACCGATATCGCTTAGCATGTCAAAGGAAAATTGGACTTTCAGCTGACCTTGACCATAAACACTTCCTTGCAAATCGGCATTCATATTTCTATTTTTACGTAGGACAGATCCTACATTACTAACATTCTGAAATGTCCCGCTGATATTCTTGAAATCAATTTTCCCCTCTCTGAAATATTTGTCACTAATTTGCGCATAACTCAGATCAATGTGGCTAACCTTGACACCCTTAATGGAAATGGGAACACCGACCTCAAGTAATTGCTGAGCAGGAGATTGACCAATTTTAGAGACATTTTCCTTTTGGTATCGTTTATCTTTTGCTAGTTCAAATAGGCCCCCTTTAACTTGCATACTGTCAGCCTCAAAAATCTTTCCCAACAAAAGCTTTTGGCTATTTACACCAGTAATATGGATAGAATCGATTTTCATATCGATCCTAGGCTTATTGAGTTTATCCTGCTTGGCAAAATTCTCCAAATTTAAAGTAGGCTGAAGCGCTAAATTACCAATATTCATCATTCCGTCCTGAGAACTAAACCTGAAATCTTCTATTCTAAATTTATAGGGAGCTCTCTTCAAATCGGTAGTGAATTCTGGAATATGAATTGCAATGTCCTTTGCATATAAAATACGCATGCTGTCTTTGAGAGATTGTTCATCAAGCAAAAATTTCGTCACGGTCAGATTTGCCCCATTGACAGTAATTGAATTGCTCTTTTCATTATTTAGATTCACAAACTCCAAATCAATGGAATTCACCCGGAATTCATCTAGAGCAATGGACTTAAAACGATTTTTTATCCTATCATAAAGATTTTTCTCTGATTTATCCATGTTGTACGAACGACTCCTTAAAATAGCTTTACACTTTAATGAATCCAGCTCAATAGAACTTATTTGGATTCTCTTCTTTACAAAAATATCCCAAAGATTCAAGCCGCTTACTCTCAAACTATTTGTTCTTCCTTGAAATCTGGTGTTTGGAGCTTTCTTGGAGATGTCCAGATTCTTGAATATAATACTGTCGTGGACAAGCCTTACATCCTTCAAAGACAAATAACCACCAGCAATGTTTAGATCCAGATCGCTATATTTTATGCTGTAAAGACCTTTCGAATATTCGGCGATAGTATCCTCCAACCTTTTACCTAGCAAAGGTTTTAACTTATGAGAAACAAAATATGATCCGACCAACAACAATAAAACCAGAGTCGATAGAATAACGATGCTGATTTTCCAAATTTGCACTTTTTTTTTTGTTCCTCATCAGATAAATAACAAGCTAAATGAGGATTTTGTTTGTGTTGCTAGTTGAGAGGTGCCTGTTTTTACAGAATTCGTACAGTTCTATCAAAATAATAATCCATGATTAGACGGTTGAAAATTTTCATCGTTATATTCATCAGCAGCAACCTCCTTGGTAAAACTATGGAGCGCCTAGAAAATGCGGAAAATGTCGGAGGTTGAACAATTCCGGATCTATTGGATAGCGACCCTAATTCAAAAAACCCAGACTCAATTAAAGAGCCTGGGAGGTACTAATTATGTTTCCAAGGATAGAATAACATGTTAAGTGTCTTCAAAAAAGGCAAGGGGATTAGGAATTAAAACATTCTCCTAATGCAAAAGCTCCCTGTTACTAGAAATCAAACAGCAACTTATCAATTGGCGTAAATTCCGGTTTTGTCAAGATAAATTTCTTTTCTTCCATTTTGGAAAACCTCATTAATTGGAACGAAAACATCAATAAGATCCTCTCGATAACCTTCCAATAATAATTCTATACTTTCTGGACTAACCTTATACATCGTATAAATTGCATCATTGTCCAGAAAACTGATGTCAGATTTGAGCATGTTGACCTGAAAACTATTAAATAATTCATTTGCTGAATCCCTATCAACTTTGACAAGGTTTTGTGCTGCAAGATCATACCTCTCCATTTCTTTCTCTAATTTATCAGCATATTTTTCTGTTAGATATTTTAAATACAAATTTCTATCCCCACTTCGCAAAGCTTCATTTCTATAAGCAATTTTCTCCGGTGAGATTTCAAACTCGTATAGTTCAGGACGTTCTTTATAATGAAAATATTCGTTAAAAATTTTCAATCTTTCATCTAAGGTCATATGTTTTTCATTAATTTCTTGCTGCAAATTAAATAATATTAAATCAATATTATTGAAAATTATAGGATTGGAATAAGAAAACTTAATGAATTGTTCAAATTGGATCCCAAGAACCCATATAATCATTCATTTCGCTTTGATTAATGGTTGGTTTTCATTACAGAAGATTGGACGTTACTATATATAACGAAAGAATGGGGATGATTTTTTAGCGTTAATTTCCCGCTATCTGTGATCGATAATAATTTTGATTTCTACTAATTCCATGCATTAGCGTTTATTAAAAGTTATTAGTCTATATTTCATTTTAATAACTATTTATGATTTAACAAACTGTAGCCCAAATTGAAACTCTAAATAAAAATTTGACTTATCTTTTATTTCAATAAGCGTTCAATATTCTTATTCTAGGGTTAGGTTAAATATGAACCGCTTTAAAAAAAAGTCAGTTTGACCTTTTCCCATTTCAATGGTTTCTGGTAATTTATAAAATTTAGATAGAGTAAGATCAAGCACTTTAAAGTTACTACATAGTACCAGAAAAATGGAGTGATGATTTTTAGCATTTCAACAAAACTATAAGAATGCGTAAAATATCAATCAACTATCAGCTAGGTAGTCAACCGAAGGCCCCTCAATAAATATTATGTTATTTCTCAAACGACACTGGACTCTTAAAGATTCATGGAAATCAAAAATAAGGCAAAATCCCCCATAAAACCTCCATTTGAAATTTAAAAATAATTTGCCCCCATATGACTTATTTTATCAACAACATTTACTATTCCTAACCCAGAAAGGTTCTCAATCTTTCCAATTCATTGAGCCTTACAGGTTTTGTTAAATACTCCAGGACCATTCCATTTTCCATGGCCATTTTCCTATCCGATGGACTTAGAGACGAACTGACCATAATTACAGAAACCCTTTTGCATAATCTATGCCTTTTAAGCCCTTCCATCACTTCCCATCCATCCATGATCGGCATCATGATGTCCAAGAAAACAAGGTAGCTATGGTCATGGTCTTGTTGAAGGTCTAACCAGTTTAGGAACTCTGACCCATTGAGAAATTTTTCGAAAACATTTCCCATCTTTAGGTATTCCAACATCTTTTCCAAGAGAAAGGATGAGATTTTGTCGTCATCAACCAAAATGATCCTAAACATCTTTCTCTCCTTTTTGCTCTTCTCGATCAACTATCTGACGTATTATCCTATCCAGTTCATTTGCTGAATCTAATAAAGCATCAAGTAAAAATTCGGATCGCTGATCATGGCTACCTTCTCTCCTGAGGTGTTCAGCCAGGCCGATGATGCGGGCAAGGGGAGCCCTAAGTTCATGGTTATGGAGAAAGTACATTTCCTTTAGTATATTTTGGTCCTCATGCTGCTTGGTAACATCTATTGCAGTACCATGGATACCGATGCACGCGTCACCCAAATGATCTGGTTTTCCCACCACCTTAAGCCGCCTCAATTTTCCACTCCGGGTCCTTACGGAAACAAAAGTCTTAAGTATCCTCTTGTTTCTAATTGCTTCAAAGAGCTGTGCCATGAATAAAACTTCATCGTCAGCATGGAGATAAAATTGTTTCACGTTTTCAAAATTTGGCATAAACTCTTTTCCTGTCTCAAACAGCTCATTCATACCAACCGACCATTTGATTGTTCGTTTCTCGATATTGATCCACCAATTTCCAAACCTTACGTCAAACTGCGCCTCGCTCAGGAGTCTCCTGTCTATAATATAGTCAGTTACATCAATTAATGAACGAACAATAACCAATACTTCTCCATCCTGATCAAAAACAGGGAAATGGGTTATTTCGAAGTATTTCACATTTTCAATTGATGTCTTCTTTTCATGGGGATCTAACCAGGTCTTAATTCCCCTGGAAACAAACCGTTTCTCCTTGAGGACTTCATCAAAAAGTGTTTCCCATTCCAATTCGTCAATAAATTCTGAAATAGGGAATACAGAAAAAAAACCTTTTGAAATCACATGCTCACTATTAAGATCGACCAAGTCGAGATACGCCTCATTGGCGTCAATGATGGTGAATTCAGGTACATTGGGAAGAATGATCACGCAGGGCACTCCCAGCCATTTGAACAAGTTCGAATACTCAAAATTCAATATATTGCTTAGTTATGTTAATGGATATATATCTTAAAAAATCATTAGAAAGCATATCTTCTAAAACAAAGGAAAACAATTCCTAAGGAAGTTCCTCCAAGCCTTATTTGTAAATTAATATTGATAAAACCGCTATTTGAACGCGACAAAAAAATATTTACAAATAATAATCAACAAAAATTAAACCTCTGTGGTTAAAAAGGCAAAGCAGCCATAAAATCGCAGATATCAAAGGGTTTTTCAATAAATGCATTGGCTCCCGCTAACATGGATGCTTCTTTTCCATTGTGCGATGCCGAAATACCGAGAACAAATACATTGTTTAAAATTTCAGATTTCCGATTTAATCTTATTAATTCAGAACCCGAGACAATTGGCATCTCAATGTCACAAATTAGAACATCAGGACGGATAGTAAGCATTCTCTCCAATGCCCTTGTACTATCCAATTCAGCGATTAACTCAGCTCCTGTCACCGAAAGAACATCCATAATAGCATTAAGGACATGAATATTGTCCTCACAGATAAATATTTTCTTGTTCATATCCGTATGAATAATAAAAAATAAAATGACGCATGGCGATTATTTGTTATCATATATGCACCTAATAATTAATTATAGTTTTTGAAGTATTTATCAATTTTACTTTTCTAAACCATCAATCGCGTAAATTAGTTAAATCGCAAATTAACCATTACCTAATAACTATTGATAATAACAAATTGCTTAAATCAAAATCTGCGTCAAAAATTACTTTTCAAGTAAACAAAATTAAATTGCTTATCAATGTATTTATATTCAATTTTCCAGAATAGTTAATTGATTTTCCGAAATCTGTACGCCCTAAGAGTCTTTTCATGAGCTCGGGAATTCAATTTGAGATTTTTTGTAAGATCCACAATATAAACTTTTAACCTCTATCAAATCATATAAGCCCCTTAATTACCTTAACTAGAAAATACTTTACTTCTCTAAATACCTAATTGATTTCAAGATAACATTGCAATTTCATTTGAGAATTGTCGACAATTAGACCTAAATTATTTCACCTATTAATAGAAGATGAAAAGTTAGGTGGCATTTTTCATACAAAATTTTGGCCAGAACGGGATGTTAAAGCCAAATAAAATAAGTATTTAGAAAAACAATAAACATATTTCACATAAAAATTATGATATCGTAAAATAAATCTATCAGGCTAGATTTTATAAATGGGGCTGGTCTCCTAGCATCCATTTTCTATATGTAGAAGGTGGATTTCCATATATTTTTTTAAAGTACATGCAGAATCCGTTGGGTGAGATGAAACCCAATTTCTGCGAAATTTCCTTAATAGATAATAATGGATCTTCGAGCATTTTTTTTCCTAGATCCATGATAAATCCATCTATTATTTCTTTAGGAGTACAATTAAGGACTTTTTTCGTAACGGATGACAATGTCCTAACGGTAATGTTAAGAGACTCTGCATAGAAATGAATTCCTTTATGCCTTGTTGAGTGGAGAGAAACGAGTTTTTTAAATTTATCGGCAATATTTACGTACGTCACTGAGACCATATTGACTTCAGTATCGTCCATCCTCCAACTTTTTTGCTTTTCAAATGTATGCTTCAAATGAAGAACGTTGTTTTTTAATAGGTTAGATATAATCAAATACCTGGATTCCTCATCACTTCGCTGATAGGTTTTGATCATATCATTCATAGCCCTTAAGTGTTGGAACTCCTTTTTGGATATTCGGAAATAATGGACATCACTTTCCCTCCCTTTAAAAATCGCTTCTATATGACTGTCTTGGAATAATGCAATATCAAAAAAGAAATACTCGGAAATAGGACAGATACTTTCCCTTTCAAGAATGGGTGGACAAAAGATCCTAGAGTCGAGCACATATTGGGACGGAGCAGTTTCCAAAATTTTTGAAACCTCAAGAATATCATATGTAAGGAAAGTAGCTAGATTACTGTCCTCCATTTCAATCAGGTCTTTTCCATTTACCAGAAAACATAGGTTCTTTTTACTCATAAACAGGCTAAACTTAATTGCTAACAAAAATTTAACCAAAATTGATCTTTAATATAAAAGTCCAGTCAATCCTCCGTATAACATATCACCAAGACATGATAACCTTACCAATAGTTTGAATAGATTTCTAAGTTGAAAAATAGAATGCAGTTAAGATTTTTAATTGATTATGGGGTTTAAAATTTATCCAACATTAAAAATTGCACCAGGATATTATCATGGAATTAGAATTTTGTTTAGATTTATTATAAGCATTTTTTAAGTAGGACAATATTAAGATATTTTAAAAGAATGAACCTGGACGTATGGCTCAAAAAATTAAATAATCAATAAACCCAAATTGATAATGGTTATTAGTTTTGGAAATCAACTATGACTTGAGCAATTAAATAACGTCAAACATTTGCTGAGATTTAAAGAATCCGACCTAAATTGAAATCATATTAAATGAAATCAGAAATTTATATGTTTAGGCTTGGCTATTTGACTATAGAAGTATAAACTATGGTTATGTTTAGATATAGCTAATTACACTACCAGAGTTCTTTTAATGAAAATCCAAAACCATTTCATTAAAAATGCTGTTTTATTTAGAAATAATGATGTATTTGACTCCAATGCCACCTAAAACCCCAAAAATAGGTGGCATTTTTTATAGAACTTGCACATGGTGTTAGTTTTTTTTATTCCTAGTCCCATAAATTAAGATAAATATATAATCGTAAGGTTTTGTCTGATTTATGCGATATGGCAGAAATATTAAATTTCAATCCAATGAGAAACTATTAATTTAGTTAAACCAAATTATCAAAAATTATAGAGACATACCTGCAGCGACCTATTTCCCTTCTTGACTAAGTGATATTAAGTTTGCCTGTAACTTTTTAACCTCTGCTTCAAAAGTTTCCGAGCAGTGTGTATTCGAGTCTTTATAGTTCCTTCCGGCAATCCTAGGTGGTCGGCGATTTCATAGTATTTATACCCTTCAAAAAACATCATAAATGGTATGTAGTGTTTTTCTGGAATCGATCTTAAAACCAAATTCAAATCTTCTCTCATAAAATTATCTAAGCATTTGTTATTGCTTTGTTGCTTTAATGTTTCTCCAATAGATTGAACTTTTGACAAGTAATTTTTTTCTAAAACCTTTTTTCGACACCCATTAATAAAAATGTTCTTCATAATAGTATAAACCCACCCTAACAGGTTAGTATTCTTTTCAAAGCTATCCTGGTATTTCAAAACTTTAATCAAGGTTTCCTGGAGTAGATCTTCAGCTTCTTCTTGATCTTTGGTAAATTTGTTCGCATATTGTAATAGGGTGTCTGTATGAATCAACACCTCATTTTTAATAAAATTTTTGTTCATGATAAAAAAGATTATTTAAACCTGATGCAAAACATCCCTTGACAGGGATGGTTTTGATTATTCAACACTAAAATTAAATTGCACGTACAAATTCCAGTCAAAAAAAGTTTTTAATGGTTGTATTGTAAATACTTTTGCAATCTATGTGCCAAAAGAAAAAAACCTGCAGTTCAATCCCTTCTTAAGCTTTGATAATATGAATAACATTATTCATATTATCATTTGTTAACAGAGAATATTGCCAAGGAAGAAAGAGGGTAAAATGAGCAATCTTATTAACTTGATAAACGATTATCCCTTCAATGATAAAAAAAGGTATGAAACAAGTCTGATTTTGATATTGGTCGAAGTTAGGAATTAAGACGATTATTATTAATTGACCACTTAATTTTTTTAATAATTAGGCCGTGGGCAAATTCCACCACCAGGGTAAATAAAAGATCGCTAGAGGATAGAGTCAAAAAACAAGCAGGAAATGGAGTAATCATGGCACTTTCCTAAGCTTCAAATAAATCTCCCTGGACAAAATTTTATCCGATTTTAGAGTACTTACCCTATCAAATTACACCTTACACAAGTATTGAAAATACAAATATCAACAATTTTTTGTTCAGGAATTCCCGAATTCCAATTATAAACTTCGTTACCCTAAATAAATAGATTTAGTATTTCCCGTTTTTCGATGAATTATTAACAATATTAAGGAAATAGTAGCCATTGGACTACACGGTTAAAATACTATTTAGGCTTGTATAGAGTATTCTCTTATCTTTCTTAAATTAATAAAGCTTGAATTCACTATAAACATAATTTAGTAACTCTTTGAAACTCCATCCCAAATGGTGTGTTTCAAGGTTTCTTCAGCCCAACAATGGTCCAGGTGTTGGGCTTCTTTGTATATTTTTATTAACTTTAATAACTTAATCGTTTATCTGATTAAGCTCTGTTTCGACCCAATGGATAGGAACTCCATTGGGTTTTGTTATTTATTTCCTATATTTAATAACGTTAATTATATTATAATTGTTGGGAAACCAATAGCGTCCCCTGCTGTTGGTTTCTTTATTTGAATAATAATTTATATCTCATATTTTCTTTGATAATATATGATTCTTAAAATGCAAGCATAATGTTATGCTAACTTACAATAGATCTGATTATCTTAATTCATTGAAAACCTTCCATCATTTTTTTTTCTGATACCTTTAAATGACATTCATATTTGTAGTTTATTGTAAGTCATGCCCAATGGAACAGGGTGATCCATTGGGTTGATATTTGTTATATGTATCCTTGCCATTTCCCCAAGGTTTTTTATCTTTGAAAAAGATAAGGCAGATAATATGCCGATATTCGGTTTGAATTCCCAGTGGAGAGGGAAAACCACTGGGTTTTTTATTTTATGTTGATACCTCTCAAAGGTCGAGCTCTTAATCACCTTACCCTCTGCTCTTTATGAACACAATCGTTTTCACCAAGTAGCCTCATGATACTGTCCAATAATTTAAAGCGTATATTATTTCATAATGGAATTAGTAGGCTTAAGTTTATGATTAGGCTAGGACTCATCTTAATATGATCATAGTACTTTTCTTATTTCATTTATTTGCCTTATCTTACTTCCATATAAGATTATTCCATAGTCTCATAAGTACCAGAATTGTTTTTATTAACCCAATAGATATATTTCTATTGGGTTTTTGTAATTTATCTACATCTTTTTCATTTAATCCCCCATCAATTGATAAGATTAAACTAGAAACATTTTCAATAGTTAGAAACTTAACAACCCTTCACCTACAATAGGACATTTTGAAAGTATATTTTTTGCATCTAGATAGTGGCAAAAACCCCAGATTATCATATTGAAATTTGAAAATAAAAATACTTTTTAATATTAATGGAGTAATGGAAAAGATTGGATTTGAACTTATTTCACATGCCAAAAATTTCATAGGTAAATTTCCCTTGAACAGATTAAATGATCCTTGTACATTCAAAAAGATTTTTTTAACAGGAACTATTACTATTGATACCATATTTAAGTATTTCTTTAAGAATGTTTATATTGACCGCTAGTTAATGCTTGGTAGCTCCTATCGCAGGAAAAATCCAAAAAATATCCCAAAAGCTTATGAGATGCAAGATGATTACCTGATTTTTAAATGATTTTTCGGTTTGATTTAATTAACCCAATTATACACATATTCCTCTTAAATCCTCATATAGTTTAAAACATAAATTGAAATTGGTGAAATCCTATATGTACACTCAATTTATTAATTTTGACAAAAAAAGTATGATTCCTAATCGATCTGATCAATTCTTAAAATTGTTCAAGCCTTGTTATGTCTATTTCTGTACTGTTTCTTAAAATACACTTCAATTTGGGGTTTCAGTTGATTTAAATTATCTTTTTATACAAGTTTAAGGTTTATAAAAAAAAATGGAAAAACTATAAAAACCAAATAAATCAATAAAAATTCATCTGATTGCTCAATTTTAGAAATATCATGAGACGTTAAGGTTAATACCTCTTTTCCTTCGGGAGTAAAGGAATCGAATTCATCAAACTATTTGCGATATATTGAGAATTTCTCAAGATTAAAACGTGATGATTTATTACAGTCGCCAACAATCTCACTCATATAAAATCAAAAAAGAAATATGTGGAAATCCTTCTCACCATTTACTCTTGGAAAAATATGTAAAAGAAATATCCTATCCCGTTTATGGACCTTATAATTTACAGATCACAAAATAGACTCCTTCTTTATCATAAAATTTCATCGCTCTAAATTCTGTATACCGAGAAATATCATGAATCATTTCCTCAAGAAGAATAGAGTTAACATTTGAGTTAATTTCTACCGGTCTAAATTTAAAATTTCTTTCCTCGTATCTTGTTTTGTAAAAATCATTAAGGAAATCTATTTTTTGTTTCTTTGAACCATTTACAAACATCTCAGTATATTTTGATGCAATTTTATAAAATAATTATCGATTTTTTCTTCGTTAACAATTACTTAATGTACTGATGTTTAAACATGTAACCTAGATTGTTGATTATCAATATTATTATTTTTCAATTAAATCACTTTAAAAAAATCACGTAAGCTACACTTTATCATCAAGAGATAAAAACTCGAATTTTCTAAAACCTATTTGGATTTCAGATTGTTATATCTATTAAATTAATTTTAAATAAGCAGTACAAAATCACATATTAGCCCAATCAATTTCCCCGGCTAGGTCATAGAACTGGGGCTTTTTTGTATATTAATTTTAGAGTTTTCGGACATGATCAATTTTTCGTTGACTGCCATAGGTTGTTTAAAAACAATTTTACTGCTTTTTTATTCCTAGAAATAGTCAAATTCCTCAAATCCAAATTTAACCCGAAAATTGGTAAGGATAATATTCTATTATCTCTTTTGTAGTTTCATTAAAAACCCTTAAAAAAATATCATAACAGAATTCTAGCAAAAGCTGGCAATAAGCATATATTAAATTTTGGATTCTCAATTAACTTTTTTAGCTGTTTTAATTGTAGGAGAATGGAATTTCGAGCGCAAGTTATTAGCTAATAATCTGTAAGGTAAAAATAGTTTTTTTGCCTTATTTTGCCTTCCGACTTAAATTGTATTGAACTGGATGCGAAACATCTCCAACCCTTTTCGAGGACAGTAAATACATGAATACAGATAAACTTACTATTCCCAACAATAACCATAGAAAATCTACAATGAACAAATCCATCTTTCCACTTATGAAATTATCCCAAAACCAACATCCGGTTTTTATTCCATTAACAATGGGTACTAGTATGGCTGCGACAGCCCCTAGAAACAAGGTTTCTCTATTCGTCCGGTTCAAATTCCTGCGAATGATATAGTATAGAGAAATTATTAGCCACGATCGAAAATAAAATGCATATATGAATTCCTGTGTAACAGGAGAGGCTATTTTTATGGCAATAAAAGTAAAAGCCGTGACAGGCAGCATACTCAAACAAATGGACAAAAATACATTAGCGGCCCAAAAATTAAATTTTCTCTTCCTTGGGATCACATTATTTTTATCCCGGGCTACTAACCATATCAATATCCCGGATACTATCACTAAGCACCCCAAGACACCCAATATAAAATAGACAGCTTTTACAGGATATCCTCCAAAATCCCCAAAATGTAAACGATAAATCAAACTACGGACTCGATTGATGTAGTTAACATCTGTATATGGAGATTTTTCTTCCAAAACCTTATTATTGAGAACCTGAATAGCCAGAATGCCTGAGCCAGCAAAACTCCGGTTATAATGCGGTTCAACCTCAATTACTAGGTACATATTTTCATCTCCAAAATTCTTGATGCTTATACGTTTATATTCACTCAGGGGCCATTTTTTCTTGGCTTTTTCCAAATAATCCGACAGCCTAAACTCTTTTTCCAATTTTTTATAGCTGTATTCTAATGGATAAGTATGGATGGTTTCTAAATCCTCATACAATTTATCGGTTTTCTCTTCATATAAAACGTTGGCAAAAGGGGTAATTAATACTGTATTTATGATCAAAACCACCCCAGTAACCGCAAACATGAATTGATAAGGAAATCCAATCACGCCCAAAGCTGTATGCATATCTGTCCAAACTGTTTTCCATTTATTAAACGGACGGAAAACAAAAAAATTTGAGACAACTTTATCCCAATGGAGCAATAATCCAGTGATTAGAGCAAATAGAAATAGGAAAGATGTAATTCCAGCGATTAAATATCCAAAAGGAGCTATTCCCACTCGAATAGGGACCTCATTTAATTGAGCCAAAAAATGTAGGCGATACAGGAATTCGCCCATATCATAGTTTGCCGAATAGTCACCGGTTTTATTATGTATAAAATCATGATTTAAATACTTACTATCACCATCTCCCCCACGGCCGCGCCTTCCTTTGCCTTTACTAGCTCCTTCCGGTTTCTTCGCTTGTGCAGCTAAGTTTTCCTTATTAATAATTGTATCCTTAGATGTACTAAAATTAACATATCCCTTTGCCCCATTTTGTTGAAGATAAAAGATAATATCTCTACCTTGTAAATTGTAACCATTGGAAACAGAATCTAAAAAACCACTGTATTGCTGAGCTTCAACTTTTTGATTATAAAAACTGATATTGTTTTGCCAGGCTGAAATTTCCTTTTTGAAAAATGAAAATGAACCTGCAAAAAAAATAACATACAAGAGAGCACAGATGATTATTCCTGAAATGGTGTGTGTATTAAAATAGATATTATAGTTTCTAATTTTCATTTTGAGATTTACTTGATTAAAAATGGAAGATAAAATAGTGTTGCTAGCAGAAGATATAGAAACCATATTTTCCAACCATTTTTAGCTAAAAAAGCAATTAAAAGTAACGTGGCCCACAATATGTTACCTGTAATGCCTGCTGTAACAATGACATTCTTCTTCTCAAAGAGATAAGTCAAAAACAAATGAAAGCTAATCATCACTAAGTATCCACCAATAAATCCGGCGGAAATTTTTAGAAACCGTTGGAACGGACTACTTAAATATTTTTTATTTGCTGGCATGGCTTTATTGTGATGATATATAGGTAAAGGTTAGTTCAAGAATAAGGCAAAAAATAATTAGAAAAAGCACATGTTTATACTTAATGTATTGATAAGGAAAAAGCAAGACTACTAAACTGAGTAGTCCCATACAATAAATTATCCAGGCAAAAATACCCGCCCCAATACCTTGTAGACAAACAATGAATAGTAGACTAAAAATCGTTAGTATTGTGCATATAATTTGAGCTCTCCTCCTATTGGATACTATTTTTTCGAGCCACGCTGTACGCCTAGGAAACTTTACCTTTTTACTCGTATTAAACCAAATAAAAGCGGCAACTAAGATCATTCCTAAAATAATGCTATACATAATTGATAGAGAATAATATTGCCCATCTATAAATTTTAGTCCTTACAGATAGGCAATAAATGGTTGATAATTAGCTTAATTTAAATGTTCTATTGCGGTTAATGTACCACCTTCAATTTTTAGACCTTGTGTTGCTGTTGCTGAATTTACATCCACTTTATATACATAACCTATTCCAGAAGTTAAGTTCACACCGACATAGCCAAATCGGCCAGCTCTATCTGAATAATTATTACCTGTAATTCCCTTAACATCTGTAGTCTTTGGTAATCCGGTAACTGCTTTCCAAGTTTTTGCAGATACATCAAGAACACCAATAATATTTCCTATATTGTATGCACCTTTAGCTTCTTTAGTATTTGAAAAAGTAATGAACTTGTTATTCCCAACATATAACCAGTTAGTAATATTTAATCCGCCGGATAGCTCTTCGAAATTGATATAAAATGATTTGTCAAATTCTGTACTTCCTGAATTAATTCTCGTTACTGCCGAAGGTTTTGTACTGTTCATAGTAGCATTTGTTCCCATAGATGTTGCTACAGATGCAGAGAACGCATATATATCTCCATTTTCTACAAGTTCCAAACCATCCGTAAAATACCTTCCAATAAAGCTTGTTCTATCATCTTTAATAATCTTCTCAAGCTTCATGCTTGGATAGGAATAAACTGCTACCCAAGCCTGATTAGGATAATCAGTTCCAAAGGTCGCTGAACAACATCCCTTTACAGAAAAATAAGGAGCGTAGACCTTTGAACCTACTTGCTTAATCCAACTGAAGAAAGCAAGTTCACCATTGTTATTTAACTCCGCTGTATTGATATTCCCTTGGCTGGAAATGTTGAGCGTGTTTGTATTAAACTGATACCAGTTCGTTACTGGATTAGTAATACTTCTTGAAATCT
The DNA here is from genome assembly GCF_024296865.1 of Sphingobacterium sp. LZ7M1. Taxonomy (GTDB): domain Bacteria; phylum Bacteroidota; class Bacteroidia; order Sphingobacteriales; family Sphingobacteriaceae; genus Sphingobacterium. The sequence continues at coordinate 1,803,019 of NZ_CP101134.1, read as the reverse complement.
TCATCATCAAGATATCATCATTTACTGGAGCAAATGCTTGTACTGTTTCCGTGACCGAGTTTGCTAGCTTGGTCAGATTACCATCCAGGATATTGTAAACCGTAACAGCTCCAGGATTCCCTTGTCCATAAAGCATACTAAAAAACTTGTTGTTATGCGTAACATAGTATCTATAGGTTCCGTCTTGCTCAACTCCTCTGCCTGCAGTGGATACCTTGCCGGTATCTAAACTACTTGTTGTAAGTAGATAATCTGCAACACCAGTTTCTGCAACAGGTGTCACAGCAACAATAAAATTACCCTTCGCCGCAGGTTCTGTTTTATCCTTTGTACAAGCAACAATGGTACTTAGTGTAAAGGCCGTGAATAATAAATTTTTAATTTTCATGTGGAATTATTTTTTAATTAGATTGTTATTTTTTATTGATAAAGTATCGTAGATTCAGATAGAATGCTCGTCCTGGTTTTTGCATACTAAAATTGTCATATAATCGCTCGTTCGTAATATTTCTTGCTTCAAGCCCTATATTATATCGGCCTTTTTTAAAGCTGTAAACAATATTAAAATCATGACTCAACTGTTGAGGAATCGTATTTTTGGTCTCTCCTCGACTAGGCCAATACAGATAAAAATCATGAATATATTGTAGGTTGTATCCGGTTTTAAGCATATCTCCAGAACCAGAAAAAACTGGCAAATGAACGTTTAGATCTAGGTTCCCAAATAAGTAAGGTATATTAGGCATTTGATCTTTATAAACTGGGCTCACCTCAGTATACCCATTCTCATATTTCTGCATATTCTGCAAATATTGATAGGTCCAGCTTGTAGATGCTGACAACCATTTTTTATGGAAATATTGCAACTCAAAATCTGCACCTAATGTTCGTACTCCTTCACGGTTATCAGCCATGTACTTACTCTGATTCTGATTTAATCGCTGGTAAATAAAATTCTTGGAATTTCTATATAACACCCCGGCAGTGATCCCAAAATGATCGTCCCTATCTATATCAAATTGATACATAATACCAAAGTTGATATTATTGCTGCTCTCAGGTTTTAGATTTGTATTCGCGTCTTGGTTTTCCACGTCCCCAAACAATTCATATGGCGTCGCCATTCTGTTGGTCAACTCATAACTTGCCTTCAATTGTAAGTTGGTATCTAAGAAATAGGATAACGCAGTTCCGTAACCGAACCGACTTGAATTGACAGAACTTGAATTACCATTCTTATTATTTTGAGATAAAAATTTTCCAAAAATATTGGCACTCCAACGTCCCTCTTCATTTATTTGATAGCCAAAACCTAATACATTCTTTTGTGATAGCTTGGCATATTCATATTCATTGTTTTGAGGATTTAATTCATCGGAACCACTTCTATGGAATGTGTTGAATACATTATTGATCGTGAAAACATGCTTATCACCTAAATTATAATTTGCGTTTGCCGTGATAATACCATCCCTATTCTTGTATTTATACAGTGTCCTTGAACGCTCTCCTGATGTGGATGGAAGGTCTGCATATGTGTCCCCAAACCAATCAAATCGCTTTGCAACTGTGTCTATAGTTTGTTCCGTTCCCAGGTTTATATTCGCATTCAACATAACATCTAATCCCTTGATAAGGTTATTCTTGCTATATCTCAAACTCGGCATTACAATATTTCCTTTTCGATGCCAGGCTCCAAATACCGACTCCATCCTGGCGCCAGTTTGTATATCTTTATAGTTATGACCAAGGGTAATCCCAAATACCAACCGATCTGCAAATGATTTGTTAACCAAACCAAAATTTGCAATGATAGATTCGTTATGAAATTGATCATGAAATCGCTCTACCTCAGTATCATTTGCGTAGTTGTCTCTCCTGTTATTATGCTTTTCAATGAATACTTTGTAATTGTTGTCAGAATAATTCTGAAAGGCATTTAATTCAAAGGTTAACCCACTCTTATTCGTTACTGCTGTATTGATTGTAGTCCTATGGGTATTGAATGATCCATATGAATAAGAAGCATCAATATAATTCCTGTTAGATTTATTAGTTACTATGTTTATAGCACCTCCAAGTGCATCTGATCCTAACCAAATTGGAACTACACCTTTAAAGACTTCAATATTCTCCGCTAAATTGATTGGAATGGTGTTCATTTGAAAGGTGGATCCCATGTTATCCATTGGCACGCCATCAATAAAGAAGCGAATATGATTTCCTGAAAATCCATTTATTGCTAAATTCAGATTTGACCCTAGTCCTCCTTGTTCTCGGACACGTACACCAGGCACTTGATCTAAAGCATCAGAAATATTTATTGTACTGTTATAATACTTTTTAGCATCAATGGATGTCACGTTAAAGGCCATGCGATTGGTAATCTGAGGCTTGGTTAAACCAATCACTGATACTTCTTCAATTTTTTGGTCTTTTTCAAAAAGTAAAATATCAAGATGATTATTTCCCTCTTTAATCTCAATCTTCCTCTTAAAGATATCATACCCAATCGCCTTAGCTATAATCTCAAAAGAGCTATTTTTGATTTTTTCAATTTTAAAATTGCCGTAACTATCGGTTAGGACCGTATGCCTCGCTAATCGAATAGTAACTCCTTCAATGGTTCGATTATGATTATCCCTAACGGTCCCGGTTAGGCTGAAGTTACTCTGTGAGTGGACCATATTGCTTAAGAGCAAAAATAAGAGTAAGATAAGCTCTCTGCGAAATCGATTAAGCACTTGTATATTAAGATTAATATCAGTGATTAACAGCGACGTTAAACCAAATAAATTCATTTGTTAAGTTTTTAGAGATTCGTGCTGTTTGTGTTAGTTAACAAAAATAAATGAAGTGTTTGACCTCCAATTCTTATGGACGGATTTGCTACACCTGTTTTTCTTTGTATTCTCCGTTTCGGCAACCTCGTACTTTCCGGCTTTTAGAGATTTAAAGCAGATCTTTCCTTTGCCATTTTCTTTGAACTTTTTAATCCATCCACTCGGAAATACCACATCTCCTTTAGCATCTAAAAATGGTCCATCTTTGGGTTTAGTGTCTTGGAAAACATCCTTTATATAGTGATACTTTGGTTCAATATCTAAAGTCGACGATAGCTCGGTGAGAGTTTCTGACTTTCTCCTTTCTTGAATTATTAAATTTACAGTAGATTCAGAAGCTGATGTTCCAAAGACCTCTTTTGCTGGATGTCCAACCTCAAGGATATAAACAGCTTCTTCCGTTGGAGAAATAGTTGCGCTAAAATAATCTGGATGTTCAGTTGCTTGGATTGCTGTTGTTTGCTGGCTAGGTGAAATTAGATATAATTTAAATTCGTGAACGTCTGAATGCCAATTCTCGATTGGGTCAATAAAATTATGAATGAATTCACCGAAATAAACTCTAACATTTTGGGTTTTATTCTTCTCGCCAAAAGGTGTTGTTTCAATCCACAGGGAGTGGGCACTAACCATTTTAAATCCGAAAATGGCAAAAAAAATAATTAATAATTTTATGGTTTTCATGTTTTTATAAGAATTTGTCGTTCTGTAATTTTTTAAAAAAATGCTTTGGCATTCTTTTACGTTTAATTGTTAATTATCTGTTCTCTATTCTTCATTGAGATTATCAATAATCGATCTGAAGAATATGAAAGGACAGCATACGACAAATTATCAAACAGCTATAGATTTGTTTGAATTTTCCTATATTGCATGTCCTTCCATAATTGCATGTTGAAGGTCCCATACGAATGAGTATGGATTCCTAAACTAGTTACCGCTGGTTTAAGAAGGCGTCATACGAAGATTACCGTCTTACGTATGGCGCTCTTTTGTTTAAATAGGAATTGGATCAATCTTATTTTACATTCAAATTACCTAATAAATGAAACAATTGTTTTTATTTAGACCAATTATAAACAGTTGCAAATATAAAGTATTATTTCAGCAAAATTCAAATATTTTTTACGATTTATTAAAATCTAACGAGAGCCGTAATCCGTTAAAACTATAGAATTTTGGGAGTTAGAATAGATGAATAGATATAAGACTAATTAATCCTAAAGCCTTATGGCATAATTTTATTAAAACAATACACATTAGGTTTAAATGAAGAACTATGCGGCAAATTCCATTCAGTTTATCAATAATCTCAAACTTTGACAAGATGAAAGTAGAGGATTGAAATCAAAGATTATTTTAAGTTTTGCATATATTACCTACTTAAGTTGTCCAGTTTTTGTTTAATCTTATCAACTAACGGGAATATAATTAAAATAGATAGGACTTTTTACTAAAGATATTATGTTGTATTTTTTCTATATTTAAATCTTCAAAGCTTTCTGATTATTTCAGTTTAGGTCCAATATCAATCCAGTTATTGGACCTTTATTGTTGTTTTTCTTTAACCTTAAAATATATGTGCATTAATAACCAATTATTTCAATTGAAAAACAAAAGAAGTTAGCCTTTTTAGATTCACCTGAAATATCAAGAATTAATCAAAACATTACAAAAATACGCAATATAAACACTGAAAGTTCCTATTACTATTATTACCATCCATGATCATTTATTTTCTTGAATTTTTCCATCTTAGCTCCACATCAATCATGTAATTAAATCTAGTTTTTTACCAACCTTCAGGGGCCAATAGTTATTTTCATATGGAATAAACACGTGACAATATTTTTGCTAATGGAAGGAAGCACCTTCATTGGGAACCATTACCTAATTAGTAATTAACGGTTAAAAAAAACATCATGATGGTCGGAAAAATTCTGACCATTTTTTTGTTCGAATTTGACCTTTCCCTTCGACTTTCCTTTTACCCATGTTCGACCCATATTCGGAAATTTCAAAATATGTCTCGAATAAGACCAAAAGAAGGTCCGAAAGAATTGATAAAATTTTGTCCAAATATTAGATAGTTCATTCCATAAATTTCCGGCATTTTGCCATTCGCCCCAATATTTTCCCTCATCTTGTTAGTTCTTTTTTGTCTGAGTTTTGCTTTTATGACAACCCTAAAAAACACTATTACCTTAATCGCCCCATTTAACGGAACAATATTATTAACAGGAACAAAAAAATATACTCAAATAAATCAATAAACACTTCGCTAATTATTCCTTTAACTGTAGTAAATTAACTAATATTGCGAAAAATTATCTCTACATGAATAAAAAAAATACTTTTTATATCATTGCTTACCTTGTGCACAATGAATGCTTCTGCGCAGCACCGAAAATTAGCCTTCTTTGAGCTGGGAGGTTCCAGCAGATTTGGATCGGCTAACTACGACATGAGATTTTCAAGGAATGTCAATGATGGATGGGGAGCTAGGCTTGGTTTTGGTGGAACTTTTGGCGCATTTGACACCGACAGAATCTATACGGCACCTATAGGCATTAACTATATCTATGGAGAGGGCAATAATGGTCTACTGATTGGTGCAAATTCTGTTTTTGCATTTAATGGAGAAGGTGAAAAGAAACCCAGTGACTTCAAATCTGTTATTTTTTCGGCTGATATAGGTTACAGATATTCTCCCAAGGATAATGGATTGAGCTTTCAGGCGACCTATACGCCTTTATTCAATACCATTGATGGAAATATGCCTTTCTGGATCGGAGCTGGAATTGGATATTCCTGGAAATAAGGGAGTGAAGATTTACAATTTTTCAATCGAAGATTAACTCCATTTTCTTGGCTCGACGAAGGAAGGTTCTAGGGATAAATGCACAGCTTTAACATCAAAAACAATATTATGAGAATTGGCGAGTTATTTTAAAGATTCTACCTCGCCTTTTTGTCATGTTGAGGAACGAAACATCTCAGGGCTATACCTACTTATTACCTAATCAGGAAAAAAAGCATTGGCGAACGGTTCCTGCACCTGAAGTGCAGGACGACAGGGTCGTAGGTCAAAATTAATAAGTTAACGTTTTTTTTGTGTCATGCTGAGGAACGAAACATCTCAGGGCTATACCTACTTATTACCTAATCAGGAAAAAAAGCATTGGCGAACGGTTCCTGCACCCGCGGTGCAGGACGACAGGGTCGTAGGTCAAAACTAATAAGTTAACGTTTTTTTTGTGTCATGCTGAGGAACGAAGCATCTCGGAACGATGCAGATCTTCATTCTACAACAGCCCTTATGGAATTGGCGAACAGTCCTTCAATCGAAGATTGAAGTAGACAAAGCCATTATGGGGAGAACCGTAAAGATTCTTCATTGATTGTACAGAATCAAAATCCGCTAAAGAGGGATTCAGAGTGAAACGAAGAATCTATTTCTTGTTTTTTAGGATTTTTGTCATCTTGAGCAAAGCGAAAGAACTGTTTTCTGTCTTCAAAAAGATTTATTGAAAAATATTTCACCCACGCTGTGGGTTGGCCACCGCACACATCCAATTTCTACAAATATTCCATCCCCGCTAGGAGTTCCCTATTTATACAAACAATCATCCTTCCGCAGGAAGTCCTTTATCAAACATCTCATTTCTTTGGCGGAAAAGTGGAAAGAATGCCGGAGGCTTGCAATCTTCATTCGTAACAATTCTATTCACTTAACAATTTCATAATCAATTCTCTCGAAATTTTCTCTCCCAATGGGGTAAATTAGGTAAACCTAAACAAACCCAACATCTCATGGATAACCGCAGAGAATTTTTAAGGAAAGTAATTATGCTTTCAGGGGCGACAGGAATGGTGAATGTAATTCCTTCCGCTATTCAAAAAGCAATGGCCATCGATCCCGATCTTGGGAGTACCTTTCTAGATGCTGAGCACATTGTGATATTAATGCAGGAAAACCGCTCTTTCGACCATGCCTTCGGCTCTCTTTCTGGGGTCAGAGGTTTCAATGATCCGAGAGCAATGCTACTTCCAAACAAAAATCCTGTTTGGTTCCAAACAGATCTCGCAGGTAAAACCTATGCTCCTTTTCGCTTGAATATCAAAGAAAGTAAAAGTACATGGATCGGTGATCTACCACATTCTAGAGCAAGTCAGGTCGATGCCTATAATCTTGGGAAATATGACAAGTGGTTGCTCTCAAAACGCTCCAGCAACAAGAGATATGCAGATATGCCTTTGACTTTAGGCCATTACAATCGTGAGGACCTCTCCTTCAATTATGCCATGGCAGATGCCTTCACCATTTGTGACCAAAACTTCTGTTCGGCCATGACCAGTACAACCCCTAACCGTTCTTTTTTCTGGACTGGAAAAATCATGAGTACCCAAGACGGATTGCCAAAAGCAAACATCCGGAATGAGGACTATTCCTATGGACAGGAGACCTGGAAAACATTCCCTGAATTACTTGAGGACAATGGCATTTCTTGGGGATTTTATCAGAATGAATTGAGCAGTGTGGGTGGGTTTAAAGGAGAAGAGCGTTCTTGGCTTAGTAATTTCGGATGTAACCTGCTTGAATTTTTTGAAGCTTATCAGGTAAAATTCAATGATCGCTATGTAGCAGGCCTAAAAAACAGGATAGAAACCCTACCAGGTGAAATCAATAAACTTCAAGAAGAAAGTCCATCTTCGCAAGAACGGGCAAAGAAAGTCCAAGCCAGCATCCGAGATAAGCAAAAAGCATTGGATGATGCCATAGCAGTTTTGCTGTTAAAGCTGGCGATGAAATCCAATATGAGTGGCCTATCTCATCTTTTGATTCCGGAAAATACCGCTTACATCTACACGGTCCAAATGGATTCTTTAGGGAATTCGCCGGTACGGCACAAGATCCGAAAATTCAGGTCCAAGTTTCAGGAGAATTGAAACGAATGACGAAAGCAGCTACTGAAAATATTAGCCTAAGGATAAAAAACAAGGGTTCTTCAACTTTACAGATCAGTGTGAAAGATATAAGCTATAAAAAAGGCGTCCTATTTGAAAAGAGTATTCCAGCGAACGCAGAGGAGAATTTGAGCATCGATTTGACTGGAAGTTCAGGTTGGTATGATTTCATTTTAACTACACAAGGAAATAAAGATTTTTATCAAAGATTTGCTGGAAGAGTGGAAACCGGCAAAGAGAGCATAACAGATCCGTTGATCAATCGGGTATGATAAATTAGAAAAGGCTTTTCTGGTATGGAAAAGCCTTTCTTAATCTCCATCTATTTCATCATGGATTCTATCATCAAGGTCAACATCTGTTCATTTTCAGCATCAACTGTAAAATCTGAATAGACGATCCTCCCCTGCTGATCAATGATAAAGTTAGTAGGTGCAGCGACTATTTGATAATCTTTTTTTATTTCTTTACTTGCTCCCAAAGGGGTAAAACTAAAACCTGTATTGTCTAAAAAGGATTTGATGAGCTTATCTTGTTCCCTATAGATATTGATTCCTAAGTATTGGAACTTATCGCGATCGAAGCCCTTAATTGCATTTTCAAAGTGCGGCATCTCTCCTCTGCAGGGTCCACAAGCAGGATACCAAAAAGTCAGTAAAGTTACTTTCCCCTTTAGATCTTCCAAGGTAACTTTCTTTTCGGAATCGAATGAATCAAGAGAAAAAGGCTTGGCATTCTCTGCCTGCTTCATGACATGTTGATAAACATCAGTATCCACTACCTGATTGCTCTTATTCAATTTTGCGCCATATCTATAAATGGCTTCCTGACTGGCTAATGAAGGTTTATGCGCCTGAAGAATAATTAAACTATCATATGCTGCTTGGGTCTCTTTGTTCGCGTCTAACGCCAAAGCCTTCTTCAGCATCAGTAAGCTCCCTAAATCATTACCATTCAAAGTTCTATATTGAATATTGATGATCTGTTCTTTTGCTTCTGCAAATTGGCCAGCTTTCATTCTAGCATCAGATTCTTTGAGGCTTTGCGCTAATGAGAGTTTTTCACCTAATCCTAAATCAGCTTCTCCCTTATCCTTATAATTTGTTGCTAGTTCAATGGCCTTATCGTACTGTTCGGTCTTTATATAAGAATCAACCAGTCGCACCACTGCTACCAAAAAAACCAGACTTTCATTATCCGGAAACAATTTCAACATACGTTCACCGGACTGGATCTTATCTGCATCATTTTTTAATACTATTCCCGCAATATTAAATATGGTAATGGCTTGTTCAGAATTAGGGTATTTATCGATAAATTCATTGGCCTTTACCTTAAACTCATCTGCATCATCAGAAAACAGGAACACATATCTGGCTTTTAGATCAAGGCTTTCTGGATTAGCTTGGACAGCTTCTTGAATATACCTGATTTCATCTTCTTTGTTTCCTTTGAAGGCTGCATCGCTTGCCAGATTTTCCCAGTTCTCTACATTTTTTGGATCGATTTCTGCCGCTTTTAACAAGTATTGCTTTCTTTTGGGATTGAAATCACCTAATTTATTGGCAATTGCTATCGGAAAGGTTGCTGAATTTGGGAATTTAGCTATTAATTTGATGTACTCAATTTCTGCCTGTTCAGGCTTAGCAAATCCCGCAAGATACTCTTCATGCAGCTCCATACTATCTGGATGAGCAAGTACCGCAGCCCGAAGGTCAGCCATTTCCTTGGCAGAATATAAATACTCTTCTCTTGTCTGGGCATTTAGCATTACCAAACATGCCATGAAAATAATAAGTAGGCAAGTGCTTTGAATAAGTTTGATTTTCATAATAAATCCGATTTCTAGTATTTATTCTGTTCAATTTTTCCATTACTAGCTTCTATATCCGAAACCGGAATTGGAGCTGCCCAACGTCTTGAGTCCTTGGATAACGTATAATCCTGTTTAGGCTGATCATTATTGACAACTGAGTTATTATACGGATAGAAGGATTTTTTCATAATGATATCATCTGAGGAAATCTCATTATGATTATATCGACGGACATCAATCCATCTTTGGGAAAAAGGCATTTCACGTCTTCTTTCATCAGAAACCTTTTTAATGGCATCTTCCTTATTTGAAGCTGTTAAATTGACCCAAGGTCCCGCAAGCATTCTTTTAGAACGTAAAGTATTTAATGTTTCCATGGCAGCAGCTGCATTTCCTAAATGGGCTTGGGCTTCCGATTTTGTTAAGAGCATCTCCGCAACAGTTGGTCCTGAGGGAATTCGATCTTTATAAAAAAATACATAGCCAGGATAATCATAGGATGGCTTTAACATCCCTCTATCATAAGAGTAACCTTTAACGATATTGTATTTATAGCGTAGATCATTTTTTTGGTCATATAAAGCCAATAATTCGGGACTAGGTACATACCAATAACTGGGATTGGAAAGCATCCTAAAATATAGGAACTCCTTCCATCCGATCATATCGGTATATTCTACTTGATTATTATGGGTATAGGGATATTGAATCGTAAAAGATTTCTGATTTGCTGTACCTGCATCCAGTGTTACAGTTTTAGGAATTCCAAAACGCATTTGGGAATTATAATCGACAAGGATACTATAACCCGATAGAGCATCATTAGCATATTGTAGAGATTTGGCATAATCATTCCTGTTCAACCAATACCTTGCTGCAAATGCATTTACTGCAGTCTTATTGGCTCGCCAATGTACTGCTCTCCCACTTTGGACCAATGGCGTATTGATCTTTAAGGCCTCAGCAAGATCACTTTCAATCTGCGCATAGGTATTTGCCAAAGATTGACGTTCGCTATTTTCCTCAAAACTGATAGTCAATTTTATGGGCAAGCCGAGCTCATTTGCATTGGCCTCGGTATAAGGTAAACAATAGGTATTTGCCAATTGCCATAAGCTATAAGCCCTAATAAAGTGAGCTTCAGCTTTTATGTTGTTTTTCTGTTCAGTAGTTCCACCCGAAACTTGGTCCAGATAGGTCAAAACAGTATTAGCATAAAAAATCTTTTTATACTCAGCTGTCCAGAAATCATCACCAGTGTTTGTTGGCAAAAAGTTGCTATCCCAAAGACCGTATTTAACTGCTGTGATGGATATAACCGAAGGATCGGCATCATAAATGGCCGTACTAAGAAAATAATCATCAGAACTAAAGACCGCAGTCATGTTTAAATCTTGGGCAAATACCTCGCTATAGTTATTTAACAACTGGTTCAACTGATCAAAGGTCTTGATTTCCAATTCCGAGGTTTTGCTTGGAGGTTCATTTAAGAAATCATCAATTTTACTACATGAAGCTAATAACAGGGAAGATATGATCGATATCGTAAATATTCTTTTTTTCATTTTCTAAGTTTTAAAAGTCAAACTTCAACCCGAAGGTATAGCTAGGCATCAAACGCATTCCGCCCATTGGGAATTCTGGGTCTTCTCCAGCCTTGTTGGAATAGATGCTGAATAGATTGTTCCCCTGTGCATACAACAGTACGTTGTTGATCCCAATTCTTTTGGTCAAGGTTTCTGGAAAATGATATCCTAAATAGATTTCTTGAAGTCGCACATGCGATGCTGATTGGATCAGATAATCCATTGAACTGGTCACATAGCTCCAGATATAATATTCCGAATCATCTTTATTCAACGGCAAAGGGACCATCTTGCTTGGATCTGCAGTATTCACTTCCGATAATTTTGAATTCGGAAGCACTCTAGAAACCCAGTTTGGCGGATAATTGAATCCTAGCGTTTGAAATACATGCCCAAATTTACCAGTGAAAATAAAGGAGAAATCAAAGTTCTTATACTTGAAGGAGTTCATAAAGCCAAGGGTATATGGTGCAACCATGGTACCCATATTTCTCAAATAGGTTAATGGATTGCCTTCAGGAAAAGAAGATAATGGGAAGGGTTCACCATCAGGGCCAATTCGGGTCGGTTGATTATCGACGACACCAGAATATTGCCATCGCCATGCCGTATTGGCATCATAGCCTTTTACATAAGCAGCAGAACCGCCCAAAGGCATTTGGAATGCATTGTAATTCACAACAAATAAATCCGTGATCTCATTTTTATTATAAGCGAAATTTAAGTTTCCAGTCCACTGTACTTGGTCGCCAAAATTCTGCGAAGTACCAAGATCTATTTCAATACCTTTATTGACCATTGCCGCATTGTTCAGTTTCTGGATAAACGTACCATGGATAGAAGGAATGGACAATTCGGCCAAAAGGTCTTTACCAGATTTTTTATAGAGGTCTACCTTACCAAATAGTTTGTGTTCAAAAAATGAAAAGTCTATTCCGAAATCCCAATTACTGGTCTGCTCCCATCTAAGGGTTGGATTACCGTAACTTGCAAATCCAGCAATCAGTGCATTGATATATAGATCGGGAGACTGGCTTGGTGTAATCAAGGGCCTGAATGTGGTAGATGGATCATAATTGCCTAACTTTCCATAGGTCAATCGGGTTGTTAACCGGTCTATCCAATCCACATTTTCCATGAACCCTTCTTTATAGAGATGCCACATTCCCCCAACGGAAAAGAATGGGGCATAACGATATTTAGGATCATCAGTAATTAAATTGGATGCATCAAAACGGTAACTTCCGGAAAGGATATATTTCTGTTTATAAGTGTATGCAGCATTCCCGTAAGCAGAGAATAGGCGCTGTGTCGTGTATCCAAAAACATTAAGGTATGGAAACGTAATTTCCTGTCCCAAATAATCTAGGATAGGATTAGATGGTCCTCCAGGGCCATTTGGAAAAGTCCCTACAGACATGGTTTCTTCATTATACCCATAGGCAGGTGGATTTTCAACAGACTCCGCTGTTAAGCTTTGGAATTCCATACCCGCTAAGGCATCAAGCTCATGATCGGGACCAAAATCGCGGTTATACCTTAATTGCCCTCTTACATTATATAAATCTGTACGTACTCGTTTTTGCTTTAAAATGCCACCTTTTGGAAGGTTCATTATAAAGAGGTTGGGTTCCACGGATGGATCCCAAGTCGTCGATTCGTTTACAGACTTTCTGACTTCAAAACTGTTTTCATTGAACAGATTTCGGGTATTGGCTGTTCCATATTCATATTGACCTCTTAATTCTGCAGATAAGCCTTTTAACAATTTAAAATTCATGGCCCCTTGAAATCTAGCCTGTGTATTTTCTATACTGAGGTTTCTGTTTGCAATTTCTAATATCGGGTTATAGGTCCAGTCAGCATAAGGAAATGAAGCAGTAGGAACTTCTCGATCTAGAATAGGTGCATAATATTTATGGACATTTGTATAGGAGCCATCAGGATTGATCAACATATCATAAGGTGACCAGCTATTCAGATCTTCCAAGGTAACTCCACTGTTATGGTCTTTATTGAACAGATAATTCGCTCCCAAGGTTAAATCCCACCATTTTGTAATGCTGGTAATATTCCTAAAGTTGATCAAATATTTTTTACCATTGGTTTCTTTAAAGTTTGACTGGTTACTTTCATGCATCAGGGATAGATAATTGGTCATCCTTTCAGAGCCACCGGAAATGGAGAAATTGTATTGGGTAGCCGCTGGATTGTCAAGCAAATGATCAGTGATCTGCTTCTTATTGTCCAAAGTTTTCAATTGAGCCAATTGTGCATCACGCTCAGCCGTTGTTATAAACCCATAATTAGCTTCATTCATCAATATGGATGCTGTTCCCCAATCATAGCCTACATCATAAAAAGAAAATGGATCAGGTAGGGCACGCCAATTTTCATAGGCTTTCATTTCATAATCTACCGTTTCAGAAGAGGAAGCCAGTGGACGAACATAGCTTAAATCCAGTTTGGGTGAGATTTTAGTGAATACATTTAATTCCACCTTTAATGGAGCATTTTTATTGGCACTTTTAGTCGTGACAACAATAACCCCATTTGCAGAACGAGCTCCCCAAACTGAGCCTGCTGCGGCATCCTTCAAAACAGTAACGGATTCAACATCATTGGGATTGATGGAGGAGAAATCACCTTGGATAGGAAAACCATCCACAACAACCAATGGGGATGCATTGGCCATCAAGCTGGATTGGCCACGGATCTCGAGTTTAGGATTTCCTTTATCATCTACAGACCTAGCTTGCATTCCAGGTACTGTCCCGATCAACCGTTGCGAAATATTGGTAGAAGGTTTCTCCAATTGAGCCTTGGATACGGTACCATATGAGCCTGTGGACCTTTCTTTAGAAATAGTTTGAAAACCAGTATTGACAACCGTCACCTCACCGATGCTTTCAGGCTTGGGAGTCAGTAGCACAGAATAGAATGATTTCCCATCCAATTGAAGCTGCCTTTTTTCATATCCCAAATACGATATTTCCAAAATATCTGTCGCTTGCGCATCATCGATGGTAAAACTACCCTGCGCATCCGTAGAATAGTTTTTCTGTGTACGAAGATTAATGATGGTTGCCCCAATCAGCTTTTCTCCTTTTTCATTTAAAACCTGACCAGTAATGGTCCCTTGCTCTTGGCTTTCACTGACCTGTGGAGCTCTTGAAGGATTGACTTGGCTTACTGGCTTTAATGAAATTGAAATGGATTTTCCACTTCTCTTAAATTGCAGAGGCTTATTCTCAAGTAACTCAGGCATTACCTCTGAAAAATCCTTGTTCGAAACTTTTAGGTTAATTTTCCAATCCGGATTTATTACGCCATCCTCAAACACAAAGATATAGCCAGTCTGTTTGGTAAGTTCTAAAAATGCTTTCTTGAAGGTGGCATTTTTGAGGTCCAAATTGACTTTCTGTGCATTAGATTTCGCCATGACCCCTAGCATGGAAAATAAAAATAGAAAAATGGTCAGTTTCATTTTTAATAAAAAAACATGTTTTTTATTGCTCATCGGTACATCATAATGAACAATACATTCCATAAATCAAGACGGACTTAAATTGTAAAATCCAGTCTAATGATTAAGTTTGTACTGTCTGTTTAAAAAATAGTTAGCTATACTTTTATTTTTTCAGGCATTACTGCCAGAGGTGTCTTCAGCACCTCGGCAGCTTTTTGTAAAGGCAAACAATAGATCGGCCCCTATTTATATGCAGTTACTTTCCTGTCTTTTACTTTAAATTTAATCTTGGTATTTAATTCTATTGCTTCTAAAACTTCATTTAACTTCACGTCCCTTCTGATGGTAGCCGAGAGTTTTTGTTCTTTAAAAGGTCCCATATCTACTTCAACATCATACCATCGCTCGATTTTCTTTCCAAAATCTTCCAGACTTAGGTTATTGATCATGTAGAGACCATCCTTCCAGGAAGCATACTCATCTGTATCAACTACTCTGGTTTGCAATTCTCCATTACTTGAAAGAATAGCTTGTTGACCTGGTTTAATCTTAACAACCGCATTGTTCTGATCCGAGCTCACCTGCACACTACCTTCAACCAAAGTAGTAATCACCTGCCCTTTATCACCATAAGCATTGATATTAAAGGAGGTTCCCAAAACTTTTACGAATTGATTATTAGATTGAACGATAAATGGTTTCTTTGGGTTTTTCGTAATTTCAAAATATACTTCACCCGTAATTTTTACCTGTCTGTTTTCTCCAATAAATTGAGTAGGGTAATTAATGGATGAAGCAGCATTTAACCAAGCTTTAGAGCCATCAGGCAAGGTCACTTGATATTGACCTGACCGCGGGGTGCTAATGGTTGCCAACTGCACTTCCGGAGTTTTCATAATGGTTGTCCCATCTGCATAGGTCATTTGATCTGCTCCGACTACAAGTCCTTCCTGCCCCTCACTTAATGCAATGGCATTTCCATTGGAAAGGGTTAAAGTTGCGCGATTGGTTCCTGGGAAGATATCTGCTGAGGCAACCTGTTCCTGCGATGTTACTTTAGCTTTATTGTATATATAGTACCAAACCGTTGAAATGCTCATCAGTAATAGTACGGCAGCAGCATATTTCAAAACTGGTGAAATTCGGTGCTTAGGAAATTCTATGACACGATGTTCTTCATTGATTTTTAGGTTCAATTGCTTCCAGGTTTCTTCTACAATTGGAACAGATTTGATCTTCAGGTTTTCCTGATCCTTATTATTGTCGGATAACTGGAAATATTCCCGAAAACAAGCATCCATTTCCTCTTCATATTCTTCTGAGTCAATCATGGAAGTCAACAGGTCTAGTTCATCCTTATCCAAAGTATCGTTAATATACTTATGGAACAAAACGCGATATTGTTCATTCTTTTCCATATCGGATTTTAAAATTGGCTTTATTAATAGTTAGTGGACTATACTTAGAATACACCGAATACCTAAAAAGTAACAGGTTAGTTTTATAAAAAAACTGAAATAATTTATATAAACCTGATTATCAGATATATAATTTTAGACTTTTAGCGAAAATAATTGCTTGAGACAAAGGGAACCAAGAACAAAAGTAGCTGAGGAAACCTACTTTGAAGGAATAATCGGATCTGCTTATTAGCGATCTGCAAATGTTGATTGATGGCGGAATGGCTGATCTGAAGTTCTTCACTTATTTCTTTATAGCTTTTACCTTCCAGTTTATGGAGTACATATACTTCTCTTTGTCTAGGTGTCAAAGCAGATAGCGCTTCTTCAAATAGTTTATTCGTTTCTTCAAACTGTAAGTTCTCCTCCACGTGCGAGTAGAATTCTCCCGTATTTAGTTGAGAAATACGATTCTGTTCTCGAATTGAACTCCTAAATGCGTTTCGCGATTGATTGGTCGCCATGGTATAGAGCAAGGCTCCAAAAGATTTTTCTTCCTTTAATTCTGTTCTGATCTGCCAAATTTTAAGAAAGATATCCTGTAATAGATCTTGGGCAAGATCTTCCGATTTCACGAGTTGCAGGAGTTTTATCGTAAGTTTTTCAGCGTACCTATGGTATAGTTTTTCAAAAGCAGTACGATTTCCAGCTTGCAATTGCAAAAGCAATTCTCTTTCGTCTTTATTGCCTTGATCGACCATGTATTTTATTCCTTAGGGTGATGAACATCCTAAATTACAAAAACCTTTGGTTATTGACGGATATTCATGTTTAAACGTACGCTCTATTTTAGGTAAATCAATTTGATCTGTTGATTCAGTTTCCCGTTGTTCTCCACAAATTGATTAAATGCGATGATGCGACCATTCCTAGAGAAGTTAGGGATTCCTTGAACAGGAAGGTCCTCTTCAGTGAAATCGGTGAGTTTAACCAATTTGGACTGTTTCAAATGGAAGAGGTAAACATTATTTTTGGCAATAAAAGTAATCCGCTCTCCTTTTGGGTCAAGATTGATAGCTGATGCAACTGAAAAATCAAAATCGCTAAGATAGATCATTTTCCCAGAAGGAATTTCACATTGTATGATTTGGTTTTTATCCTGATTATCTTTGGCCAATGCAAAAATGGCTCCTCCATCTGGACTTGCTCTTAGCCAATGCCTTAAATTTGACAAGCCTTTCTCCGATCTCGTGATCCTAACAGCTTCTATATCCTGAGGTACTTTTGGATAATCCAAAATGTTTTCATCATTAACAGAATCCTTGAGCAATAAATCCCTATTAATTTCAACGGTATAGATTTCGGTTATCTGCTTACCTTCCTTATTTAACGTATTACCTTGAAAAGCCAAGACATTATCATTTAACCAACATTCATCAAATGCTTTTACGATTTGATCCGAGCCTGGGATGGCCTTTGGTACCACCTGAGCTAAAAGGCTGGAAAAATAGGTTCCTTGTATATTTCCAGGAATAGGTTCAACTTTTTCTACAGGACCCTTTTGAAACATTACTCCAACGGTCCTTAAATCAGGTTCAATAAACTCGTCATTATAGGTGAAACTAACCATGTCACCGTTGGGACTCCAGCAATGCGAATGCGTTCCACCCCTTAAGCTTCCTTTTGAAAACGGCTTTTGGATATCCCTTGAGTCTGCTGGATAGGCATTGATCTCATGACCAAGTTCGACCATCATTCCAAAACGGCGGGTCATTGCGTAAGGTTTTTCAGCATTGGCATCAGGTAAGCCATGGATAAAGATCACAAGGTTTTCATGCGGGTGAAAAGATGCTGCTCCTACTCCTGGACCATATTGGCTTGGGTTCTTGGTCTGGTATATGATTCTTTCTTCCTTGGAGTTAACATTGACCATTCCAATTTCGGTACATTCTCCAATTTTAGTATCGTCGTTCCTTGCGTCGAAAACGATCCATTCATTATTGAAGTTGAAAACGGAATTATGGTGAAGGGTATGTCCTCGATCGGATTGGGTAAGCGTTTCAATTTTATACATGGAATTAGAATTCATTTTACATCCGGCAAAAAAACAGCTGCAATAACAAGAAGCAAATTATGGAATTTAGCTGGAAAGAAGGCAAAAATTGCTGTTTTGGATCGGCCATGAAATTCCTACCCTAAGTTTACCCGCTTTACTATTGATAATATTTTATCCAACACGCATAATTTTCGGTTAATAACTTTAAATTTTTTTTCATCTTTTTAAGATTTCTGTTAGAATTTTCTTTTAAAACCTTGCCTAAAGCAAAGGACACATCCCTACTCTGCTGTTAATAATTTAACATTAATTGTGAAAACAAACTGGAAATTAGATGGTTAAACATTTAATTGTTCTTTTTAAATTTATTAACATAAATCAATGGATAGTTATCATTCAGGAAATAACTTTGAAATATGTTTTAGGTTTTGAACATTATTTTAATACCTGCGAAACTAATTAACTAAATATTTTTTTCACTATTTAATCACAAAGACCATGACATCCAAAAATCCAACCCCAGCAAAATCACTTCTGACACCAGACAACCATGCTTTAGTGTTGATCGACCATGAAGGACAAATGGCTTTTGCAACCTCATCCATCCCCATGATGCAGTTGCGCGCCCATGTAGCCTTGCTAGCCGGAGGATCTAAAATCTTCAATGTCCCTACCATCGTAACTACAGTAGCCGAAGAAACGTTCTCGGGACCCGTATTCCCTGAGATCGAAGATGTATATCCGCAAGCAACCCATCCTTATATCGACCGTACCACAATGAACACTTGGGAAGACCAAAATGCCCATGACGCCATCGTAGCCACAGGAAAGAAAAGATTGGTATTGGCTGGTCTGTGGACCAGTGTATGTATTGCGATGCCAGCACTTTCGGCAATTGAAGAAGGTTATGAAGTATATGTCGTTACTGATGCCTGTGGTGACATTAAACCTGAGGCCCATAGCATGTCCTTAATCCGCATGCAACAAGCTGGTGTAATTCCGATCACTGCTGTTCAATATGTATTGGAACTACAGAGAGATTGGGCACGTCAAGAAACTTACGAACCTGTAAACAACTTAATCAAGCAAAGAGCAGGATCATACGGTTTAGGTGTGCACTATGCGAAACACATGCTTAATAAAAACAATTAATCCTCTAACCCTATTATTTTAAGGTAGAAGATGAACAAAACCAAAAACTGGCGAATGACTATTAGCAGATATATTTTTATTTCAATCATATCATTAATTCCAGTTTTTGGTTTTTCCCAACAGCAAGATTCCATAGAACGATCAAACAAAATCAATTTCAAACAGGGAGGAGATATCCGCGTGCAATATTTTCATTTCAACAATCAAAATTGGAAAAAGGGAAATGATTCCGATTACTTATTGACTCGATTTTTATGGAATGCATCCTTAAATGTAGGTGCATCCCATCAATTCAAGGTTGAGTTCCAAAGTGGATTGGCAAATGGAATACCTAAACCGGTGTCCCCCGTCGATGAAAATGTTTTGGATCTACATCAAGCGTATTATAAATATTCCCATAAAATCAATAACTCGAATAAGATTTCAGCGACGATAGGAAGACAGGAACTTCAATATGGTTCACAAAGGATTATTTCTGTTCGGGAAGGACCTAACAACAGGCAATCATTTGATGCCATCAAGGTTAAATATGAACAAAATGACCTGTCGATTGATGCTTTTCTTTCCACATACGTTCAAGCCAAGACCGGTTTCTTTAATGATAGATTCTTAAATCAGAACAATGTGCTATGGGGAATATATGCTGTTAAGCATCATGTTCCTGTGATCCAGAATTTTGACCTTTACTATTTAGGTATCCATAGAAAAAAGGAAGTTATCAACCTACATAGTTATGAAACCAAGAAGCACTCTTTAGGGCTTCGAATTTGGGAAGGCACCTCAAACTTCACTTATGATCTAGAAGCACTCCTACAATGGGGAAAGGCTAATTCAGGGGAACAGATCAACTCCTCTACGGCCTCAGCTCATATCACGTATAAGTTTGCGGAATTAGATTGGAAACCAATTTTAGGCTTAAAAGCGCAATACATCAGCGGAGACAAGGATTCAACAGATCAAACGCTGAATACCTTCGATCCTATCTATCCAAAAGGAGCCTATTTTGGATTAAGTCCGATCATCGGTCCTAAAAACTTAACCAACATCCATCTTTACAGCAAAATCAATCCTATCAAGGACCTTACAGTTTCCTTAGAATACATCTATTTCTGGAGGAACTCGAGTGAAGATGCCGTATATGATGTAGGCGGAAATCCCTTGATAAAAAGCCTAAATCAGGAATCAAGAAACATTGGTAGCCAGTTTCAGGTCAGCCCTCAGTATCACCTCAAAGAAAAGCTTGTTCTCATGGGTGACTTTGCCTATTTCAAAACCGATCAATTCTTACAGGAATCGGATGCTGTAGACCTGTTCTCAGCTGCATTGGGAATTCAATATTCATTTTAGAAGTATAATTTTTAAAAATAAATAATCATGAAAGCAGACATAATATTATATAACGGAAAGATTAATACTTTAGACAAAGAAAACCAGATAGCCAATGCAGTGGCTATAAAAGATGATAAATTTATTGCGGTTGGTACCGACAAGGAAGTGATGGAGTTTTCGGACAACAAGACCAAACTTGTGGACCTGCAGCAAAGAACGGTTATCCCGGGCATCAACGATTCACATACCCACTTAATCCGCGGTGGTCTGAACTACAATCTTGAGCTGCGTTGGGATGGAGTACCTTCTTTGGCTGATGCCTTGAGAATGCTTAAGGAACAGGTGGATATCACACCGAGTCCGCAATGGGTCAGAGTTGTAGGCGGTTGGACAGAACAGCAGTTTGCAGAGAAAAGGATGCCTACTTTGGAGGAGCTCAATGCCATCGCTCCTGATACCCCTGTTTTTATCCTTCATTTATATGACCGAGCATTTTTGAATGCCGCTGCCCTTCGTGCTGTCGGTTATGATAAAAACACGCCTAACCCTCCGGGAGGAGAAATCCAAAAGGATGCCAATGGCAATCCAACAGGTTTGATCCTAGCGACTCCAAATGCGACCATCTTGTACGCGACATTGGGCAAAGGTCCAAAATTAGGTTTTGAGGAGTCCTTGAATTCCACAAGACATTTTATGCGTGAGTTGAATCGCTTTGGGATTACCAGTGTAATCGATGCTGGCGGTGGTTCACAAAATTATCCGGATGATTATAAAGTCATCGAAACCTTAAGGGATGAAGATGAACTGACCGTAAGGATAGCATACAACCTATTTACACAGAAACCTAAAGAGGAATATCAAGATTTTCAAGGCTGGATAGACAGTGTAAAGCTTTTCCAAGGGGATGATAAATACAGGCATAATGGTGCCGGCGAAATGTTGGTTTATTCTGCTGCTGACTTCGAAGACTTTTTGCAACCAAGGCCTGACCTTCCAGAAACCATGGAAGAAGAGCTGGAAAAAGTGGTGAAGCTTTTGGTTACCAACAGATGGCCATTCAGGTTACATGCGACCTATAACGAGAGTATCAATAGATTCTTAAATGTCTTTGAAAAAGTAAACAAGGAAGTTCCTTTTGATGGATTGCATTGGATTTTTGACCATGCTGAGACCATTACCGAACAAAACATTGAACGTGTCAAGGCATTGGGCGGTGGTATTGCAATTCAGCATAGAATGGCCTACCAAGGTGAATATTTTACCGAACGATATGGCAAAGATGCTGCTGAACATACCCCACCAGTAAAAAAGATGTTGGAGATGGGTATTCCTGTAGCCGGAGGTACTGATGCCACTCGTGTTGCAAGTTATAACCCATGGGTTGGCCTATACTGGTTAGCTGCCGGAAAAACAGTAGGAGGACAGAAAATCTATTCCGATCAAACCATTTTAGACCGTCAAACCGCTCTTGAATTATATACCAAAGGTGGCTCTTGGTTCTCAAACGAACAAGGCAAAAAGGGCGAGATCAAAGTAGGTCAATTAGGAGACTTGGTTGTTTTGGACCGTGATTATTTCAATGTTCAAGAAGAGGAAATCAAAGATATCGAGGCTGACCTGACCGTTGTTGGGGGTAAGATCGTCTATGCTAAAGGTGATTTCCGAAACGAAGCACCTCCTGCCCTTCCAATTTTACCGGATTGGTCGCCGACCAAAAACTACAATGGCTATTTCCCTGGATCTAACAATCTTGAACTTTCAAGCTACAATAAGAATAGCAGCGACGTCAAATCGGCGAAAGCAAAGGCTATGGCCCAAGCGCAAGCACAGTACATCCATGCATGTATTGGCTCATGCAATGTTCATGGCCATAACCATAATGTGGCTAGGATGAGCAATGTCCCAGTAAATAATTACACGTCTTTCTGGGGTACTTTAGGCTGTTCTTGTTTTTCATTTTAATAAATATCCATGCAAGAGCTAATAACCAAACTATTATACTCTGATTTAGGATCAGAATTTAACAATTGGGTATTCCTTGGGTTCAGGGTGTTATTGATGATCGAACTGATGCGAGTGCATGGTCTAAAGAAAACGGACAGCCATCACGACACCCCAAATCCTTTGGGTTTGCCTCAAAAACTGAATAATTTAATTTCAGTATTCGCCACCCTATATCTTCCATTATTAGGAGTCATAGGGCTTGGTACCCGCTTAGTTATGCTGCCAGCATTAATGATCACGGCTATTGGATACTTTGTCATCCACAGGAAAGATAGTGTGGTAGAAAGAGATGTGCCCTTTATGTACAGTCTTTCTCTATTGTTGCTGGTATTATTTGGAGCAGGAACCAAATCAGTGGACTACTGGATCATAAACAACTTTCTACATTAAAAAACATGGAAAACAACATTTCAAAAATCATCGCTAATTTTCTTTTGGTATTTGTTGCCGGCTATGCCGATACCGCAACATTTACTTCTGGAAATGAAGTATTTTCTGCCCATGTGACGGGAAACTTTGTCGTCTTTGCCAATAAGTTGATCCACAATCCGCAACTTTCTGATTACAGGATATTACTGACCTTTCCTGTATTTATTGTTGCTGTTTATTTTACGGGATACCTTAACAGCAAAATCAATAATGAACGTACTCTTTATTTAGTGATGGGTACCATATTAGCTATCTCGGGACTGCTCGCGCATTTCATCGGTAAAGATTATCCCATTGAATCGTTAGTGAATTTCGGAATAGTGCTGGTTGTAGTGTTTGCTCTAGGTATTAAAAATGCCATCAATAAACTCTATGGTAAATCTACTTTTGGACCAACGACGGTGATGACTGGAAATGTGACTAAGGCAACATTGGATTTTTGTCATGCCTTTATGGGCAAGGAAAAAGATGTTGATGCCAGAAAAAGTTTCTGGAGGATGCTCATATTAATTGTCGGGTTCTTGATTGGCTGTATCTCTGGGGCCCTGCTTTCTGCAAAATATGGCTTAGTCGTCCTGTTGATTCCGGCAACATTGGTCCTGCTCTATTACAGCCTGTTTTTTTCAAAAGCCAAAATTGCAAGCAGTTAGTTCCTTAAACATATCTATCATGAGAAAATTCAATCACTACATCACACTTGCCTACCTTACTATACTCTGTGTTTTTTGCAGTTCGCAATTATCGGCACAAGAGAAGGCAGATATTATTATCCATAACGCGAAAGTCCATAGCATGGACAAAGCTAATCCCACTGCTGAAGCTATCGCCATCAAAGGCAATAAAATCCTAGCCTTAGGCAGCAATGCTGAAATCAATAAGTTGAAAGGAAAATCCAGCAAAACAATAGATGCCAAAGGAAAAACAGTAATTCCTGGTCTTTTTGACTCCCATTCCCATGTGATCCGAGCTGGCAGATTCTACAACAGCGAATTGCGCTGGGATGGAGTGAGCACTCTGGAAAGAGCACTTCAGATGTTAAAAGAACAAGCCGAACGGACTCCAAAAGGCCAATGGGTGCGAGTTGTTGGTGGCTGGTCTCCGAATCAGTTTAAGGAAGAACGCTTCCCTACACTTGAGGAAATCAATGAAGCTACTGGCGATGTACCGACTTTCGTCCTTTATCTTTACGGAAAAGTGTATTTAAACAAAGCGGGGGTTGCCGCCCTGAAACTTAACTCGGAGAGTGAAAATCCTCCTGGAGGATTAATAGAGAAAGATAAACACGGAAATCCAACTGGGATGTTATTTGCAGAACCCAATGCTTTTATCTTGTACTCCACCCTTTCCAAACTGCCCGAGCTGAGTGACGAAGAAAAGATAAATTCAACCTTACTTTACATGACAGAATTGAATCGCCTAGGCATCACCTCTGTTATGGATGCTGGTGGTGGTTTCCAAAACTATCCGGATGATTATAGCATAACCGATAAATTGAATGAAGAAGGAAAGATCAGCATTCGACTTCCACATTACCTTTTCGCCCAGAAAAAGGGTGAAGAGCTGAATGACTATACCAAATGGGTAGGCATGGTTGATGTGGGCATCCATCCAAAAGCAACAGCGGTACCCAAAGATTATTATGTAGCTGGTGCCGGCGAGAATATCGTCTCTGATGCCGGAGATTTTGAGAACTTCCTTTTCCCTAGACCGGAATTACCAGAATCCATGGAAACTCAATTGCTGCCCGTAATCCGATTGTTGGTGAACAATAAATGGCCATTCAGATTGCATGCTACTTATGATGAAACCATTGGAAGGATGTTGGATGTAATCGAAGCTGTTAATGAGGAAATTCCATTGGGAGACCTTGTTTGGTTTTTTGACCATGCGGAAACGGTAAGTGATGCAAACCTAAATAGGATCAAAGCATTAAATGGAGGGATTGCCATTCAAAATAGGATGTCTTTCCAAGGTGAGAATTTTATCAGAAGGTATGGCAAGAAGGCTGCGAATCAAGCGCCACCCATCCATAAAATCCTAGAAATGGGAATCCCTGTCGGATTAGGCACCGATGCCACCCGGGTCTCATCTTTCAACCCTTGGTTGGCAATCCATTGGTTGGTCTCTGGAAAGACGGTTGGAAATACCGAAATCCTACAAAAGGAAAATCGATTGGACCGCACACTGGCCCTTGAGCTTATGACAAAAGGTGGCTACGACCTTATCAAACAAAGCAATGAAAAAGGCTTGCTAAAACCAGGTTATTATGCGGATTTGACCATTTTGGATCAGGATTATTTTACCATTCCTGAAGATGATATCAAAAAACTAAAATCTAACTTAACCATCGTAGATGGGAAAATAGTATATGCAGATGATCAGTTCAAAGCATTCAGCAAAGAAAAACTGGAAGTGATTCCCGCATGGAGCCCAGTTAAATATTATGGTGGTTACCAAGAAAATTAATCAGTCTTGAAAAAATGAGCTGTCGAGATGGACAGCTCATTTTTTAATTCCTGTTCTTCACTATTCTTCTTCGGTATTCTTTAATTTCATCAAAAGCGTATAGGCATTCTTGCTGACAACCTTCTTCTGCGAAAAATCCTGTGCATTTAACACCTGTACGAATCCCTTATCTGACTCGCCTAAAGAAACTGCTACCATGCGGTAGGTATTCTTGCCTTCATGAACAAATACAAAATTCTGTCCCTTGTAATCTACGATGCTTTCTTCGGGCAATGCTTTTGAAAAAGCAGTCTGTGATACAATTTCTATATTCATGTAAGTACCCGGAACTAAATTGAGGTTCTTTTGGGTAAACTGACATTGAACATCTGCCAATCCATTTTCGTCAATTATGGCCCCCAGCAATTGGATCTTTGCTGGGTATCTAGTCTGAGGATCTAGATTTGAATAGGCTACTAAATCCTGTCCAACCTTTAATTTTTCCAAGTCTTTCTCCAGAACTTTAATGCTGAGATGAATATTGCTGGGATTGATCAATTCGAAAAGGACATCGGTGGGACTTAAATACTTCCCGATATTTACATTGACTCTACTGACATATCCATTAATCGGACTATACACAGCAACATGATTGACAATATTAGTTGAGCTTATTTGATTAGGATCTATATGGACCATCCTCAATTGCTGTGCAATTGTGTTCATAAGAACTTGTTGGTTTTCCATTTCAGATTTTGCAGCTTGCATAACCTTGTCGCTACTCGCTTGGGCTTGGTTCAAGTCTCGCTGACGGATATAATCGAGATTGGCAAAGTTATACTTCGATTTTGCAGTCAAATAATCTTGTTGCAACTGTATAAACTGTGGATTTTCCAATATGGCAAGAACCTGCCCTTTGGCCACCTTCTTACCTGTCACTAAATCTGTTTGCTTTAAATATCCTCCTAAAGGTGCGCTGATGGATATTAAGTTTTGTGGAGGCACATCAATCTTGCCATTCATTTTTAACATCACTGAAATCTGCTGATCGGAGATTTCCATTTCTTCGATGCCTGCATTTTTTAGTTGTGCGTCCGTTAAAATGACTAGATCCTCTTCTGCTTTGTTTGCCACACTTTGCTGTTCGCTTACCTTCGTTGAACATGCAAACATGATGCTCATCAGGATTAAGGATATATATAAATAAATTGATTTTATAATTTTCATGATCATAGATTTAGAAGAAGAAATTTGTATTGAATGACAGCTTCATTGAGCTTCCACAAAGCATCTAGGTAATTATTGTTTACCAGTACGGTTTGATTTAAAAGCATCACGTATTCCAAGTAATTGATCTCTCCATTATTAAATTGACTTTGGGCAGTTTCCAAAATTATTTGGGCATGCCTTAAATCACTTGATTCAAACTGATTGACAATCTTTAAGGAATTTTGATAAGCAATATTTAGCTGCTCCCTTTGAACTTCCATGCTGTATCTGAAGTTTTGAAGATTGCTCTCTGCTATGTTTTCTGATATCCTTGATGCTTTCACTTTGGCCCTTTGTCCTGAGGAGAAAATGGGCAAGCCTATCCCGAACTGTACAGAATGAAACCTTGGAACGGCATTGTAATAGATATCGTTTGGACCAATCCCTTTGAAACTATTCAAACTATACCCTAGTGTCAATTCTGGCAATAGCCTAGATTTCTCCAATTCAACCTGTTTAGCAGAAATGACAACTTCTTGTTCCAATAGACTTATTTGAGGGTTATCTTGACCCTCTTGAAAAGCAAGTTTTGCATGAGCTTCATCTATCACCGTGAATGCTGAATTGGAATTGAGAAGCCAGTTAAAACGCTTAAGCAACATATCAAGCTCCTGTTGTATTTGCATGACCTGAACACCAATCGATGACCTTTGGTTCTCCACTGTACTTAGTTCCAATATATTGCTTTCTCCAGCCTTCTTACGCAAGGTTGCTTTCTCCGCCATCTTAGAATACAGCTGTTGATAGCTTTCTAAAAGCTTTATCTTGTCCTTCCAGAACAACATCTCATAGTAAGTCAAGGAAACGGCTTTCTTCAACTCATATTCTTTCATGTCAATATACAATTCACTTTTCTTCCATTCCTCAGTAAATAAGCCTTTTTGTTTGCTGTAAACCGTTGGGAAGGCAATGCTTTGTGAGGCATTCAATCGGATATCCGTATTGGCACTATTGACCTGGCCGTATTCAGAATTGATCCCAAACTGAGGAATATCGTAGCTAGCTGTCTTTATCAAACTTTTTGCATAGTCAGATTTTAGTTTCTCTAGTTTAATATTGCGATTTTCTTTTATGGCCAATTGCATGGCATCCTCTAGTGAAATAGGAGTCTGTGCATTAAGCTGATTACCTAAAAAGGAACTCATGAACAATAAAATGATAACTAATATTTCAGGCTTTTTAATCTTTCTTTTAAATCCATTTTCAATGGTGACATAAAGCAATGGAAGAACAAACAGTGTCAGCAAAGTTGCAACCATCAAGCCTCCAATGACCACGGTTGCCAAGGGTCTTTGAACTTCTGCACCAGCTCCTGAACTGATTGCCATTGGGATAAATCCCAATGAAGCGACACTAGCAGTCATCAAGACGGGTCGCAAACGGCTTTCGCCAGCATCAATCACAATCCTGACAATATTCCTAATGCCTTTTTTCTTCAACCTATTGAACTCCGAGATCAACACAATTCCATTCAAAACAGCCACACCAAACAAAGCGATAAACCCAACCCCAGCACTGATACTGAACGGCATCCCCCGGAATGCCAAAAGAAACACCCCTCCAATAATAGACAAGGGTATCGCCGTATAGATCAGAAGGCTTTCTTTGATTGACTTAAAAGCCAAAAACAACAGGATAAAAATCAACGCTAAGGCTATTGGTACAGCAATCATCAATCTACCTTTTGCATTATTCAAATTCTCGAAAGAACCACCATAGGAAATGGAATAACCAGCCGGAAGCTTAATCTGTTGTTCCACTTTACCTTGAAGTTCCTCAACAATACTCTGAACATCCCGATCCTTAATATTAAAACCCACCACAATCCTTCTTTGCGCATTCTCTCGCTGAATTTGATTGGGTCCTTGGACGATGTCCACGGTTGCTAATTTGGACAAAGGAATCTGCACTCCTTCTTTCGTGGGTATAAGGAGATCCTGAACCTGTCGAAGGTTTTGTCGTAGATCCTGGTTCAATCTCACTACGATGTCGAACCTCTTCTCCCCTTCGAAAAACTGACCTGATTGCTGCCCTGCAAAGGCAGCATTGATGACCTTGTTGATTTCTGCAATGGAAAGATGATATTGTGCTATGACAGGTCTGTTAAACTTTACCAGCACTTGGGATAATCCCGATATAGGCTCTATATATAAATTCTGAGTTCCTTCAACTTCATTGATAATCTTTCCGATCTTCTTGGCACTTTCCATTAAGGAATCGAGGTCATCGCCAAATATTTTGAGCACTACATCCTGTCTAGCACCCGTCATCAGCTCATTGAAGCGCATCTGCACCGGGTATTGGAAACCAACGGTTATACCCGGCACATCCTCCAATGCCTTTGCCATCTTGTCTGCCATTTCTGGAAAGGTCCTGGCTGATGTCCATTCCTTTTTGTCTTTTAAGATAACCATCATATCGGAGGCTTCCATCGGCATCGGATCGGTTGGCACTTCCCCACTACCTATTTTTGTAACTACCTTTTCTACTTCCGGAAAGTTGGTTTTTAAGATTTTCGCTGCCTTTGTGACGCTTTCAATGGTGGTATTCAGATTACTTCCGGGCAATATCCTGGTGTCAACAGCAAAATCTCCTTCTTCCAGAGAAGGAATAAATTCTCCTCCCATCCGACTTAAAATCCATATCGATATTGCAAATAGGATTAGAACAATGGAAAAGATAAGTTTGGGCAACCTCAATACTTTAAATAGGATTCTTTGATATAGAGCTTCCATCTTTTTCATCATTCGGTCCGAAAAGGAAGGTTTTAGCTGTCTTTTCTTTAACAAAACCGAACTCATCATAGGGATATAAGTTAAGGAGAGAAGAAATGCCCCCAATAACGCAAAAGCAACCGTCTCTGCCATTGGTTTAAACATTTTCCCTTCTATGCCTTCTAAGGTCAATATCGGAAGATAAACAATCAAGATAATGACCTGACCGAATACCGCAGAATTCATCATTTTACCCGCTGAATCCACCACAATAGAATCCATCTTTTTGTTCGGTATATTGGTCAATTCTTGGAATTTCGCATTTTTGCTCAGTTGATGCATGACCGCTTCAACAATGATAACTGCACCATCAATGATGAGCCCAAAATCTAAGGCCCCTAAACTCATCAGGTTGCCACTGACCGAGAACAGGTTCATCATACAGATGGCAAACAGCATGGCAAGAGGAATGACTGAAGCAACTAAAAAGCCTGCTCTTATATTTCCTAAAAATAGCACCAACACAAAAACGACAATCAAGGAACCTTCCAAAAGATTGGTTTCAACGGTGTTTATCGCATTGTTGACCATCTTTGTCCGGTCCAAGAAAGGTTCCAACAGCACGCCCTCAGGTAGTGTTTTTTGGATTTCAGCAACCTTCTTTTTTACCTCCTTTATGACTTGGCTGCTATTGGCTCCTTTTAGCATCATCACCACAGCGCCTGCCACCTCGCCTTCATCATTATAAGTCATGGCACCATAACGTGTGGCATAACCAATCTTTACCTCCGCTACATCTCTGATAAATAATGGAACTTCAGACTCCTTGTTGATGGCTATATTTTCAATATCCATAATGGAATTAACAAGGCCTTCACTACGGATATATAAAACCGTCGGACCTTTCTCAATATAGGAACCACCTGTATTCTGATTGTTATCATTCAAGGCTTGGAAAACATCATGAATGGTGATTCCATAAGCATTCAATTTATCTGGATTTACAGCAATTTCATATTGCTTCAATTTGCCGCCAAAGCTGCTTACTTCTGCAACGCCTTGTACTCCTAAAAGCTGTCGCCTAACCACCCAATCCTGGATAGTTCTCAATTCTGTCACATTGAACTTCCGTTCATAGCCTGTCTTGGCCCGGATTACATACTGATATATTTCGCCAAGACCCGTCGATATTGGACCTAGCTCAGGTATTCCTATTTCCGCAGGAATCTCCTGCTGCACTTTTTGGAGACGCTCAGCAACTTGCTGCCTGGCCCAATAGATATCAACATGATCTTCAAAAACGATGGTCACTAAGGAAAGGCCAAACCTCGAAAAACTCCGTATTTCCTTTCTGCCGGAAATATTGTTGTTGGCCTGTTCAATTGGAAAGGTAATCAAACGTTCAATATCAGTTGCGCCATATGATGGGGCTACTGTAATAACCTGCACTTGATTATTGGTAATGTCTGGAACTGCGTCAATGGGCAGCCTAGTAAGCTGATATGACCCCACCGCGATAAGCCCCAATACCAAGAGTGCGATAATGAGCTTATTCCTTACGGAATACTCAATAATTCTTGTAAGCATAATCTGGATTCTGTTAATCTTTAAAAAAAATGAAACTCAAGCCTAGTCTGTAACCCCCTTGAAACCCCCAATTCCTTAAAGATCTGGACATGGTTACCCAAGAATGTGATTACAAACCGATATTAGGCGGAAAGATTAACAAGCCTTTGGCGGCTGCCAAATGGACGAGAGGTAAATGTGATTTATTAAAAATTCATTTTCAAAAGGAAAGGTCTTTTCCTTCTCGATATAAGCCTTGTCTATTACTTCAAGATTTATACTTGTTGGTGAAATAAATACAAAACTTAAGGTTGAACTATGAAGCATAAAAGGAAGCCTTTTATCCTGATCATAATCTTCGTCATGAGCGTGACCTTTGAAATGGTCTTCGTTGTAATGCAATACTAAGAAATCAGAAAAGCTGAGATCATAGCTTTTTTCTTTATGTTCAAAATAATGCTCTATTAGAATAGGTAATTTCAACAATTGACTTATTTCCGTTGTCGAAAAAACGTATAGAAATAGAAACAATATGGCGAACTGCTTTTTCATTAAATCAAATTTAAGAAACATTGTTTTTAATAATTGTAGGGTTCAATAATTTAAATCTGTTCAAAATAAGGCGATTAGGAATCCTCAGACCCTTTTCTGTAATCTTATCCTAATATTTATTGATCCTGTTCAGATTCTTTACCATTTATTGTTTATTTCATAGATAGCACAAAAATACCTAACAAGCTCTTATGCAGAAAATTAACTACCAATTATCAATAGCGAAATTATAAAAAAGTGTTTGCCTAAAAATTTATTTTTGAACTAAGAAAGATTTGATGATTTTATCATCAATTTTCAACAAGGAAAATCAGACGATCAGACCAATTTATTCACTTTGGAACAAGGATTGTCATATTTTACATAGTCTACATTCTTTATGGACTTTTAAATAAAATTGTTGAATCTTTAATTATTTGCCAATTAATTTCGTATTCTGTAAAAACATTGATAACAAATCAGGCATTGGTAACAAAGTAGTGACAACAATAATTCTAAATTGTAAAGCTGTTCCAATTAAATTAGTTTTACCGCCTGAGACCTTAACAAACCGAATTTAGCCGTAGCCTTTTTCTAGAAAATTTTCTAGTAATTATTACTTTTTTTAACCTAAAAACTAACCCTAATTAATCAATCTTATGAAGAAACATAAGCTGCTCTATGTGCTTTTCTTTTGGCTTAGTCTTGTTCAATTGACTTATGCCCAGACAACCATCTCAGGAAAGGTGGTTGATGAACTTTCAGGTTCAGCACTCTCGAATGTCAGTGTAAGGATTAAAGACACCCGAATTGGTGGTGTCTCTGACAACAATGGAAATTTCTCCATCAATGCCCCAAAACTTCCCGCTACCATCCTCTTTACAATGGTAGGATTTGAAGATCAAGAAGTCCAGGTCTCTGCTGCAAGCAACAACCTTGTCATCAAGATGCAGGAAAACATGAACAATACCTTGAATGAGGTCGTTGTTACCGGTTTGGCTTCCTCTATCAAAAGAAAAAACTTAGCAAATGCTGTTAGTTCGGTGAATGCCGCTGAACTGACTGGTGTGACTAAACCTCAAACGACCGATGCAGCTCTGTACGGTAAAGTAACGGGTGCAAACATCCGTTCTAACTCTGGAGCTCCAGGTGGTGGTATGTCCATACAGTTAAGAGGGCTTTCAAGCCTTGTTGGTGCCTCTCAACCTTTGATCATCTTAGATGGGGTCTATGTGAACAACTCTACCCAATCAACCGGTAGAGCAACTGTAAATGGCGCTGGTAACTCAACACAAGATGATGGTTCAAACCGCCTTGCCGACATTAACCCCGATGAAATCGAAAACATCGAAATCCTTAAAGGTCCTTCTGCCGCTGCGATTTACGGAACCCGTGCCAATGCTGGGGTAATCATTATTACCACCAAAAAAGGTAAAGAAGGCCGTACGAAAGTATCAATCTCGGAGGACTTTGGTCTAACAACTCCTCTTAAGCTTCTGGGCTATGATGATTGGTCCGAAGAAAAAATCAATTATTTCTATGGTGGTACCACCCAAAGCCAAACAAATCGTAGAAACCTTGAACTGGAAAGATTCCGCGAAGCTAAAGCAAACAATAGCTTTGTGAACTACGAAGATTACTTCTATGATCATCAGCGCTTTTCAAGCAACACTCGTTTAAATGTTTCCGGCGGTACAGAAAAAACAAAATTCTTTGTTGCCGGTGGTATCAATGATGAAAACGGATTGATTAAAAACACAGGATTCCAAAGGTATACCGTGCGTGCAAACATCGACCAAAAGATCACAAATGCCATCCAATTGTCTGTAAATTCTAGCTATATCCGCTCCAATACCGATCGCGGATTTACTGGTAACCAAAACAGGACCGGAGCAAGTATTGGCTATGCCATCGCTGCAACGCCAAATTACTACGACCTGAGACAACGTCCTGATGGTACTTACCCTGACAACCCATACTTTACTGAAAACCCTATTGCCCTAACGGATAAATCAACCAACAATTCCTTGGTAAACAGATCAATCAGTTCTTTCAACTTAGGCATAGATCTATTCAAAGGGGAAAGCAGTTATATGAAATTCGTGTTGAATGGTGGTCTAGACTATTTACAGAATACAACAAACATCCACCTGCCAGAAGATTTACAATACCAACGTAGTATTGCCAATCCTGGTGATATCATGAACGGCAAGCAAGAGAGTTTCAATACAAACTTACAGGCTGCCTTGGTTTACAACTTCAACCTGAAACGTGTGTACATGAACTCTCAGGTAGGTATGGTAAGATTGGATTTCAAAGATGACTTGCTATTTGTAAGAGGTCAAGGTTTGGCGCCGCTTCAGAAAAATGTTAAACAAGCTGCTGTTCAGACTATCTTCAACCAGTTCTTTATGAGAACTCAGGAAGCTGGTATCTTCTTACAACAGGAAGCAAACTTTGAAGATAAGATCATAGGTACCCTTGGTGTCCGTTTTGATAAGTCCTCTTTAAATGGCAATCCAAATAAATTATTTGCATTCCCTAAGGCATCCTTAGCGATGAACTTAACAAGTTTCGACTTCCTAAGAGACCACTTCATTTCTCAATTGAAACCAAGGATTGCCTACGGTGAGACTGCTGGTCCAGTAGCTTTTGGGGCAACCTATTCCTCTTTGGTTGGTGTGAACATTGGCGGTTTATTGGGTTCATCCCTTTCTACCATTGTAGGAAATGTGAACATCCTTCCTGAAACCGCTAAAGAATTGGAATTCGGTGTGGATGTCGGAATTTTGAAAAATAGACTTTCCTTGGAAGCGACCTATTACATCAAAAATACCGCAAACAACATCCAGCCATTGAACCTTTCACCTTCATCGGGATTTACTTCAACTTCCAGCAACCTTGCTGAACTGAGCAACAAAGGTATCGAGTTAAGCCTGTCCGGTACTCCATTCGAAAGGGAAAACTTTAAATGGAACAGTAGATTGATGTTCTGGAAAAACGATATTACCATTAGTAAACTGGGAATCCCTACCTATACCACTGGTGGATTCGGCGTTAGTTACGGAACATTCCTGATGAAAGAAGGCGAAAAGCTAGGAACTATCGTAGGAACTCCACAGATCAACCCAGGTGAATACACGGTTTGGGGCAACTCCCAACCGAAATTCAACATGAGTTTCAGCAACAACTTGACCATCTACAAAAACTTTGACTTCTCTTTCTTGTTTGATTGGAAAAAAGGTGGCTACAATGTCAACTTAACTAACCTAAACTTGGATGAAGGTGGTAACTCAAAAGATTGGTTCGGTGATAGAAACGGTGATGGTATCCCGAATGGTAAACAAAGAGAACCAGAACCATTCAACAATGCCGGTCGATTCGTAGAAGATGCTTCTTACATCAAATTAAGAGAGGTTGGTTTATACTATAGCATGCCATCTGAGGTTACCCAAAGACTGTTCAAAAACAAAGTACAACGCTTTAGAGCAGGTATCTCGGGCAACAACCTAGTAATGATAAGCAAATATTCGGGTTATGATCCTGAAACTTCAACATTTGGAAATGGCCTTGCCAACAATATCGATGTTGGTCCATACCCAAGTGCACGCAGATTTTTCTTAAACCTTAGCCTAGATTTTTAACCTTATTATCATGAAAACGACAACATTAAAAAATACGATATTCATGCTCTCGTCACTTTGTCTGCTTGCTTCTTGCAACCCATTTGACATTGAGTCCATGATAGATCCAAACAACCCATCGGTTGCTTCGGTCAACAACAATGCAACTCCTCAACAGATCCAATATTTGGTAACGGGCTTAGAATCCAGACACCGCGATTATGTTTCCAACGTAACGAATGGCTGGGCCAGCTTAGGTCGTGAAATCTGGTTATTGAACTCATCGGATACCCGCAACATGACCGAATGGTTAGGCCTTAACGACTACACCCTAAACTCCAATGTCTTCGGCTATGGAACAACCGGTGGTGGTTCTTATGCCTCTCCTTACGGTGCCATCAATCAGGCAAACCTGATTTTGGATGCCTTGGCCAATACCGACAAAATGAATGAAACAGAAAAAGCTGCTGTTTCAGGTTTTGCAAAAACCATTATGGGCTACCAATACATGATCCCTGCCAACTGGCTTTACCAAAATGGTATCCGCGTGGATGTTAAAGATGAATTGAACCCTGGCCCTTTTGTTTCCTATGATGAAGCCTTAACCTACATTAAAGGACAACTGGATGCAGGTTTCGAAGATCTAAAGAAGGCAGGCACTACTCTTCCTTTTAAATTAAGCACTGGATTTTCGGGCTACAACAACCCTGCGGGCTTAGCCAAGGTCAACCGCGCCATTTCTGCACGACTAGCAATCTATCGCAAAGATTGGCAGGGTGCATTGGATGCACTATCAGGTTCTTTCATCGCTGAAAACGGAAATCTAGAAGAAGGGCCTAAGCATACTTTCAGTAGCGGTGCTGACCTGAACAATCCTTTGTTCATGGCCTTAAATATCCCTAACCCAGGAAACCTTAGAGTTGTAAATCCTGGACTGATCGCCGATGCTACTCCTGGAGACAGCCGTGTTGCCAAGAAGTTCTTTAAACTAACTACTCCTTTCGTAGTTACCACTTCCACCGTGGCATTGACAGGTGAATACCAAGACAACCGCTATCCAACCAATACTTTGCCGGTAACTTTTATCAAAAACGAAGAATTGATCTTGATCAAAGCTGAAGCTCAAGCCCAATTAGGACAAACTACCAATGCCATTGCCAGTATCGATATTATCCGCGAGGCAGCTAACATTGGCAAATACACCGGTCCTACCGACAAAAACAGCCTGCTTAAGGAAATCCTATACCAACGTAGGTATTCCCTTTGGGCTGAACCTGCTGGCCACCGCTGGGTAGACGTAAGACGCTATACAGGACCAGGTCTATTATATGCCAATATGAGTGAAGCAATTGATGCGACTTATGATAAAGGAAAGGTATTTACCCAATTCCCACTACCACAAGCAGAAGTGAACTGGGACCTTTATAAAAATAAATAACATCAAAAAAGACAAATTATATGAAGTTAAAATATCTATTATTGATGGGAGCTGTATACATGGGCAGCTCCCTTCAAGCCCAACAAAAAATAACGGAAGAGACTAGTTTCTCTATGCCTTCCATTGCTGCGCAAGCATTATCTCCAAATGGTGAAAAATTAGCTTACGTACAAGCGAAAACCAATTTGGAAGCCAATAAAGTACAATCGGAATTAATTATTCTCGACATAAAATCAGGAAAAAAAGAAACTGTAGCGACTCAGGTCAGCGACCCACAATGGTCTCCTGATGGCAGTAAACTGGCCTTCCGTGGTAATATCAATGGACAATCCGGAATATTCTATATTACAAACAGTGACAACAGTCCAAAATTTGTTGCCCCCGTGTATTCCAGCAACCATTTCCTGGGCCACTCTGCAAAGAAGAATTACGCATGGAGCCCTGATGGAAAGTACATCGCATACGTGGGGGCAGACGCTGAAAAGGCTCAAGTCAAAATTGACCCTGCATCTCCTAAAGTAATCGAAAGGATCCTTTATAAATCCAGGACTTCTTTCTCCGATAATGTATTAACAAAAATCCACTTGGTGGATGTAGCAACAGGAACCGTAAAGGTATTGACGGATGATAAGTTTGATAGCCATTCTTTAACTTGGGCACCAGATTCTAAAAGAATTGCCTACGTATCAAATCATACCGATGATCCAGATAATAATTACAACAACGACCTGTTCATAGTCGACATTTCCAATTCCAAGGTGAAACAGATTACAAATACCATTGGTACTGAACATAACCCAAATTGGAGCCCAGATGGAAAATACATCCTCTATCCAGCTACGATCCGCCCCTTAAACACCAAAGACAGTTCCCCAGAAGACCTTAAGCTTTACCTATATCAGGTCGCAAATGGGGAGGTTACTTGCCTAACCACTGATTTGGATGAACGACTGAGTGGAGGTGAATGGATGGATGATAGCAAGCACTTTTACTTTGGATTCCCAAGACATGGAAAACGTGTCTTGTACAAAGGAAACATAGACGGTAAAACATTCACACCGATAATCGATAAAGAAGCTAGTGTTGGAGCTGTCAATGTTTCCAACAAGAGAATCTCCTTTACCATGTCAGATTTCAATTCAGCAAATGAAGTATATATATCTGATAATGAAGGTAAAACTATTACACAATTGACTAACGAATCTAGCAATTGGTTAAAAGACAAGGACCTTTCCAAAAAAGAAAGCTTCTGGTTCAAATCACATGATGGCGTCAATGTCCAAGGATTTATTGCCTATCCAGCTAACATTCCTCCATGCACAAAGGTCCCAGTTATCCAACGCATTCATGGTGGTCCACATGGGGCATTCGGTTATAGCTATACCGACATCGTAGAGGTGTTGACTGGAAAAGGATATGCTGTAGTCTTTATCAATCCAAGAGGTTCCACGGGCTATGGACAGAAATTTTCCGACGGTACTTACCAAGCCTGGGGTGGTGGAGATTATTTAGACCTGATGAAAGGATTAGATTATGCCCTTGAAAAACACCCTTTCTTGGATAAAAACAGAATGGGAGTTACAGGTGGTTCTTACGGTGGATTTATGACCAATTGGGTCGTTACTCAAACAGATCGATTCAAGGCTGCAGTAACCAGTGCTTCTGTCAGCAACCTCATTTCTTTCTACGGAACATCGATCTATCCGGATCTGATAGAAACTGAATTTAATGGCATGCCTTGGGACAATTACAGCCTTTTATGGCACTTCTCCCCAATGGCTCATATCAATAAAGTGAAAACCCCTACCCTAATTGTCCATGGAGAAAACGATATGGATGTTCCTATTACCCAAGCTGAAGAATTCTTCATCGGACTGAAAAAAGTGGGTATCCCTACTCGTTTCGTTCGTTACCCGAATGAAGGCCATGGAATGGCGCAGCCAAAAAATAGGCTTCACAACAATAAGGAGTTATTAGCTTGGTTTGACAAATACCTAAAATAATGGCTAGATCAATATTAACGAAATGGACAGTAAGTCTATTTCTCATGCTCGCTATCTTTTGCTCGCAATCTATTGCGCAAGCAATCAACCAAGATTCCATATACTTCCGCGAACACTATGACAAGAAGGAGTATATGGTCAGTATGCGCGACGGCGTCAAGTTATTTACTGTTGTATACAGTCCAAAGGACAAAAAAGAAAAATACCCTTTCTTGATGATGCGTACACCATATAGCTGCGCTCCTTATGGTGAAGATAATTACCCTGGCAGTCGCTTTGGACCTTCCATGGAGTTGGTTCGTGAAGGTTATATCTTCGTTCGTCAAGATGTCCGTGGAAGATTTATGTCTGAAGGAACATTTACTTGGATGGCTCCCAATCAATCAGATCCTAAAAAATGGGATGAAAGCATGGATACTTACGATAGCATCGATTGGCTTGTCAAAAACATCAAGGGCAATAATGGAAAAGTGGGTACTTACGGTGGCTCCTACCCTGGTTTTTATGTTGTAGCCGGTATGATCGATGCCCACCCTGCATTAAAGGCGGCTATGCCATCAGCACCAATGGCAGACCTATGGCAAGGTGACGACATGGTGCATAATGGCGCTTTTCTAATGCCGCACAACATCAATTTCATCAACAACTTTGGTGTTAAGAGACCAGTACCTCTGAAAAAATACCCTGCTGGAAACATGCAGTATGATACACCCGATGGATATGACTTCTGGCTACGCCAGGGTCCGCTTTCAAATCTGAACAAAAACTTTTTCAAAGGGGAAAACATCCATTGGGAGGAATACCGAAACCACCCAACTTACGATGAGTTTTGGAAATCCAGAAACGTACGCCCGCACTTAAAGAATATCACACCGGCAGTTATGACAGTGGGCGGATGGTTTGATGCGCAGGATATCCGTGGACCATTTTATGTGTACCAAGGTATCAAGAGTCATAGCCAAAACACTTCAAACCGCCTGATTTTAGGCCCTTGGTACCACGGCAGCTGGTCATCGCAAAAAGGAGACCGCTCTGCCAACATCTATTGGGACAGCAATACCGGTGAGTACTACCGTCAGGAACTGGAATTGAAATTCTATAATTATCACCTGAAAGGAAAGGGATCAATGGACCTTCCTCAGGTAATGGCTTTCAATACAGGTGCCAACAAATGGCATAATTTCGATCAA
This sequence comes from Sphingobacterium sp. LZ7M1, assembly GCF_024296865.1. GTDB lineage: Bacteria > Bacteroidota > Bacteroidia > Sphingobacteriales > Sphingobacteriaceae > Sphingobacterium. The sequence goes on along the minus strand of NZ_CP101134.1, from coordinate 1,763,188 downwards.
TGGCCGCCAAAGGATTTACAGACAAAAAACCTATATTTTAATCCTAACGGCGAGCTAGCTGAACATGCTAAAACCGATAGGGATAACTTTGATGAATTTACCCACGACCCGAAAAAGCCAGTGCCTTTTACCCAAGAAATTACCACTAGATTCGGCAATGATTGGATGGTTGAGGACCAGAGGTTTGCTAGTAGAAGGCCGGATGTACTGGTTTACGTTTCGGAACCCCTTAAAGAAGACTTGACCATTGCTGGAAGTATAGGCGTACATTTAGTAGCTTCTACCTCGGGAACAGATGCAGATTTCATTGTCAAGGTCATCGACGTTTATCCAAACGATGCACCTGACCCTGCAGACAATCCTCAAAAAATCAAGATGGGTGGATACCAAATGTTATTGCGTGGTGATCCAATCCGTGCTAAGTTCAGAAACAGTTTAGAGAAACCTGAACCTATGGTTCCTAACCAACCAACCAAACTGAACTTTGATCTGACGGATGCCTTTCACACCTTCAAAAAGGGCCATCGTATCATGGTACAGGTTCAAGGATCATGGTTCCCCATGCTTGATATCAACCCTGGTAAGTTTATGGATCTATACAATGATTCCAAAGAATCTGATTACCAGAAAAATACCCAAAGAATTTACAGGTCTAATACCGAGAAATCATTTATTAGCCTCCAGGTTTATCAACCGTAATAAAGATTCTATTTAATTGAACTAAACATTAGAGCAGAAGAAGTAATTTTCCTCTGCTCTTTCTTTTATCCCCTTTAATGCTCTTTGCATATAAAACTGAATTTCCAACCCATCCAAATCTTCCTCCAAGCCATTCGCTTCTAGGCACAGTTTCGTTCCCAAAATATTTTCTTTCAGCCGATAGGTATAATCTATGTTTTTTTCGACATCCCAATGAATTATACAGCTTTCCTTATCGTCCACTATCAATTCCTTAAATATCTCAAATCCCCTTTCCCAAACCTCTATATGATCATAACGGATCAACAATTCTTGAATTAATTCTAGATCTGCATAGATAGCGATTTCTTGATAATACTTCATAAACTAATTCTTTATCCTTAAAATGAAAATGTTCAAGGCCTAAATTAGTCGATCAATAAGCTGAAAATGTCTTGACTTATAGATCAGAACAACAAATCAGCTTAACTACTTAAATCATTAGTATTCTAACACTTACGTGTTCAAGTTTATAGATTGGCACCACATAACAGGGGCATATCCTTATTTTCGAGAGTTTCTGAACTCAGTTGGAGTCAGTCCGGTTATATTTTTGAAAACGGTATTAAAGGCTGTCTTGGAATTAAAGCCTGAAGCATAGCCAATTGAAATCATGTTATAGGGTATCATGGTCTCATCAACCAATAGTTCTTTCGCTTTATCTACCCGAAACCGATTGATATATTGAAAGAAATTCATTCCAAATCCAGAATTAATAATGTATGACAATTGATGTACAGTAATCCCTAAGCGATTTGCCAATTTCAATAAATTGAGTTCACTATCTAAAAACAATTCCTCTTGTATCATCAATTGACTTAACTCCTCTTTGTAATGGATCAAATCTTCATCTGACAATAATTTAATTTTATGCTCAGATTGCTCCCCATCTACCTCATCAGCAATATCCAATGTTTTGTCAACATCTATTCCTTTAGGGTAAATTTCTCCCTGACGCATGGAATAAAATGCAACTAAATAGAGCACGCCCATGAAAAATAAATTGATGATGATATTTAGGTTAGTTTCAGGGAATACTAGGTTATAGATTAAAATCAGGACCGAAGAAATGATGCAGCAGTAAATAATGTACTTTATCCATCTCAGATCAATATTCATGGTATTCGAAGAAAAGGACTGTATAACTTTCTGATGTTTTCGCACTTTGAGGTAGGCCAAGACTGTACACAACAAGGCTTGAATAAAAAACAACAACAGCAATATCGGTTTGTAGAATCCTTGGGGATTTCCCTTTCCAAGGATAAGGATGGACAGAAAAGCTATTGGTAATAGAAATAACAAACTATCTTTCGCTTTCCAATTATACTGAGGGTTTGTATAATAATATACACTTATCAGGAAGCTCAAGGGAACAAAAAACTGAACAGTACGAAACAGAATATAAGCAGAATAATTAGTGAATTGATTATCCGGAAAGATCAATTCATCCAACCAGAATGTAGACCATAGTAACACAAAAAAGCCAAACCATAGGTTAGCTTTTCGATTTACCCGGATGGCATTACTAAAATTCAGAAAGGCTAACAGAAACATTCCGCCCACAAGAGCTCCTTTTATGATCAATTCTAGGTTCATCCTTTAATCATTAATTTGATGGTTAATTTATACCCTAAAGAAAAATAAAACAAACCAAACCCCAAAACTTATTGTTATGTTCACAATTTGAGATAATTTTTTTATCCAAAAATCTATTTGTTTAGACATAAATCCACTTAAAGAGGTTACCTTTGTTCTCTATCGAGTCAATCTACTTATGAATTTAAAAACGCAACTATTAACTATTCTAGTCTTTGTTTTGAGTTTTGGAACACAAGAGCTATGTGCTCAAGAAAGCAATTTGAATTCGGATGAATTGTTCCAAGCGGCTCGAAAGGAAGCATTTGACAACAAAAACTATCCCGCTGCAGTAAATCTAGCAAAAACAGCCTTAGCTAAAAGTCCAGATTATACAGATATCTCCGTGTTCCTGGGCAGGTTATATACTTGGATGGATAAAATCGACTCCGCTCGAATCGTATTCAAGGAACTTGAAATTAAAGAAGCAAAGGATCCAGATTTCTATTTCGCTTATGGTTCACTTGAATACTGGGAAGATAATTATCCAGAAGCTCTCCGAATTGTAGACAAGGGATTGACCCATGACCATAAATCCATGGATCTTCTTTTGTTAAAATCCAAAATCGCAAATGGCACTAAAGATTTTAAAACGGCAAAAGCAACTTTAGATGAAATCTTAGAAATTGACCCAAAAAATGCTGATGCCAGAACCTTGGAAATTGCCATCAAAGAACAGGTAGGAATCAATGAGGTTGGTGTCACCTACAATTGGATGTATTTTGACAAGCAATTTGAAGACAACTGGCATATCGTAGGTTTAAGCTATAAAAGAGGCACAGCAATCGGATCATTTATTTTCAGGGCGAACCTAGCAAACAAATTCGGAAGCAATGGAACTCAATTTGAACTGGAAGCCTACCCGCGACTTTCCAAAATGTTCTATATGTACCTTGGTACGGGATTCTCTAATAGTACAGGCTTATTCCCAAAATTCAGGACCGCAGCCTCTCTATACGCCAACTTACCAGCTAGTTTTGAAGCTGAGGTCGGTTTCAGACAATTGAAATTCACCGATAATGTTTGGATGTATACCGCATCTATTGGTAAATACTATAAAAACTTTTGGTTCAATGCCAGAACTTACCTTACCCCTAGTGAAAACAATATCTCCCAATCCTATGCCGGAACAGTTAGATATTATACCAAGGGTTCTGATGATTATCTAGGCTTTATCGTTGGAACAGGTATCAGTCCTGACCAAAACAGAGAAAATTTGCTATTTGACAATCTGTACAAATTGAAAACCTTTAAAACAGGTTTAGACTACAACTTCAGTGTAAAATCCAAAAATATTTTCAATATCTCCGGCACTTATTATAATGTGGAGTATAAACCAAAAACCAGGGATAATCAACTTGATTTCACGGTTGGCTATAGAAGAAGGTTCTAAAATTTAATTCTTAAAATAAGATCTAAAAGCACTGTCAGGCAATAGCTTCATTTTTGAAGTAAATTGCCTGTTCATTTTTTTGAAGGTATCAAATCTTTGGTTCAGCTCCTCGGCACCCGATTTATTATCTATCCCATCTTCACTGAGGTCCTTATTTAATTTGTAAAGAGTCCCTGAGTTCAAATGCAGGTCCGCAGAAACAAAATCAATCAATTGCGATTTACTTTGCATCATTGGAATCCCGAGCCCTTTCTTGTTAGCTCCGATATCCAATCCCTGTCCTACCCAAGCAACCTGACCTGGAACCTCCAACTGATAATTATTTTTGTAAAATGCCAAAATGCTTGGAGCAAGGTCAAAATGACTGACCACATTCTGAAACTTACGTTTAGTTTTCAATAAAGGAGAGTACACAATCAAAGGAACATGATAGCGATCTATCTTACTTTGCAGAGGTATCTCTGGCATACTATGGTCTCCGGTGATAATAAAGATCGTATTCTTGTAATCACTTCGCTGCTGGTAGGAACGGAAGAAATCCCTTAAAGCCTCGTCCGCATTCAGCACCGAAATCAATTGCTTCCTATTTTCCAAAGCAAAATTCTTTTGTATACTGTTCAGCTTAATCGTCTTCAGCCTTTGATCAAACATGGAAGCAAACTTTGCCTCATTATTGATCAGGAATGGGTTATGGGTCGATAAAGTCAGGGCAATATGGAAATGCGGAGCATTATTCTCCTGATTTGCCAATCTTAATTGTTCTAATACCGCCTGATCTTCATAACCCCAACTTTCCCCATTGCTGCTCGGCAGTTTATTATACCCCTCCGGAAAGGAGCTGACATCGACTAACTCATCAATAGCGTTTGCCTTCAGGTATTTGCTCATATAGTCAAACTCAGCATCTCCACCGTAGAAAAATGCTGTGGAAAAGCCATTTTTCTTCAAGATATTGATCAGGTTAAAATGTTCCGGATAATCCTTTAATTCTAGGAAGCCCGAATTTCCAAATGGCAGGGAACCTAAAATCGTCGGAAGCACAGAGAAAGTTCTTCCCGATGTGCTTAGATTATTTTCCCATACCAAAGAGCTATCCTTTAAGGAGTTCAAGAATGGCGTAAAATCACCGATATATCCATTTGGATTACTATAAGCATTGCCCAATCCCTCTACGATAATTAAAACAAGATTAGGAACAGAATTACTCCTGTCGAAAAATGTTCCGAGCAGGTCTTGGGTTTGATCTTCTCGCATAAATGGATAGTCCCCAGAAACTTGAGCATAACTAGCAGATGATGTATTCAAGCCTAATCCTTCTTCAATATCTTCAATGAGCATCTTGGCATTGCTTTCCATGAAAAACCCAAGCTTGCTTTTCTCTGCAGTTTCCAAAAACTCATTTTTTGTGGCGCTTTTCACATCTCCACCCATGGAAAGATATCCAAAAGCTAAAATCGCCAAGCCAAGAAAAACTGCCGACAATTTCCCTGAGCCTTTAAATCGGTTACTCGTTTTATGGAACACAAAATATAATCCAACTAAACCGACAATTAAAATCAAAATATTAACCCAATTCAATACCCCACTGGCAAGCAGTATATTCTTCAGCTCATCCGCAGAATAAAAAAACAGGTCGGTCCCCAATAAATTTCTCGATTCTGCAAAATAAAAGGCCAATACCAGTTGAGAGATCAAAATTAAACTCGCCAAAACATGAAGGGCAACTCTGGAAAACTGACGATTAAAGATTGCTAAGACTGCGTAGATCACGAAAAAGAGCACCAGAATCACAAACCCTATCAATACGTTATTCAGCAACAAGACAAAAAACGAACTCATGCCATTGAATTGCTGGATATTATGACTATAGATAAAGTATTCCAATATGCTAAAAATCGAAATTAGGATCATAAATACACTTGCGACCGAGCTAAACTCCCGGAACAAGGACTTAATAATACGGACAACCTTTTCCTTAAAAGTTTCATGAACTTGATCCGAGAAGCCTTGTCTTTTCATTTCACCCCAAGTATGCCCTTTCTTGAAATAATCAATCATTCCCCTAATACCTGCCATCGTGACTATGGGATGAAAATAAAAAGGTTCTATTATGGCCGTCAGGATCAACTTGGTCAAATCCTTCCGCTTGGTATAAACTTGGTAACTCACTAAGTCCACCGAAATCGCATATACGGAATAGAGTATACTAGAAAATAAGACTAAGGCAAATAGGACAAAGAAGAAAGTCCAGTTCAAGAAGCCCATAAATAAGAATATCCAGAAAATAACATACCCCGAAAACTCAACCAAGGGTCCAAGAAACTCAAAGAAAAACCAATATGGCAAACTGAGCATTCCCATCTTGCCGTACTTCGGATTGAACATCATTTTCCTATGTTTCCACAGGGTCTCCATCGTTCCACGCATCCAACGATTCCGTTGTTTCTTTAACACTGACTTATCCTCGGGAACTTCGGTCCAACATAATGGATCTGGAATGGTAATAACCTGATGAGGCAATTTATGCTCTTTCATATACCTACGCATTCTCACCACCAACTCCATATCCTCACCCACCGTCTTTGGATCATATCCACCACAGGCCAGTACAATCTCCTTGTCAAAAGCGCCAAATGCACCTGAAATCAAGATTAATCCACTGGCTCTTGACCAGGCCATACGCCCCAATACAAACGCCCGGATATATTCCAATGCCTGACTCCGGCCTAACCAGCTTTTTGGTAAATTAACTTCAACAACCTTACCCTTCTCTATCTTACAGTTATTTGCTAAACGGATGGTCCCACCACATGCAATCAAGCGCTTGTCTGTCTGCTCCATAAAAGGCTTCGCCAATCTCAAAATGGCATCCTGCTCTATGATACAGTCCACATCGATGCAGACAATATAGTCAGCCTTCGAAATATTGATCCCAACATTCAATGCATCGGCCTTCCCCCCATTCACCTTATCCACTACAATCAATTTCTTAAAAGCAGGGTTCTTACTTTTGTAAACCTGCTTTACTTCTTTGGTGGCTATATTCCCAGGAATGATATAAGAAACTTTTTCTAATTGATAGGCCTCGATCAATCGTTCCATTGAATCATCCTTAGAACCATCATTGACGATGATAATCTCCAATTTATGGTAATATATGGAAAGCAGTGAGCGGACATTCTCCACCACCGTCATTCCTTCGTTATAGGCAGGTGCAATCAAACTGAAACTTGGCGCGTTCGGATTGGAGGCTATAATGGAATAATCCGTAAAGATATTGCCATGCTTATAACGCAGGACAGCACCATAGGAAAATAGAGCTATCCAGGTATAAACACTAAAAATTCCAATGGAATAAAGTAAAAATAACCAAACTATGATTACATAAATAATCTCAGCCATAATTAGGATTTTTTCTGCAGAGCATGATTCAAAACCATTAAAGTTGGATCCTCAGGAGCCAACTTATTACTTAAGTCTATTAAATAATTAAATTCCCCAAGATTCGCTAAAGCTTCGGCAGCCGAAACCTTAATCCGATTGGAAGGATTGTCTATTAACTGAGATCTTAAAAATTCTAATTGGTCAAAAGCCCTAGTCTGCCCAAATCCCTTTAGGATCTCAAGTTGAAGGTCTTCCTTCATTTTAGGATAATAAATGGCCAATAGACTGGATGTATCCTGAGCATCCAAACTAAAAAGTGTTTTGATGGCATCCTTCAAAATCACATCCTGGTCATCCGCCAAAATCGCCACTACCTGATCATGCAACTCAAAAATTTGAAATTTCCGAACCAACTTTAATGCAAAATGCAAAACCGATGGATTATTGGACTCCAGCCATTTACTGATCTTTTCAGTTGCATTTTTGGGTAAAGATTTAATATTGTTCAAAATCCGCAGCTGTTGCCAATCCGACAGAATTCCTTCTAGCGTGTCTAAAAAGGATAAGCCCTCAAAACCATTGAAATGTACCATGGCATATTGTACCTCATGGACCACATTCTTTTTCCGATGATTCAGTTTGGATTCAATTTCAGGTAAGGCCAAATGCACATCCATGATAGTCAAGGCCTGTATGCCTCGAGCAATTAAATGCCCCTTATAGCTTCTAAGTAAACTATAGGACTCTTTATCTAATTGATAGGAATAAAAGACCCGCTGTAGGACCGTAGCAGCCACTCCTGAAAACTTACGGTCAGCTTCAATGAGTTGCCCCAAGAAAAACCTCCTGAAATTCTCATGCTTCAGTAATTCCGACAGATTAGGGTCGATATACAGATCGGTTTGGTTCCCTTCTACGAGTACTTGCATCAAGTATTCGTTCAACATATTCTTCCAATACTTCCTATTGATTTCCAATTTATAGGCTCGGAAACTGTAGATCAACAATCCAAGCGTAAAAAGGAAAACCAATATCAGAATGGTCAATATTCCTAATGTCAACTCATGAAGGGTAAACATTTTCTCCATAGGCTATCGCAGCAGTCTATTTACTCTAATAATCAGTTCATTGGGACTGAAGGGTTTAACCATAAAATCAGAAGCTCCCAAGTCAAATGCTTCAAGCACGGTATCTTCTTGCCCCATACTGGATAACATGATAATTGGTATCCTCTTTTCTAGACTCTTTAACTCCGAAAGGATTTCGATACCCGATGCAAAAGGCATCATGATATCGCTGATGATAAGATCGATTTCTTCTTTATTCAACAAATCGATGGCCTCCATTCCATTCCTCGTTAAGATCACCTGGTAACCCTCTTTTTTTAGTTTATGTTCGATAGTTTTGAGGATTAATTCATCGTCTTCAGCTAATAACACAACCATTTCTTTACTCCTTTATATCAATTAATAATTTCTGTAATATTTCAATTTCATGTAATACCTTAGGCAAATGTTCCCACACTTCAATCCCCTTCGAAAATTGACTGTCCAATTCAATCAACATAAGATTCAATTCCGTCAAGCCTGCACTTCCTGATGTACCTTTCAATTTATGTAAGACCCGTCCTAATAGATTTTCATCTCGATCCTGGATCAATTGCTTGATATCCAATTCCTGCATCTGCAGTTCTTGAAGGATCAATCCATAAAACTGTTGTTTAAATACCGGATCAGAATCGGTCGCTTCTTCAATAACATCAAAATCTATATGCTTGACCTCATTGATGTTGGATAAACTTTTATCTGAAGCCTTTAGTAGGCAATTGTACAGCACTTCTTTAAAAGTCTCAACTTTAATGGGCTTGGTCAAAAAATCATTCACACCTACCTGTAAGCACCTTTCTCTTTCCCCAACAACATTACCGGCAGTAATTCCAATGATGGGCACATGCTTATAACTTTCAATCTCTCGGATCCTTTTTGTCGCTTCAAGCCCATCCATCACCGGCATCTGAATATCCATTAAGATCAGATCGAAATCCTGGTTTTCACAGGAGTCTACTGCCAATTGGCCATTCTCAACACAGACCGTACTACAATTAGGAAGTAAATTTTCTATAAGTCGATTATTCAAGGCCATGTTCACCGGATTATCATCTGCAAGAAGAACCTGATATGACTTTGTGGATATCTTTTCTTCTGCAGCGAACTCCATTTCCTGCTCCACTGGAAGTGATTTATTAGCCTCAGTATCTTTCCTCAAGATCCTATACAAGTCTTCTGAAATAATAGGCTTGGTTAATATATGTGAGTTGGATTCTTGACGGAAGTGTCCAATATGCTCTTCATCATCTGAAGAGGTATGCAAGATCATGATCGGTAACTCCTCCTCGTTCTGACGATATAATTCCTTGATTTTTGAAAGAGTTTCTAAACCATTTAGGATTGGCATCCTATAATCCATCAAAATTACATCAAATCGCTTCCCAATGGACAAAAGCTGTAGGGCCTCAAAGCCATTTTCAGCAGTTTCGGTTTCCACTCCTTTATAGGCCAACATGTGCTCCAAAATCATTCTATTGCTGCCATTATCATCCACAATCAGGGCAGAATCGACTGCCAAATTATGTTCAGCCTCAATAGGGTTCTCATAAGGAACTTCTATTTCAAAAAAGAATTCCGACCCTACCCCTACTGCACTCCTCAAGGATAGATTGCTGCCCATATAATTTAGGATATTGTTGGAAATCGTCAGACCTAAGCCCGTTCCTCCAAAACGTTTGCTCACAGAACTGTCTTCCTGGATAAAAGCATCAAATATGCGCTGCTGCTTTTCATCTGGAATCCCTATTCCGGTGTCTCGAACCGTAAATCGCAATCCGACCTTCTCCTCATTCCTGAAGGTTTCCTCCACCCGCAATTCAATCTCTCCTTGTTCCGTAAATTTTACCGCATTCCCCAAAAGATTGATCAGAACCTGTTTAATCCTGGATTCATCTACATGAATCATGGTCGGCAAACCCTGCTCAATATTCAATAATAGCTCAATATCCTTGTTTTGGGCTTGATAGAGAATCACGTGGATGACCTGGTTTACTAATTCATATAGGTTGTATTGATCAATGTAGAATTCAAGCTTTCCTGATTCTATTTTTGAAAAATCCAAGATATCATTAATGATCGCAAGGAGGTTTGTCCCAGATTCATTTACATATTTTAAATATTGCTTCTGTAGATCGTTTAGCGGTGTTTTCAGCAATAGATCGGAAAAGCCTATTACACCATTTAATGGTGTCCTGATCTCATGGCTCATATTCGCCAAGAATTCGGATTTAGCTTTACTGGCTAGGTCCGCAAGCTGTTTCGCTTTCCTTAGTTCCTCATTGTTCTCGACTTGTTCCGTTATATTTTGGGAGAATATGATTATCCCACCAATATTATTGTCCGAAATACGCCAAGGCCTCACTTCCCAATTATAATGTTGATTTTCTGCAGCGCCTTCAACTTGAACAACCTCATCTACATTTTTATAGGGTATTCCTTCTAAGGCTCGTTGATAGATCTGCTTGCGACTTTCGGGAACATTTGGAAAAAGTTCAAAAAGATTCCTTTTGCCGTCTGAATTCTTCCCTTGATGGAATTCTTCAATCCATTGTTGACTGAGCGCCAAATAATTGAGATCAGTATCAAACATGGCTACTGCAGCTGGAACGTGCTTGACAAAGGTTTGAAGCATGGCTTCTTTTAACTCAATGTCTAAATACAGCCTCTTGCTCTGGTCAATATCTTGAATAATCCCAAAAACCCTTTCACATCGCCCTTCGATATATTCAGGGTTGCCTTTAATACGGACCCAGATCTGTTCTGAATTTGGCTTTCTTAATTGTATTTCAAAATCATAGGACTGCCCAGTTTCGATGGCCCTGTTAAATCTATGCTCAATGATCGTTCTTTCCTCCGGATCGAAAAATGAAAACACATTCTCCATATTGGGCTGAAAATCCTCAGAAACACCATGGATCAATCGTGTTGAATCAGACCAATAGATTTCATTCTTTTTAACATCAACTTCCCAACCACCTACTTGGGCAACAATATTGGTTTGCTCAAGCATCTGTTTGGTATGTTCTAAGTCCTTCTCTAACTTGATCCGATCGGTTAAATTCAAGGCGGAGCTCACGACATATTGCTTGCCGTTCTGGTCTTTTTCGACCATATTGTTGTACAACCAATAGATCCATTCTCCATTCCTTTTTTTCAGGACCATCATGCCAGAATCCTCTCCATTTTTCAGGATCCTATCCAAATAAGGTTGAACAAGCGATTTATTTTCATTCGGTACTAAATCCCTTAAGTTCAAACCTGGGATTTCTTCCAAGGAATATCCAAGAACCTGTCTGCCCTTTTCATTGACCTCCAATATATTCCCATGGATATCGTGCATGCTCGTCAGCCCGATTCCATTTTCAAAGAAATTCCTAAATCTCCTTTCGGAAACTTCCAGTTTTGCACGTTCTGAATTCTCTCTGGTCATGTTCCTGCCAAATGCAAAAATCTCCTTATTCTCTTGACCATGCCTCAGGTGCCAATCAATCGTTACCGACTCGTCTTCCCTAAGCTGTGTTTGCGTTTGCACCATAACCTCCAGATCTGAACTGGATACAGACTTGATTTTCGAGACCACCTTCCTATCCTTAACTTTCAGTACCTCTAAAAAATTAAGACCGTCGAATTCGCGGATAGGTATTTGCATCAGTTCTGCAAAGGCTGGATTTACTTCCTTTACGGTAAAATCCTCATTCAAAACACAGATCATGTTCTGTGTCACGGAAAGGATATCCTTGAAATAACCCGCTTGATTTAATTTCCTCTTGGCCAATAGTACGGCCAAAACGGCTTTTGCTAAGTCTTCCAGTTCTTTTAACTGTTGCTGGCTTAATGTTTTGGGATGATAATCGATTACACATAGTGTACCTAAAGCATGTCCACGTTCGTCCAATAATGGTACCCCAGCGTAAAACCGGATCTGCCCAGCAATGATGAGCGGATTATGCGCCGTCCTGGTATCCAAGAAGGTATCCTCAATCATCAATGGCTCCGAACTCAATATCGTATATTGGCAGACCGTATTCTTACGATCTACCGTTTCTAAGTCCAGACCAATGCAGCTTTGGATTCGCTGCTGATCCTTTTCCATAATAGCAATGATGGAGGAGGGACAGTTCGTAATACGACATGCCAGTTCTGCAAAAACATCCAGTTCCGGCAATTTTCCAACAGCAATCAGTCCAAAAGAATATAGGATATTTAAACGCTCCGATTCATTTTCCGGGACAATAGGCATGCTCATACAATATTGGTAGATTAATAAGTAATGCAAGATAGTTATTACTTATGTTATAACTTCTTTTTTATTAATTTAAACCATAAAATTGCGATATAGTTCTAAAATTATTTTATCATTTTAAAAAAAATTAACGAAACTAAAATCATACTGAATAAATAACTTTCATATAGCAATATATTAGCGCTAATAATAGTATATGGAAATGCAGATATATTCTTTGCCGATAATCCGAAGTTCTTGTTTAGGTAAGGCTTTTTATACAAAAAAAGGGATGCCAAACATCCCTTATAATTCTTGCGATTTCATTAAAAGCAATCCTATTTCAAGAACTCTTTAATGTTATTGTTGCTACCGTATATGACGATGATTTCTCCTTCTTGCAATACCGTATCAGGTTTAGGGATTCCATGCAAAATCGTGGTGACGATCCTGCTTTTGCCAAATAAAGTATCTCTTTCTGCACTCTTCAGAATGGTCAGGACTAATATTTCATATTTTTCCCTAAAACCGATTTCCTGAATTGTTTTGCCTACATATTGCTTTGGAATTATGGCTTCCACAATGCTGTAGTTGGCATTTAATTCAAATGAATCAACCAAGCCAGACAAACACAGCTTCTTCGACCAGCGCTCTGCAGTTTCCTCCTCCGGATGGACAATCTCAGTAACGCCGATGGCATTCAAGACCTTTTCATGTAATGCATTGACCGCACGGCTCACCAAACGTTTCACTTGTGCTTCTTTACATAAGGCAGTCACCATAATATTGGCCCCTTCATCCTCGCCTATGGCTACAATGACTACATCGGTGTTTTTTAAAGGCAAAGAATGAAAAGCACTTGGCTCGGCCGCATCAAGCGCAATGGTATGTGTGATTTTCTCCTTCAAAGCGGTAATGCGCTCCAGCCTCAAATCAACCCCAATCACCTCGTTTCCTTGGGCTGTTAGTTTCATGGCCAAAGAGGCCCCAAAATTCCCTAATCCTATGATGATAAATTTCATTGCTTAATTTATTGTAAGTTCTTCTTTTGCGTATCTATAATTCGTGAATTTCACCTTCTTGAACATGGCAATCATAATTGTCAGCATGGTCACCCTGCCTATGAACATCAGAATAATCAATGTGATCTTACTCCCTGCTGACAGCTTTGCCGTAATGCCTAAGGTCAATCCGACCGTACTATAGGCAGAAAAACATTCAAATGCGATTTCTACCAAAGTACATTCTGGATCAAAAACAGAAATCGAAATGATACAGCAGCCGATCACAAAAAGCGATAAGGTCATGATGGCAAATGCCCGCTTAATGGTAATGCCTGCGATTTCACGTTGAAATACCTCTACCCTTTCTTTTCCCTTAACCAAACTCAGGATGTTCAAAACCGCTACGGCAAAAGTACTCGTCTTAATACCTCCCCCAGTAGAGTTTGGTGAGGCACCGATCCACATCAACAGGATAATGAACAGGATACTGTAAATATGTAAAGCGCCATAGTCAATGCTGTTATAACCTGCCGTACGTGGGGAAACAACGGTAAAAAGTGCTGTTACGAATTTGCCTATCCCCTCATGCGTCACCAAGATATTATCATATTCCAATATAAAGATCAATATAGTCGCAAAAACTGTAATGCTCAGCGTAGTAATCAAATTGATCTTACTGTTTATATTGATCACCCAAGGCTTATAATCAAATTCCCGATAGGCAATCTTCTTAAATATGCGATTGAATACGTGCTTCAGGTATTTCAATATATTGATTACTATTGGAAAGCCAAGACCTCCAAAAATGATCAAGATGATCAAGACCATCTGAAATGCATAGTTATGGATAACGAGTGGATTGGTCAGACCATCTGGCACTACAGAAAATCCTGCATTACAAAAGGATGAAATCGAATGAAAGACTGAAAAAAACAGATGTTCCAAAAAGGACTGATCCATCAACTTTGCCGTAAAAAGGAAAATGAAGATCGCTCCAACCAATTCTATGGAAAACGTAATGATGATGATTCGCTTCAACATCAAAAATACTTCCCCCAGCTTTTCATTATTGGAAAAATTACTGGTCGCGATTTGGTTTTCGTAAGTGCTTGCTCCTTTGAAAAAATAAGCGAAATAGTTGGTAAAGGTCAAGATGCCCAATCCGCCGATTTGAATCAGTAAAATAATGATAAAATGACCTATGGGAGTAAATGCAGTTCCGGTATCCAAAGTAGTCAATCCCGTGACACAGACCGCACTGGTTGCCGTAAAGAGTGCATCGATAAAATTAATCGGAACCTGGGTAGAAAACGGCGCCATCAACAATAAACATCCAGTCAAAATGATCATAATAAAACTGAACGTAAAGAGTTGCGCAGGGTTATAGAATGCTTTAACGTTTTTCATATTTCAGAGTGCTGGCAAAGTAAGGATAATTTCAAAAAATATGCAATAATTCATCAATCCTGCGCTAAAATTGCCTATTAGTTTATTTTTTAATACCTTTGTGTCTTATTTATTAAAAACAACAGCAAATTAGCATTCGCAATTCGCTGCAAATCCCATACTATCTTTAACGCTTCTAGGTGATTAGCCGTGGGATCTCATTTTGTTCCCTGCGAAGGGTTTATCGAATTTATCATACTGAATATTTACTATTAATACGCACCACAAAAACAGAAAAAATGCAAGACGCAAATTTGAACGGTATAGAAAACAAACTTGAAAAATTTATTGACAGTGCAATCGCATATGCTCCAGTATTATTGAGCTCTTTGATTTCTGCCGCACTTGTTCTCTTCTTGGGACTATGGTTGATCAAGCTATTTGGAAAACTTTTAGGAAAGATTTTCGAAAAGCGCGATGTAGATCCCAGCATCAGGACATTTTTGGGAAACCTATTGAATTGGGTCTTAAAGATCATGCTTTTCATCGTGGTAGTCAGCCAATTAGGCGTACAGACTTCTACCTTTATTGCAGTAATTGGTGCTGCCGGTTTAGCAATCGGTATGTCATTACAAGGATCACTATCTAACTTCGCTGGAGGTGTATTGATCTTGCTGTTCAAACCTTTTAGGGTCGGTGATTATATCTCCTCTTCATCAGGTGTGGATGGTACGGTCAAGGTAATCGATATTTTCAATACCAGATTGGTTACTCCGCAGAATCAATTGGTAATCATTCCCAATGGTGAACTTTCCAATAGTAACATCACCAATTATTCTGAACTAGGAACCCGAAGAACATGGTTCAACATAGGTGTAGGGTATGACACCGATTTAAAGGCAGCAAAACAATTGTTGTTGGATACGATTTCGAGAAATGAATTTGCCTTTAAGGATCCAGCACCAGATGTGGTTGTCACTGAATTAGGTGATAGTGCCATCAACCTCTCAATACGTGCCACGACCTCCAACGAAAATTTCTGGGCCATGCAGGAACAATTGATCATACAATGTAAAGAAGACCTGGATAAGGCAGGAATCGATATCCCATTCCCACAAACCGATATCCATATCAAAAAATAAAAAAAGAGATTGCTGGGAGGGGGATTTTGAACCAGGATTCAAGGGATAAGAGGATGGACCAAGATCGGGGTTGAACCAGGATTCAAAGGATAAGAGGATGGGCCAAGATCGGGGTTCCATTATTTTAGCTAGCATGGTACGTTAGCCTGGAAGTAGCGAAAAACTGATGTTCGATTAATTGAACATCAGTTTTTCGCTACTTCTATATTGTTCAATACTATTTCTAAAATAATTCTGCCCTTCCAGGGCAGTATGTCATAAAAAAGGAAAAATTCAGGATAATAAAAATGGGTCTAGAAAGCCAGAAACATAGATCTATCAAACTTCATTGGTATGCAGGAAGGATCTCGGAACAATGCGTTTCCATAATTGCAATGGCTTACTTTCCCGGACCTTCGGTCCAGGATGACAGGGTCGTAGAGTAGAGAACTGTACAGAATCCTCATTGATCGTTCAGAATCAAAATGCGATAAGAAGGGATTCAGAGTGAAACGAAGAATCTATTTATTTTCTTTTTTTAAGGATCGTTGTCATTGCAAAATCGCAAGATGAGCAAACTATTTTTTTCTTTTTTGACCCATAAAAGGAATATATAGAAAAATATTCCACCCCAGCTAGGGGTTGGCCATTATTCAGATCTAATTTCTGAAAATATTCCATCCCCGCTGGGGTTTTTCTACAAACATTTCACCTTCCGAAGGAAGTCCTTTAGCCCCCGGCTCATTTCCAGTGGCGGAAAAATGGAAAGAATGCCGATGACCTGTGCGATGGGATTGGCCTTGGAATGCTTTCTCAAGATCATCCCATCAAAAGGGATGATCTTGAGAAAGGTATTCCCGACAACAAGGCATTCTTGTCCATGTGCGGATGACTGTGCGAAAAGCCACCTTAAATGGGCCGAAGCCTTTTGGTTACTTTTGGGCTTCAAAAGTAACGAAGAAAATTGATATCCTTGAGCTCCTCCGGCGGTTTGATTACTTTTGGGCTTCAAAAGTAACGAAGAAAATTGGTGTCCATGAGCTCCTTCGTCGGTTTTGGTTACTTTTGGGCTTCAAAAGTAACGAAGAAAATTGGTGTCCATGAGCTCCTTCGTCGGTTTTGGTTACTTTTGGGCTTCAAAAGTAACAAAGAAAATTGGTGTCCATGAGCTCCTTCGTCGGTTTTGGTTACTTTTGGGCTTCAAAAGTAACGAAGAAAATTGGTGTCCTTGAGCTCCTTCGGCGGTTTGGTTACTTTTGGGCTTCAAAAGTAACGAAGAGAATTGGTATCCGTGAGCTCCTCCGGCGGTTTTGATTACTTTTGGGCTTCAAAAGTAACAAAGAATCTGTGGTTATTTTCCTTAACTTAATGACATTGCCCGCTAGGGGTTGCATACCTAAGCAAACATTCATCCTTCCAATACAAAAAAGGAGCGGCTTTTCAGCCACTCCAATTCTTTTATCCCTGAAAAAATCAGGTTATCTAAAGGATTTCTTATTTGTGCGACAAGATCCAAGTTACAATCTCATCTAGGTCGGCATCTTTCATGTTCGGGTGTGCAGCCATCGCTACTTCTCCCCAGACGCCACTTCCGCCATTCTTGATTTTCTTCACTAGGATACTGTGTGCATCTTTATTGTCTTTATAGTGTTTTGCAATCTCTACATATGAAGGTCCTACAGACTTCTTATCGATAGCGTGACAAGCCTTACAGTCTGATGCCTCGATCAAGGCCTCACCTTTAGGCTTGCTGCCTTGCTGGTGGCCCATTGGTCCAGCAACACTTGCATCCCCTTCAGTTCCTTTATGAGCAGCCTGATCTGCCGAAGCTGGCACGAAATCAATTCTTGAAATCCCAGCATCCGGGTTCTTGCTAAACCATCCACTGCCATACTCCAATACATAGAACTTACCATCAGGACCTACTTCCATATCGATTGGACTGTTGAATTTAACACCGCCCATGAATGGCTCCATCTTATCGAAATCACCGTTAGGCAACATCGTAACAGCTTTAAACCAACCGCGGATCCAGTCATAAACAAACAATTTACCATTGTAATAGTCTGGATACCGAGTTTCCTGAGGGAACATATCGGTATAATAAATTGGACCGGCCATCGCATTACGGCCACCTGAACCTACTTGAGGGAAATCTGGTGATTCCGCATATGGATACCAAATAAAGGCAGGCATTGCCTCTGGCAACTCTCGTAAACCTGTGTTATTCCTTGAATCATTGATTGGTTTTTTCGCATCATACGCAGGACCCATTTCACCAGTTTCATAATTATAAGCATGGTAAGCATAGTTGTTTCCTACGAAATATGGCCAACCAAAGAAACCTGCTTTACGTGCCTGGTTAACTTCATCGTAACCACGCGGACCTCTGTTCAACGAATCCTTATTGGCATCCGGACCAACTTCCCCCCAATACAAGAATCCATTTTTCTTATCAATGGAGATTCTATAAGGGTTTCTGTTACCCATTACGTAGATCTCAGGTCTTGTTTTCTCTGTTCCTTTCGCAAACAGGTTGCCTTCAGGAATAGCATAGGTACCATCTTCTTTAACGGTGATACGTAATACCTTACCGCGCAGATCATTGGTATTTCCAGAAGAACGTTGAGCGTCATATTGCTCATGCCCTTCCCTAGCATCCTTAGGAGAAAATCCATTGCTCACATATTTTTGGTTTGGCTCATCAAATGGAGTAGAGTTGTCACCTGTAGAAATGAACAGATTTCTATCCTTACCAAATGCCAATGAACCACCTGTATGACAACAGATATCACGTTGAGAATAAAGCTCTAAAATCACTTTTTCAGAAGCCATATCCAATTTATTGTCCTTGAAGACAAATCTCGAAAGTCTATTTACCGAAGTATCTTTAGGACTGTAATAAGCATAGATAAAATTGTTCTTTGCAAAGTCTGGATCGGCTGTTAGACCCATAAATCCTTCTTCCGCATTCACGTTTGGAACTTCTGTTTTATGATAGACATCCAAAAGTCCAACTTGGCTTACTTTATTGGTTTCTTTGCTATAAAGCAACAATTCGCCGCGACGTTGGGCAATCAAGATATCAAGGTTTGGAAGGATAGCCATTTCCGTCGGTTCAAAGAACTCTCCTTCGGCCATAGTTACCTTCTTGAACTGGTCTGCAGCTGGAACCTGAACAGTCTTAGCTTTTTTATAGTCTAATTCAAGGTTTTTACCGATTGCATATTGAATACCCCCTAAGATATGTTTCAAGAAATTCGCGTCTGCATATTCTGCATCCTCATGTCCCAAACCGGTGTAGAAAGACCTTCCGCCATCATATTCATGGAACCAAGCAACAGGAGCCTGCTCAACCTCATCCTTATTCGGGAAAACAGATTTATCAACCGTCATCAGGATTTTTAAGTTTTCAGGTTGTTTCTTGAAGGTGTACCATTCATCGGTAATCTCCCAAGGATCAGGAAGACCTTTTGTAGAAGGATGATTTTTGTCTACAATGGTTAATTTACCTTGTTTCAATTCAGGCTCTGAACCAAAATATCCACCAAGTAAACGTCCGTACCAACCCCAATCCGTCTCCGAGTCAGCAGCTGAATGGATTCCAACAAAACCACCACCAGCTTGAATGTAACGCTCGAAATCAGCTTCTTGATAATTGTTTAAGACATCCCCAGATGTATTTAAAAACACAACTGCTGAGTAATTCTTCAAAGAATCTTCAACAAATCGATCCGCATTCGAAGTGGTATCCACAACAAAATCGTTCTCTAGACCTAATTTTTGAATGGCTGCATTGCCCTTTTCAATTGAATTGTGATGAAAACCTGCAGTTTTACTGAAAACCAATACCCTAGGCTTTCCAGATCGCTTTTGTTGACAAGAACTCAGTACCGCCACTAATATTAGCAGGAGAGAAATCTTGGATAAACAATGTTTAATCATATTTGAGTTTATTAATATTTTTTGTGTTTAGGTTTCGCTAATCCGTTTTACCAAATTAGCAAATGTCAGTCAAAAAACAAATATGCAATTAATTATTTCAGTCCAAAGAACTGCATTGAAAAAATTACAACTGAAAGGTTAGTAAAAGATCAAGTTTTGGGAATCGACAACAGGAGTGAAATATTTGTAGAAAGGTGAATTGGAATGTAGAAAACCCACAGCGTGGGTGAAATATTTTTTATATCTCCCTTTTAAGCGTCTAAAAAGAAAAAAAATAGTTCCCTCATCTTACAATTTCGGGATGACAACGATCCTTAAAAAAAGTAATAAATAGATTCTTCGTTTCACTCTGAATCCCTCCTAGGCGCATTTTGATTCTGAACGATCAGTGAGGAATCTGTACGGTTCTCCACACAAACCGATTGTCATCCTTAACCGAAGGTTAAGGACCTGTACGCCAATGCTATCCGTAATTTGATTATGTCTGTAAAATTCCGAGATCCTTCCTTCGTCAGGACGACAGGAAGGGGGAAACCGAACGTACAGGAAAGTACACCAATACACTATTGAAAATATATGCATTGTTCCGAGATCCTTCATGCGTCAGGATGACCCCAAAAAAAACAGACCTTTTAGCACTAATTATATGCTAAAATAAGCCCCCATATCTTGGTCCATCCTCCTATCCCTGGCATCCTGGTTCAAATACCAACCGGCTTAGCATTTCCCCTACCACAATCATTACATTTACTTCAAATATTTCCCTTCCACGATTTTATTCACCCTATACATCAACAAGATACAGATTAAAATACTCACAAACGTAATCAGTCCCAATAACTGAAAATTCTCAAAGCCCTGATTACCTTCCTTTTCAATCAAAACAATTCCACCTAAGATGGAGGCAATTCCCCCACTGGACTGTTGTATGGCTGAATTGATATTCATAAAGGCTCCACGTTCACTAGCATCTGGAATGGCTGTAATCATGGCGGTTGCACTGATAATCCTAGAAGATACAAACAGCATCATACAGCTGAATGCCACGGCAACCATAAATAAATTGCCCGCTGGAACATTAACAAACCAAATGATACAGATTCCGGCCAATAAACTACCCGTAACAAACAACTTATACTTTCCCCAAGAATCACTTAATTTTCCAAAAATTGGTGAACCAATCAATGTGGCTATCCCCGCCGAGAAAAAAACATAGGGTAATTGGTCTTCTGCATAATTAAGATCGAATACCAAATGCGGGGTAACATAGGGCTGTAAGATAAAACCTCCTGTTGCTAGGAAAAAGGTTGTCGAAAATGCAATCAAATATTTTTTATTGGTAAAAACCCTTTTTATCACTTGGAAATAACTGCTTTTCTCTCCAGGAATGGTTTTGGAAGGAATAGGTTTCATAAATTTCACCAACATGGCGATATTGATAAGGCCAATACCTACGATAAAATAAAATGGAACATGCCAGGACCAAATATGCGCTAAATAGAGCCCTAATGGAATCCCCAAAATCTGACTTGCAGAAAATGCCATCTGTATAAACCCCATCACCCTACCTCGGATCTCATACCTGAAAAAATCTGTAACGGTCGCAAAGGTAATTCCCGACATTACTCCACCAAAAACACCGGCGACAATCCTAGATACCAACAAAAAATAGTACGAAGGTGCTATTGCGCAACAGACTGTTCCGATAATAAAACCTACGTACATGATCAAGAGGATATTTTTACGGTCAAAACGATCGATAAAACCGGCCAAAAGAAAGCCCGAAGCACCTGCACTCAATGCATAGGCAGACACTAAGATTCCAAATTGCTTGGTGGAAATATCCAAGGAGTCGATCAACTCTGCACCTAAAGGTGCCATAACTGCAAAATCTAAAACTACCGTAAACTGGACAATGGTCAACATCGCAACCAATAATGATTCGTATCGGGAAAAAGTCATATTGTAAATTAAGTTCTCAAAATATATCTGCTCGGCACTTATTTCAATTTTAAATAGGCAATTAATTCCTTTGCAGCCGCACGCCCCGCCCTATTTGCTCCAATGGTTGAAGAGGAAGGCCCATAACCAGTCAGATGAATTCTAGGGTCTTTTACCACTTGGGTCGCTAATTGACCGCCCATTTCAATTCCACCTTGCTCATTTTTTAACCCCAGAGGATCCAAATGGTCCAAGGAATGCCTAAAACCGGTATTCCAAAAGATAACATCAGCATCCATTTCGCTACCATCTTCCCACTTCACGCCATTTTCTGTTATCTCTTGAAACATGGGCTTCCTATCCAATACACCAGACTTCAACATATCCGCAATAGCCGGAGTGATCGGTAAGCCCGTGACAGAAACAACCGATTTTGGAGGCAATCCTTTCCGTACCCGTTCATCGACCATGGCCACCGCCTCTCGACCTAATTCTGGGTTAAATTCATAAGGCCGAAAATCAGGAGGCCTCCGTGTTACCCATGTAGTCTGAGTCACTTTGGAGAGCTCACCCAATAATTGTACAGCAGAAATCCCACCACCAACGACTATGACGTGCTTCCCTATAAATTCAGCAGCATTTTTATATTCACCGGTATGTAATTGCCTTCCTTTAAACTTATCCCAACCGGGATACTTCGGGCAATGTGGAGTCTTCCAGGTACCGGTCGCATTGATAATGCCTTTTGCTGAAAACTGCAGTCCATTGGTATGGATCAGAAACCTTCCATTTCGCTCCGTTACCTTCAATACATTTACTGGTCTGATTACAGGGAGATCAAAGGCCTTTTCGTACTTCTCATAATATTGGGGCAATGCAACATTGGCCCGCAATTGTTTATCATCGCGATTGACCGCTTCCGAAAAGGTCATCCCCGGCAGATCATTGATTCCATTCACATTGCTCAAGGTCAAGGAATCCCAGCGATGTTGCCATGCTCCACCGGAACCAAATTCATCATCCAATACTACAAATCCTTTCCCTGGCTCTAACCCTTCCCTTTTGAGGTGATAGGCCGCCGACAGACCTGCCTGCCCAGCACCGATGACTACAATGTCCACTTTATAGAAAACATCTAGTTTCCTTCCATCCGGAATTGGCGCCATAGCATTATCAGCCTTATTCTGTTTCTCCATACAGTATTTACAATAGTAAAAGACAATAGATTGTTTAACCTATAGCTAGTTTTTTTATATGATGAAATAAAATTATCAAAGATTCAGAAGAATGGTGTTTTTCAGGGTTTTTCCTGACATAATTATGGCTAATAAAATAGACCTTAGTCGAGACTCATTCGAGGCATATTCGAGAATGCTTCGGATAGAATATTAACTCTACCTTATTCATATTGCCAAAATTCGGAATATGTCTCGAATAAGACCAATAGGAAAATCAAGAATACTTTGAGATTAAAAATTTTGGCCATAAAAAAAGCTGGGTAATAAAACCCAGCTCTCCTTGTTGTATTTGAAATTGTTATTAAGAGACAAAGTTCATCCAATCGGAATCCATACCATATTCAACCAAAGGATTAGCGCTGTTTTTGCTAATGTACTGGCCATGGAACATCGTCAGATCCATCAAGATATGCTGACGGGTGATTTCTACTAATTCAGCATTGAAGCCTTCCATTTGAAGAACAAATTGGAAACTGATTACCCTAGCGATCATTCGACCAATGGTAACCATGTCGCGTTGGTTGATACCGGCTTCTAGGCTGAAGTTCAATTGTTCCTTGAAATATGGAGCACTCAGATTAGCATTAGGATAGGTTTTTAAGAATTCATATAGATTTGATTCTTTTGCTCTACGCATCATCTTGCTGATACCTTCAGCAATCTGTCCATATAGCATTTCATTAGATCCTTCGAATATCTGGAATGGGCGGCTATCCACCACTGATCGTCCAGCGATATGATCCAATCTATATCCATTTGCACCTGCTAATTGAAGGCTGATCTGTGCAGACTCTTGCATCAAGTCGGTAATCAAGGCTTTCAAGGTATTGGCTTCAATACTTAATCCTGAAAGGTCATTTTCAATACCACTGGTTGCTACTGAATAAGCACACATACCTGAGCAGATGGCAAAGGCTGCCTGGATTCTTGAAATTTGATATTTTACAGAATCAATGTTGATCAATGGGCTTCCACTGACAATCCTGTTTTGGCAATGTTGCAGAGATTCATCAAGTAGACGCTTGATAAAACCTAAGCCCATACCTGGGAATTGCAATCTACTTCTGTGAAGCATGTCCAGCATCAATTTAATTCCTGTACTTTCTGGTGTTAATTTTTGATCTTCCGGTAAAACTACATCAATTTGATTGACGCCATAAGGAATTGCATACAAACCAAGGTTGTTATAGCGCTCCAGCATAGGGATATGTTGTTCAGGATTGCTGTTATCCGTCACGAAAAAATCAATGTCGCGGGTCAACTCACCGGTTGGGGTGAGTTTGCGGGCAGTAACTAACCAGAAATCAGCAGCACCGCTAAGTCCTTGCCAATGTTTTTCACCTTTGATCTTATAGGAGTTGCCGATTTGATCGTAAGCCGTTTTCATATTTAATGCATCGCTACCGTAGGCTTTCTCGGTTATCATTAAACCTCCCATGGCATTGTTCTCTATGAATTCCTTAAATACGCGTTCTTGCACAGCATAATTTCCGTACTTGGCAACAGGCTCCAGGAACAAAGCGATATTGATACCGAACATTAAGGAAAGTGCCAGAGATTCATACGAAGCGGCAGACAGAACTCCTAAACATTCTTTTACCGATACGCCTCTTCCTCCGTGCAATTTAGGAATAGCCACCGCCAGAGGTTTTTTCTTCATGATCTCTGCTAGAAACTCTGCAGGAAAATCACGTTTCAAACTAATGGATGAATAATCAAATTCTTCTCTGAATAGGTGGTATAAGTGTTTTCTGAATGATGAAATATAGTTTTCAAAATCTATATTTTCTATAACTCCGTTCATGCTATTTTTTTATTTACAATGTATAGTGAGCAATTCATAGGTCCGCCTTTTTGAGTTGAACAAATTGGCTATTATAAAACTCAATTGTAAAATTAGAGGGAAATCAAGAAAATATCTATGAGGATTTCGTTTATATTTAGGACAAATCGTGCATAAAAACCATTCTGCGCTAATTTATCGTTTTGCGATATTCAGTTGGAGAAATTCCTACGATCTTTTTAAACAGACGGGTAAAATAAGATGGATCTTCAAACTCCAATTCATAGGCGATACTGGCCACACTTTTATTGGTTTCCAACAGCATTAACTGGCTATGGATTATGGCAACTTCAAGAATGAGCTGTTTTGAGGATTTCTTGAACACCGAAGAAACACATCTATTCAAATAGTTTACGGAGACAGCTAACTTATCTGCATAAAAATTAACGGACTTTTCCTTATTATAATGTAAATGAACCAGTTGTTTAAATGATATAGCAATTTCCTGTCGCCTTCCCAAGGATTTATTGGAGGCAGAAATCTTGATAATCTTTAACATTACGGTCTTAAAAATACTTTCATAGTATTCCTTATAGGGTTTTTCCGTATAGATTTCCTCATATAGCAAATCCAGAAGTCCGTTCAATTCTTCATTATCTATCTTACTGAGATTCAATAAAGGTGAGATGGTGAAAATATTGAGGATTTCTTGTTCCCTGAACAAGGATGTCATAGCCTGCTCCTTGATCAATACACAATATCCCTGAGCGGATTTATCTACCGAATCAATAGCAGAAATATTACCATAATTGGAAATTAGCACAGAAGGTGCCTGTACCATAAATGAAGTAGATTCAATCTGATGTTTGAAATAACCTTGATTAATATAAATAAGGAGATTATAGCCGAAGAAAATAGGTGGAATCGGGGTTTTCAGATAAGGTGCTATATCACGTAATGGAAAGATCTTGATAGGCGTTTGTATATAGGTCAGGTGTTTAAGGCTCCCTCCCATAAACTTCTCGACGAACTCATCAGCGCTGATTTTATTCTTTTCCATACCTTATTGCATCTCGATATTACAAACTTAATAAAATTGATTGAGGATGCCGATTTTCAATATATGCTACATTTTGCCCAGAATATGTTAAATTAGAGAAAAGGCAAATAACTGACCTAAACCCATAAATACCTACCCTATGAAAAGAAGAACCTGGATACAGTCTGCAGGATTAATGATTGCTGGTTTAACCATGCAGGAAAACAGGGCATATGCCGTCCTAAATGAGACCAACACAGATGGATTAGCATCAAAATATCTAGCTACAGATGACCGAGCCTATTGGGTTTCCATTTTGAGCAAAATGGCAAGTCCTATTTTGGAGAACATCAGTAAAGGCACTTTCCAGAAAAACATGCCCATGGTCGTATCTGAATCTTTTGATGGGCGAAATCCAAAGGTTGGGTATTTGGAGGCCTTTGGCCGATTGATGGCCGGCATGGCTCCTTGGTTGGGATTGAAAGACGATGCTTCTGAAGAAGGTCAACTTCGAAAAAAATATAGGGAACAAGCCCTACTCGGTATACAACATGGGTTTGATCCCAGTTCGCCCGATTATTTTTCTTGGCGTGGAAAAGAAGGTCAGACCTTGGTAGATGCTGCCCATTTAGCATTAGGGTTTTTAAGGGCTCCACAAGCCTTATGGGAACCCCTTCCTGACAAGACCAAACAACAGGTCATTGAGGAGCTGAAATACATACGCTGGATAAAGCCGGGGCAAAACAATTGGCTGTTGTTTTCATCGATTACGGAAACCTTTCTGTACAGCATTGGTGTGGAACCCAATCGGGAAAGCATAGATTTAGCCATCAATAAATTTGACCATGATTGGTATGTTGGCGATGGTTGGTACTCAGATGGAAACCACTTTGCATTTGACCATTACAATGGCTACATCATCCATTGCATGCTGGTTGAAACCTTAAAACATAACCTGAAGGCTGGGAACTACCAAGAGAAGTATGAACGTGCATATAAGAGAATGCAACGATATGCCCAGCACCTGGAAAGAATGATTTCTCCGGAAGGTTATTTTCCAATTATCGGACGAAGTTCAACCTATAGGAATGGAGCTTTCCAACCTTTGGCACAAGTAGCATTGGACAAGAAACTTCCAGAACACCTATCGTATGGCCAAATCCGAAATGGATTGACAGCCATCCTGAAAAACATTTACAAGCATGATCTTTATGATCAATATGGTTGGTTGATTTTGGGATTTACTTCCACAGATCAGGGGAATATGGCTGACACATATACCAATGCCGGATCATTATATGAAGCATCCCTTTCCTTCTTACCATTGGGCTTACCAGCAGATGATGAATTCTGGACTTCTAAAAGTGAAGAGTTGACCTCACAGCGAGCTTTTTCCGGAAAAAAGTTTCCAAAAGACTATCAAGTAAAATATTAATTTAAATCTGAAAATAAATGCAATTTTCTCATTATATTCAAATCAATTATTATGGACCACAAATAATTACTAATTTTGAAACAGTTTTTCAAGTAAGAAAGTAATGAACATAGAAAATAAGATTAATGTGCTGTATTTGGATGATGAAGAGAACAATTTATTTTCTTTTAAAGCCACGTTCAGGTTTAAATACAATGTATTTACTGCCTTAACGGGAGCTGAAGCATTGGATATTATTCGTAAAAATGATATCCAGATCATTATTACTGACCAGCGAATGCCTGAAATGACCGGGGTGGAATTCTTGGAAAAGGTTATTGAAATCAAACCTGACCCTATGCGAATCCTGTTGACCGGTTATACGGATATGGGTGCAGTGGTCGATGCCATTAACAAAGGCAAAATCTTCCACTACCTGAACAAGCCTTGGCGCGAAGAGGAATTGACCGAAACCATCTCAAGAGCTTTTGAAATCTATCAGAACAAGAAAAATATTATCGATCAAAAGTCTAAACTGGAGATCTCAAACGAACAATTGGAGTTTTTACTTCGTCAAAAACTATTGTCCTAAAATTCCAATGACTATTCCTTAGAAGGAATAGTCACTACAAATTTAGATCCGTTCTCTGGTTCTGAATCTACGGAAATCCCGCCTTTAAGTTTCTGCACAGCAGTCTTCACATTATATAATCCAAAGCCCATCCCTTCAGCCTGATCGCTAGCGCGGAAAAACAACCTAAAGATATCGTTGATCGAAGACTCTGAGATTCCAATTCCATTATCCGTTACGGTTATTTTTGCATGACCATTTTCAGTTTCTGCCTTCAATTTCACCCATTTATCCAGAGAGTCTAATTTTTGGTACTTTATCGCATTGGAAACCAAATTGTGTATGATCAATTCCAAGATGGATTTATCATTGATGAACGTGTTTTCTTGGTCGACTTCAAAGCTGATCTCTACGCCCGAGTTTTGGCTGTACATTTTATAAAAGTCAAGAATATCTTCGAAGATGGAATTGAAATCAATTTTGGAAAGGTTGAGCTCTCCCCTTCTCAACAGATAATAATCTCGAAGGCTGTTGATATAGTCCTCTAGTTTAACAATGGAAGTTTTCATGAGGTTCAGGATTTCATGAACCTGCTCGACACTCTTGAAATCCAAAGCAATCCGAATAGCACCAAGCACCCCTGCAAGTGGATCGCGTAAATCATGGCTAACGCTATAGGCAAATTTATCAAGCTCCTCATAAGCTTTCTGAAGCTCCATATTGCGCAAATCCAACAAAGAATTTGTTACATAAAACTTATTGGCCTCTTCGATACAGGAAATAATCTCAGCTTCTTCCCAAGGTTTTTTGATAAACCTGAAGATATGACCGCGGTTAATGGAGTCAATTACCGTATCCATGTCTGCAAAAGCGGTGATCAAGACCCGCATAGGCTTCGGAAATTCCTTTTTGATCCTGCTGAAGAAATCAATTCCATTCTCTCCGGGCATCTTTTGGTCACAAAAGATTACCCTGATATTGGGATTGGTCATTAAAATATTTTCTGCATCCGTAGTATTGCTCGCAATATGAATATCGTAGTGAAACCTCAATGCCGCTTTAAATCCTACCAAATTATTGTACTCATCATCAATGTACAACACCTCAAAATTCTTATCCATACTATTACCTTTTAGTGTGACCTAAAAAACCTTTATTTTAATCTTTACCTTATTGTTTGATTGGCAAATGGATATCAAAAGTGGTTCCCTCTCCGACCGTGGATTGCAAACCAATTCTTCCATTATGTCTTTCAATTGTTTTATAAGCAATTGACATCCCTAGACCTGTGCCTTCACCAACATCCTTTGTTGTAAAAAATGGTTCAAAGATACGTCCGATGACCTCTGGAGGGATCCCCGTACCGTTGTCCATAATACTGATTATTACTTTTGACAAATCCTCGTCAAGTTTTGTTTCGATCTTGATTTCTCCACCCGCATTTCCATTGAATTTCTTTTCAACGGCGTAGATGGCATTGGAAAGTATATTCATGAAAACCTGGTTCAGTTTACCCGCATAACATTCCACCATGGGAATGCTATGGTAATTTTTGATGACCCTAATCCGTTCTTTGGTCATTGGATTCAAGATGACCAAAGTGGAATCCAGGCATTCATTCAGATCGGCACGCTTCAGCGTATCTTCATCAATCCTGGAAAAAATCCGTAAGCTCCGGACTATTTCAGCTGTCCGTTCTGCTCCTTCTTGGATACCCTTCAACAAGAAATTGATTTCCGATTTCAGATAGTCAACATCGTTGATATTCTTGATATTTTGGATTTTCTCCTGTTTCTCTTCCAGTTGCAGGTCGTTATCCAATGCTATCATTTCAATTTGATCGATAATATCCCAGAGGATTCCAACATCGCGGCGAAGTGGAGATACATTGGAGGTCACAAAATTGATCGGATTATTGATCTCATGGGCTACACCGGCCGTTAACTGACCTAGAGAGGCCATTTTCTCAGATTCCACCAGCTGGGCTTGGGCATCTTTCAGGTTTGACAAGGTTAAGCTCAGCGATTTATTGGACTCTTGGAGTTCTTCCGTTCTTTCACGGACCTTCTGTTCCAAAATCACATTCTGTTCACGGATTAGCTTTTCATTTTCTTGGGAAATAGCCAATTCACGGACCTGTAATTCCAACATCTCCTTGCGGTAAGTATTGATCTTATCGGCCAATGCAAAAGATAGCAAGAGCGCTTCGATAACAGAACCTATCTGTACGGACCGAGCCGTGAAAACGTTGGTTGGCAGCACGCCATAATCCTTAAGAACAAAGACCAATACACTGATCAGAAAGATACACCATGCAAAGAGGAAAAACTTGGTCTGGCTATATTTTCTTCGCGATAACTCAAAGGCAAATATGAGGACGATGGCAGCTCCACCACCCGCAACCAGGTTTACGATTCTATATGCAGGGATAATATAGCCTATCAACAACAATAGGATGGCAAAGAAATAACCAAATAAAAAAACGTTCAGTAATTTATTGAAGCCCCTTGCTTCTACGGAAGTGTGCAGGAAAGACTTGACAAAAAGAATGGCACCGATACCTGACATGGCGCCTGAAAACGTTAACAATCTTGATGACAGCCATTCACTGCGAATGGGGAAAACTCTTTCAAATAGCCCCAATACCGCCATTTGGGCCACAAAGACCCAAAAAATATAGTTCACATAGCTTAAATAATGCTTTTCCCCAGTTGCAACATATAGAAACGCATTATAGAGCACTAAGGACAACATCAGTCCTATGTAGATGGCTGAAAGGATATCTTCTTTCTGCAGGAAATTAAAAAGTCCTGTTGGCGTATGGATGGACAGCGGAACAATGACTTGGGTTTCGCTCTGCAACTTCATATAGCAGACTGCTTTCTCTCCTTTTTTGAGATGGAGATCAAACAGATAGAATTGATGGGAATATTTTCGATCGCTATAACCTTGTTTTAAGTTATATCCAACACTGTCTATTTGGGAATTGATAATGCTGTAAAATTTCACTTCCGCAATATTAGGTTGGGATAGGTCTACGATCAAGCGATCCTCATCAGAATTATTGACGATTTCAAATTTGATCCAATGGGGTTTCTTGACGATCCCGAGGTTAGGGACCTCAGTTTCACATTTAGAAAAAAGGTTTGGATGTGCTAAGACATCATTAAAAGAAACTGACTCCCCATTTTCTTCATAGAGAGATAAATACTTTCCAATATTTTTGACATCCTTCCCATTAAAGTAAATGACACTATCTGTCGATGCCTTAGCTTTAGGGCTAAAAAGACAGCATAAAATCATAGTTAGAAATAACAAATACCTTAACATCGCTGATGTGTTAATTAACAGGGTTTGCACTTAATATTTTCTCCAAATCCACGTAATACCTTCCAGATTTCAGATCTTGACCGAGCAGAAGTTTTCGCGAAGCCCAAGCAGAAATACCACCGCCCAACACGACTTCGGAAGCCAATTGTGGCCAAGATTTCAGGGATTTACCCAGTTCAGGAAGCGATTGTTTCATCCTTTCAGATAGCTCTTTGGCATTGACAATCTTCATCAACAGCCCCATCCGCTCATTCTTGTCCAAAGCTTGGATTTCATCAACCGTTATATCACCAACAAGTCCATGGAATATTTTCAGTTCAGGAAATACATCAAACCTTTCTATGTCCAGCATTGCTCGGTCATTGGTTTCCATAATTACCGGAATTCCTAGCTCTTTAGCGCGGATCCTGCTTTCGACCTTCACCTCAAAATTATCACAGACCTCGATCAGCAAGTCCAGTTTTTGACTCCCCAGAAGAAATTCTTGATAATTCTCCTCATGGATCCCTTCGGGATATATCTCCACTTCCAGATAGGGATCGATTTCTGCAATTTCCCTTGCTGCCAGGACAACCTTGGGAATCCCCAAGCTGAACACTGGTGCTCTTAACCTATTCAAATTGCTAAGATCCAGATCGTCAAAATCGGCAAGCTTTAACTTGCCACAACCTCTTTCCATAGCAATGGTAATAGCCACAGATTGACCAACTGAAAGTCCGATAATACCAATTGTCTTATTCGACAGAAGCTCCTGCTCTGCTTTTGATATTTTAAGTTGATTGCGGTTTGTTCTTACTTCGATAAATTCTTCACGTTCCAAAACGTGCACTAAGGTTTTTCTCCACGGATAATAAACCCAGGCACCCAACTCTTCCATAGGTCGTTGATTACTGATTAAACCAACAAATTGCAGAAATTGTTCTTCGTTTGTAGAAAAAGTAGGATTTCGGCAAATAAAAAGATCCCTTAACTGCCGTTCGAATTGATCATGCACAAATACGATTTCCTGTTTATCCAGCAATTCTTGGATGGCCACTGCATCCGCAGGTTTGGATTTGTCAAAAAATATAGGTTTGTATAAATAGTTGTTTTTGGTAGCGTGATTGTCTTGCATAGTTTTTATAGAATTACAATATCGTCGGGACTCTTACCATCATCAATAGACCTTGGTCCATTTGCCATATTGATAATTTTTTGAAGGTCCCAACCTTGCAGGTTATTAAGGCTTAGATCGTAATGGATTTCAATCTCCTTGGATCGGAGGACCTCTATCCGAGGACCTACAGCCATATCCCGCAGGGCAAGAATGGCATTACGATCTTCTTCGGAGGCTGTAGGAACATTAAGTACATCATCCAAAACCATCGTTGTGGCCAAGAGATCTAATTTCGGGTAATAAAATGTACCGTTATTTCCTACTCCAAATTCTTGTCGATAACCTACTGCTTTTGTAAGATTGATGGTATAGGGTGCGCAAAGTGCAAATAAGGTTTTCAGTCCGATCCGAGGTGCGATGGCAATTGCCGCTCGGGTAAGGAAAATACTTCCGATTCCATAGCCAGCAATTTCACGGGAGTTCCATAGTCCACAGCCTTCCCCTGTTCCCTCTTGAGCGTATGACCAGACAAGGTCAAATATTTTGGGATCCATCATTCCGGTGGCTTCTTCGATTGGAAGAGGTTGAGTACCACCAGCAACATGTATACGCGCCCCACCATAAACGTTTGCACCATCTAGAGATTCTACAATTAAAACAAAAGATGCGGGATTAAACATCCATTCGTCCTTGGATGAGGTTACTTTTTTAACACCTATAGAGGTTAGCACGTGTTCATGCCCTTTGATAAATCGTAAACATGTTTCAGGGTCATCTATCGCTCTAAACGCCCTTAATCTGACAACAGGTCTACCATTTTTTAAAATTAATGTCACTTTTCTGTCGGCTATATTTAATAAATAAAATAAAATTTATTTTAAAGCTAATATTACCTAATGTTGACTAAATGCCAATCTGCATAATAGTTAATTTCTGGACAATATTGGCTTTATTAAAACCAATTTTGTTAATTGAAAAATTACCTTAATTCTATAGATATCAATTGAACAAAAGATTGCCCACTGATAAACTTGGTTTGGTTTTTCCATGCTTGAACAAACTGAATTAATGAATTTTTGCGTCGCAAAGGTAGCATGATATTGGATTGAAAAAAGACATATTTTAAATTGATTAGTTAATTATATTAAACCTATTTTAATATCTTATATCCAAGAAATATTTTAGCATCCTACTTTCGCACAATAATCCATTTTGCCATGCACTAATTTCAATCTCTTCCTGGTCTTTCGATTACAGATTTTTAAATAAAAATATTTACAAAACCTCTAATTAAGAACGAATTACCATTATTCAGATTTATTAATTGAATTTATTAATAGTAAGTGTTACAGTACAAATAAGTACTTAGGTTAACAGGAGCAAGTTAGCACTTTTTTTAATTTTATTTAATAAATTTTTAACCATCCTGTATCGATTTTAAGAAATTTTCATTAAAATAGGAACAGAAATTTCTTTATCTTTACATCATTTCAAGAATGAATATTCTTGCAGGCCGTAAAGTATTAACAGAAAGCACTATCTATTTATCATTTTCAGCCCTTCAAGCTGACCATTATTTTCAATATGGAACTTCCCTTAGTGTCTGATGAATTAAAGCAATTGAAACAAAAACTGGAAGATTTTGACTCCTTAGTATCCTCTATAGATGATATTATATTTGAAATCAGGGATGATGGTGTCATATTGAACTGTTGGACATCTACCCCGGAACAGCTCTTCTATGAAAAGGAATTTATTGTCAATAAATCCATTGCTGATCTTTTCCCACAAGAATTTTCCGAAACCCTCACATATATCCTGAACAAATCCTTCAAGAGAAGGACTGGCTACGTGTTGAAATACAAATCGCCCTATGATTCAAATCCCGACCAATGGTTTAAGTTGAAGACCAAGATCATCAATAATAAAACTGATCGGTTGACAGTGGTGGTGACCAATATTACCAGAGAACAAAGGCTGGAAGCCGAGATGCAGATCAAGGAGGAGAAATTCAATCGTGCTTTCAAGAATTCTTCTATCGGTATGCTGCTGTTGAACCGTTCGCTGAAGGTCATGGAATACAACCAAGAACTGCAAAGCATATTGGGCTATACCATTGCTGAGGAAATGTTGGAAAAACCCATATCAGAGTTCATCCATGAAGAATCACTCGATTTGGTGACAACAGCCACAAAACAGGTGAAGTCTGGTGAAATGGAAAAAGCCATTATAGAAGCCCGTTGTATTGCCAAAGAAGATAAATCTTTTTATTGCCTGATCAATATTTCATCTGTTCGCGATATGACTGGAAAATTAGTCTATTTCCTTTGTCAGATACAAGATCTATCGCTTTTCAAGAACAATGAGATTAAGCTTAACCAACAGAACGAACTCTTGGAAAAAAGGAACTACGAACTGAAAGTTCGAGTAAATCAATTAGAAGCTTACAATCAGATCCTAACGCATAACCTCAGGACCCCGATCAGTAATATCAACATGATCATCGAGCAATTGAGTCTTGAAACTGATGAACATGAGAAGCAAGTCCTGACCAAATTATTGAAAAAGAGCAATTTCAAATTCCTAAAACTGTTCGATAAACTGATTGAAACAGTGGAAATACAAAATTCTAACGACTCTCTTTTCAAGACCTCAAATATGGACGAAATATATCAAAATTTGACCAATCAGTTTCAGTCCAAAATCGACAGTAAAGAACTTCAGTTGGATTGCCATTTTGAAATAATAGAAATTGCCTTCCCCCGCTATCTATATCTACAATATCATGCATTATCTGATTAATGAAAGCCTGAAACTGAATTCTTCCGGAAAGAAAGTCACGATAAAAATTTGGACAGAAAGAAAGGAAGATTTTATTGTGATAAAAATTGAAAACGACTGTGAATCACAACGTTGTTTTGGGATTGAAAAAGATCTGGAATCAACAGATGAGGATATTGATGAAAACTCATTATTGGATCTGCATTTAGCTAAACAACAGATCTTAAATTTCGGCGGAAATATCAATATCTCTAGGAATGTTGACTTCGGAAATCAGGTAACCATAAACTTACCCTTAGCAAATTAACGTTTTACCATGAAGGAAACATTGAGGATAACTCTTGTGGATGATGATTCTATTTTCTGTTTTCTATTCAAGAAATTCCTTGAAAAGTACGACAAAAAACAGATTGAACTGAGCATCTTCCCTGATGGATATACTGCAGCTGAGTTTTTCAGAAAGAACAAATCCAACAAAGAAAGTTATCCCCATGTCTTGTTTATAGACATCAATATGCCCTTAATGAATGGCTGGGAATTGATGACGAGCATACAAGAAGAAAACCTATTCGAAGATCAAGAGGTAAGCATCTTTATTATTAGCTCTTCTATCTGTAAATCAGACCGATATAAAAGCAATAACGGTAATCAATACATTGAGTACCTGACTAAGCCCATTTCCCATCAAACTCTTTTTCAAGTTTTGGATAGCTTACAATCCTAAATAACCCGACAATTTTTAAAGTGCTGAAAAATCAGCATTAGGACGAAAGTACTTTTAAGGAAAGTGTTAATTTTCTACTACCATTTTGTTTCGAACAAAGAAAATAAAATAAAAAAATAACAATTTTACTTAATAAGTTTAACTTTACTTGAATCATTTTAATTAAAACAAACAATGCAAGGCAATACTATTTTCAAAATAAGTAGTAAGATCAAGGAAATCAGAAAAAACAAGGGTATTACGATCCAAGAGCTTGCGAACAAGGCTGGAGTGAGCAAAGGGCTAATTTCACAGATTGAAAACAATAGGACTATACCTTCACTTCCGGTATTAATCAATATCATCAGCTCTCTTGAAATTGACATGAACCAGTTTTTTGAGGATTTCTCAGGTCCCAAGGAACCAGGTCCAGTCATTCTACTCAAAAAAGAAAACTATTCTTCGTTAATATTGGAGAAAGGATCAGGTTCTCTATACAAAAGAATTACCGATCAAGATCTAGGAGAAAGCAATATGAGTGTTGTTTTGTTAGAATTAGATCCTTACAAAGAAGAATCCATAGTGCAACAGGATGCCTACATTTTTAAGCATATTATCAATGGGAAAGCAGCGATACATTTAAGAAATCAGGTAATAGAACTAGAAACTGGTGATTCCATATTTCTTGATGGAAATATGATTCGTTCCACAAAAAATGAAAATGACGAGAAATGCATTATCTTGATCACCTATTTCTTTCCTAGTAAATCTTAGTCATTAATTTCCATTAAACCCAAAACAGGTATGTCCTATCGTTCTTTTGGGTTTAATATTGTATGGTATCAGACTCAAGAAACGGTAATTCATAGTTACCGGTGTCTAACCTGGAATTCCCATTCCCCTTTAAGTTATCTGCATTTAATTTAACTCCACTTTGGAAGGCATAGATGTCCTTCAGTGACTTGATCGAGCTGAGCTGTTGCACTCCCTTTTCGGTAACCTTTGTTCCTACGATATTGAGATAGGCCAACTGTGGAGCAGACTTCAAGATTTCCATTCCTTTGTCGGTAACTCCGGTATGTTCCAAATGCAGACGGACCAGGTTTGGCAATGAAGTCAAAAGTTTCATGCCTTGATCCGTTACTTTGGTATGCCCAAGTTTCAACTGTACAATATTTTCTTTGATATGCATCAGATCTTCAATATCCTTATCGTTGAGCTCTGGATAATTAATGGCATTGATTGTCACATAGTTGTTTTCCGTAGCTACCGGAAGGACCTTTATCCCTTTAGCCTGCCAAGCCTCCAATCGTTCTTCTGGAAGGTCTGGAGCTTCTGGTAGGTTGGCATACAACATTGGTGATTCAGTGGGTTCAGCCGGACTTTCCAGCTTTTTAAGGATTGCTGCTATTTCCTGCCCTTGATCCACTTGCTTTACCTTTTTATCAAAAGCCAGTCCGCTATCAATCCACCAAGCAATTAGCTTGATCTGATCGTTTGTAATAGGTTTCCTACCTTTTGGTGGCATCCTATCCTCATGGCCTTCTGGTAAGATAAGTCGCCTATAGAGTTCACTTTTATCCTTGTTCCCTGCTTCCAACAAAGATCCTGATTCACCGCCTTTCAGTAGGCTTTCCTTGTTATGTAAGGAGAATTCACCTTCCTGTTTCTTTTCACCATGGCAACTCTGGCACCTAGCCTTTAGTATAGGTTGGATGACCTGTCCATAGACTTCAGCTTCCTGAACGTTCTCCAGTACCATAATCTCTTCCTCCTTGTCCTCGATGCCCAATGCGGCTTT
Organism: Sphingobacterium sp. LZ7M1; assembly: GCF_024296865.1. GTDB lineage: Bacteria > Bacteroidota > Bacteroidia > Sphingobacteriales > Sphingobacteriaceae > Sphingobacterium. The sequence continues at coordinate 1,725,557 of NZ_CP101134.1, read as the reverse complement.
TATATCCGAAGGAATTGCATCCTTGATATAACCTTTACCATGGGTTAATGTCCCACCAAAATGACCTGTAAATCCCAATAGAACGACCATCAGCAACAGGATCACAAAACGTTGAGCCTTCAACTTTCCCAGAATCCCCTGCGCTGTATTTCCGTCACGGTAGAGCCAATAGCTCAGCAAAGACAATAGGGCAACTGAGATCCCTAGCCATTGGTGGAAATCTAGGACATCATCCTCATAGCCTCCATCCTTGGACAGCAAGAACCCCGTAACCGCAGCCAATACAGCAGCAAAAGCCCCCAACAATAGCGAAAACCTAATCGCTGAACCATACTCAACAGTTTTCTTGACCTTTTCGAAAGCTGCCATTGCAAAGGCTAGCACAAGCATTCCGATTGGCAGATGGACTAGGATTGGGTGGAAACGACCGAAAAAGGAGGCCAATTCTTCTAGAAACTTCATAAGGAGCTATATCTTTTCTTCAGGAGATCCAACATAAATTTATTTACAGACCATTGATCGGCAACAGGTTGTTGGGTATAAGGCAAGGTGGGCAAATAACCCGATGGACCAAATTCCATGCACATGGTCAGCGTAGACTTACCTTGCTTTTTATGCCGATCAACGATGGCATCCCACCATGCCAAGTGTTGGTCCAGGGCAGCTTTCCATTCAGGGGCTGCCGGATCGTTCACCTGAGCGCCCTGCTGATGCCCAACTCGTGTATGGATATGTCCGGTTCTCGAAAGGGCAAGTTCCACTGCCTCTTTTTGGTCCGAAAGCAAGGATTCATGGACGACACACCAATGGGATATATCCAAGGCTAGGGTCAATTCAGGTATCTTTTCAAGATATTCTTTGGTAATATTAGCTGCAAAACTGAACCGTCCACGATGCGTCTCATGGTAAATCGGTATTCCTGATTGCTTGCTCATCCCATAGGCAAGCAAGATCAGCTTCTTGTTTTCCTCAAAACTGTAATACTCTTTTCCTGTATGGCAATTGATATAATCCGGCTTTAGTTTAATAGCTTCCTTGAGGTTATTCTCAAAACTGCCCATATAGGCTGTAAAGTCACTTCCACCCCCTCCAGCGAGCAGCCCCAAGGAAAGTCCATTTTCCTTCAGCGCTTTTAGCATAGCAGTCCTTTCAGCCTGCCCACTTGGCAACCAAGTCTCCACGCCATCATATCCAGCCGCCTTCACTTTCTTACAGAAGTCGGCCCAGCTATCAGTCATGCCCCAGTTTGTACAATAATATTTGATGGTCGGTCCCTTTTCCGTCTGTGCAAACAGAAAATTCATTTGACAGACCAGAATGATCAATAGCCTAAAAAGGTTCTTCATATATTGTTTAGATAATATCTTTGATTACGGTCCCTTCCACATCGGTCAGCCTAAACGGCCGTCCTTGGAATTCATAGGTAAACTTTTCATGGTCAAACCCTAGCAAATGCAGCATGGTCGCATGTACATCATGTACTGAAGATCTTCCACTAATTCCCGTAAACCCAATTTCATCCGTTTCACCATAGCTGACCCCATTGCGGATACCACCACCGGCCATCCAGATAGTATAAGCATCGGTATGGTGGTCACGTCCAAGGAAAGGCATATCGTTGTTGTCACGGTTTTCCTGCATCGGGGTCCTTCCGAACTCGCCACCCCAAACTACCAAGGTCTCTTCCAGCAAACCACGTTGCTTGAGGTCCATGATGAGTGCAGTCATCGGGCGGTCAATCTCGCGGCATTTGTTGCGAAAGCCGAGGTCAATGGAATCAGAAGGATTGGTACCATGGCTATCCCAGCCCCAATCGAAGAGCTGAACGAACCGAACCCCCTTCTCCACGAGCTTACGTGCCAGCAGACAGTTATTCGCAAAAGACTCCTGCCCTGGTTTAGTGCCATAGAGTTCGTGTATATATTCCGGTTCATTGTTGATGTCCATCACCTCAGGAACTGCTACCTGCATTTTATAGGCCATCTCATATTGTGCTATCCTGGACAGGGTCTCAGGATCTTTGAACGTTTCGTACTCCTCCTTGTTCACCTGATTGATGGCATCTATGGCGTTCCGCTTGAGGTCGCGGTCCATCCCTTCCGGATCGGCAATATAGAGCACCGGGTCACCTTTAGACCTACACTGCACCCCTTGGTACACTGAAGGCAGGAAGCCACTGCCCCAAACACTTTTCCCCGCATCTGGAGTCTTCCCCCCAGAAGTCAGCACTACAAATCCCGGCAAATTGCTGTTCTCCGAACCCAGGCCATAGGTTACCCAAGAGCCGATGCTCGGACGTCCTAATCGGGCACTTCCGGTATGCATGAACAATTGGGCCGGACCGTGATTAAACTGGTCGGTATGTACAGCCTTCAGGAAACTCACCTCGTCGACCACCCTGCTAAAGTGTGGGAGATGATCCGAAACCCAAGCTCCGCTCTGTCCATATTGCTTAAAAGTTGCCTGCGGCCCCAACATTTTGGGAACACCACGGATAAAAGCGAAGGTCTTACCCGCTAACAAAGATTCTGGGCAAGGTTGGTTATGAAGTTTCTGCAAAGCAGGTTTATAATCAAAAAGCTCCAATTGGGACGGCGCTCCGGCCATATGAAGATAGATTACGTTCTTGGCCTTTCCGGCAAAGTGAGGGGCCCGGGGCAGCAAAGGATTCAAGGAATTGAGGTCAATGCCTTCAGCATTTGCAGAATTTCCAGAACGCATACAACTTGCCATCATTCCCCCAAGGGCGATGCTTCCAATCCCAGCAACACATTTCTTAAGGAAATGTCGCCTAGTCTCTGCCTGCAACTGCCTATGGTAGGCCTCTTTCATTAGCTTATCAAAGTCTTTCATGTCCTTAAGATTTAGTCAAAAATTCATCTAGGTTCAACAGAGCGTTCGCTACCAAGGTATATGCAGCATCACTGATCAGCTCTTTACTGTTAGGCGAAACATGGTCCTTGCCCATGAACTTTTCCGCCTCAGCTGGTCGCTTTTCAAAATTATCATAGGCTTGCGCATAGAGTTTCTCTAGTGCAGCCAATTTATCGGCGGAGAGATCCCTGAACATCGTATGCCGGTATCCAGCCGCTATCCCTGATTTCAGGTCTCCATTAGATTCTTTTTTCATAATTGCGGCGAGGTTCTTCGCTGCCTCTATATAAACCGGGTCGTTCAATGTCGTCAATGCTTGGAGCGGAGTATTCGTCCTGATTCTGTCCACGAGACAGACTTCCCTACTCGATGCATCAAAGGAAATAAAGGAAGGATAAGGACTGGTCCGTTTCAGGAAGGTATAGATTCCTCTTCTGAATTGGTCTTCACCCTCACTTTTCTTCCAGGCTTCGCCACTGTACACCGACATCCAAACTCCATCTGGTTGATGCGGCATCACGCTTGGTCCAAACATCTTGCCACTCAGCAACCCACTTACCGTCAGCGCTTGGTCACGGATCTGTTCTGCAGAAAGTCTAAAACGTGGACCTCTTGCCAAGTAATAGTTCTCCGGATCCTTTTTGGCATCCTTGCTATCCAGGCTGGATGACTGTCTATAGGTTGAGGAAAGAACGATATCCTTGACCAAGGACTTCATGCTCCATTCCTTTTCATGCATCAGATCCAAGGCAAGGTAATCCAGCAATTCCCTATGGATCGGTGGATTGCTCTGGGTTCCCATATCCCCCAATGGTTCTACCAACCCTCTACCGAACAGCTGCGCCCATACCCGGTTTACCAGCGTCCTTGCCGTCAGCGGATTATCTTTGGCAACCAACCACTGTGCAAAGCCCAATCGGTTGTTGGGAGCTCCTTTCGGAAATGGGTTCAATGCTTCCGGTACTTTGGGCTCCACCACATCCCCCGGCGCCAAACGGTTTCCACGTTCAAATATCTTGGTGGTCCTTTTCATGTCCTCAGGGTTCTCGATCATGATCGGAACACTGGAAGGATTAGTATTGACCAATTGCAATATACTTTTTTGAATATGCTCCGCACCAGGCGCCTTCATGTCAGGAAATGGCTCCCGAAAAGCCAACCATTCCACCATGCACACCGGTTCATCCTTCCCTAATTTGGGATTGGTAAATACCAGGTAAAGATCATGTCGGCCTTGGGTAGCGGCTATCGGAGCCTGTATCACCTGTCTTCCCTGTGTACTTGGAAGCTCAATACTGGCGATGGATTCTCCAGCTAAACTGTCCTTACGGATTTCCAGCCTTCCACCTGTATTTCCAGTCCAATAGTTCAGGTAGATCAACTTCTTTCCATCCAGTTGGATGTTCCTCATTCTGGCATTTCCACCACTACGCACCCCTAACCATTTAGTATCGTATAGAGCGGCATTGTTCAGTTGATCTGTATAATGAGCATGTATCTTAGGTTCAAGGCTTTTTAAGAAAAGGTCCGTCGAATGCAGCAGCTTCTCATTGCCATATTGGGTCAACCAAGTCTTGATGCTATCAATTTTATGTTGCTCCTGTTCGCCATAAAAACGCAGTCTCGGATGATCCCCTTCGGTATCTTCATCTCGCGTATTGTTAAAAAAGGCGACGGATTTATAATATTCCTCAAATTTGAAGGGATCATAGGTATGGCTATGGCATTGCACACATTCAAAGGTCGTACTCAACCAAACCTGATAGGTTGTATTTACACGGTCCAGGACCGCAGCAACCCTAAACTCCTCACTGTCTGTACCACCCTCATCATTATTCATGGTATTCCTGTGGAATGCCGTAGCAATCAGTTGGTCCTTGCTAGGTTCAGGCAACAGGTCTCCGGCAAGCTGTTCTATACTGAACTGATCATAGGGCATGTCCTTGTTGAAGGCTCGGATCACCCAGTCCCTATACTCCCAGATCTGCCTGGACATATCCTTTTCATAGCCTTTGGTATCAGCATATCTGGCCATATCGAGCCACCAGGAGGCCCATTTCTCGCCATACTGCTGCGAATTGAGCAAGCTATCCACCCTTATTTCGTAGGCGTCGTCGCGATTATCATTTTTAAAGGCTTCTACCTCCTCAAGGCTTGGCGGAACACCGACCAGGTCCAGATAAACCCTTCTCAAAAGAGTTTCTCGGGCAGCTTCTTCCGAAGAAGAAAGTCCCTGATCATCCAATTTATCTTTAATGAAATAGTCTATGTTATTGTTAATCCCTTTTGGCTTGAAACCAAAAAGGGAGGCGAATGAAAAGGATTTAGGAACCTCCACTTCTTCAGGCAGCTCATATGCCCAATGCTTGCCCCATTTAGCCCCTTGGTCTATCCATTTACGCAGGATATCGATTTCACTGTCATCCAATTTTGCGGCATTGTAGGGCATGCGCAATTCAGGATCCTCTTCGGTCAGGCGTTTGATCATGTTACTGTGCTCGGCATCACCGCGGATGATTGCGGGCTCACCTGACTTCGCATTGGCAAAGGCTTCCTCTTCGAAAAGAAAACTCAGGTCGCCATTTTTTTTCACCCCACCATGGCATGAAATACAATGCTTGTTCAGGATGGGCTTAACATCTTTGCTGAAATCCACTTCTTCACTGTTATGTACAGTAAAAAAACCGACGGTCAACACCAGAACAGCCAAAGCAGAAAAAACCAATATTTTTCTTCTCATTGCAGATTTATATTACGCTTAGTTATAGGTTTATTGCGTTCATACATAGCCCATAAGCAGGATTATGTATCCATACGTAAAATTAGCATAGAATGTATACACAATCTTACTCAAGATTGATGGATACTAAGCTTTTTTTAACTCGGTATTTATATTTTATAATAAAATACAAATACTTATGTATGGTTAGGTTTATAAATAAAACACGTTGAATAAGTTATTTATCTAATAAATCTACTAAAAAAAATGATATTGGAATTGTATAAATTTTGAGACTGAAAAGTCTAAAGGAACCTTTAGACTTGAAATATATGTATAGACTTACTCTATCTTTTGCCCTCGCACCTCTTTCAGCATCATTTGCATCGCTTGGGCATCACTGCTGATCCAATTTTGATAGTCCAAAATTGCTTTCTGTCTTAATTCTTCCGTAACATACTGTTCTTCAACAAGCTGCTTTGAACTGGCTACTTTGATCCAGATCCCCAATTTATCTTCAAAATCATCTTGATCTTTCAGATAGGTCTCATTGGACTCCCGGACTTCAATGTTCCTTAATCCATTCTCATTGAAAATTATGGGCAAGCATTCCGCCATGCGGTTATTCATTCCATTATCTGATCTCCACTTCAACCATGAACTGTAATAGTTGGCCATGCTTTCCGGGATTTTAGGGTTCCACTCAATGTCTTCATGGATATAGTCCAAAACAGAAAGTATCCCATTAGGTTTCAGGAATGTTATCATTTGTCTAATGGCTTCATTTGGTTTGGATAACCATTGTAATGTCCTGGCAGAAACAACCAAATCAAATTTTTCTGTATTTGAATAATCAAAAATATCGGCATGTACTAATTTAAGGTTGTCCAGCTCTGCATAATTCCGCTTCCCAGATTCAATAAAATCACGGGTATTGTCTATACCGATCACTTTTCCAGTGGGTCCTACCAGTTCTGCGATGCCCTTACTAATCGCTCCTGTACCGCAGCCTACATCCAAAACCGACATTCCGGGCTTTATTATTCCCATGATGCTGTGGTAATCTTTTTGTACGGTCCGGCTATCAAAAATCTTATCTGCTGCTTGCTCTGAACGATCGACGAATTTCTGCATAATTTCATTTAATTTAGGCTCTGTAAATTATGAATTATCCAGATTATTATGGTATAATTTTATTGAAAAAATAAAGGTTGAAAATTCACAGGCTACATCAAGGACTTGTTAAAATACTCAATACCAGTTGCATTATACAATCTCTTGTAAAGCAGGGCATGCTTCACTAATTTCGCATGGTCTGAAAACCTTTTCCATTTCTTGAACTTATTTTTCCAAGTAAAATTCTGCTGCATATTGAGTAACTCCACAGCCATGTTCTGTGAATTAAGGTTCTCAACAGCAATGTTTCGCAATTCTTGACCATGCTGCGGATTATATTTCTCCAGTTCCCGGATCAGGTCCTTCTCCGTATATTTTCTATTTAAATAGCGACCGGAGCAATTATTCTTCACATATTTCCAGAAATTTCTAGGTCTAAGGTATCCATCGGCCTTATTTCCATTATATCCCCGATTATCATAGATTAAACAGGGCCTTCCACAAGCCATGGCGTCATAGATGGATCTTCCCACCCCCACAACCAAGTCCGCTTTATTGATCTGTTTCTCTATATTGAGAGTTGGGTTAACATGTTTATTAAAAGACTTGAATTCCAAACCTTTATCCTCACAAACCTTTTGCAATAGTTTATTAGCTTTCTCACTTTGACATAAAGAGAGAACACTTTCCAATTCATCATTGGGAGCCACTATGGACTTTTTCTTGTTGACATCGATGCCATTAAGAATGATGGAATTAGGATATCCTAATTCTACTAAATGATCTGAAACTTCCTCAGATATCCCTACATGATAATCTGCCAATGGCGATGGCTGTTCCAGATCAGGAATGATGCCATGGCAGACTTGAAGAATGGGCGCTTGACCATAAAGCTCTTTCACGGTGGTATTATGGTTAGCAATGACCAAGTCATACTTTTTCTTGGACATAAAGGAAACCTGAAGTTCCTCTTCAATTTTTTGAGAGACCGCTCCTTTATCGAAAGTGAAATACTCCACTTCTATACCTTCCATATTTTTTAGGGCCTTGATCAGATCGTAAGTATACGCTTCGGATCCCCCAATATGATCCAAATGATGTGTTCCAATTAAGATTTTTTGGGGAATATTTCCCATAGTGATGTATTTATTAATAGATAGCCAAAAAAGGCGGTAGATTAATTAAAAAACGAGATTGCTTGGGATTCGATACTTATTAATCGCAACTTTCTTGTTACATTAAGCCTTATTTATTGATTATCACTAATTTCCCAATCATTAGATTCTATATATTTGCAGTAATGAGATTCGCTTCTATCATATTAATGGTTTATGTCATGGTCCTTACCTTGATACCATGCAGTGATCGCATGACGGAATCTCATGCCCATCTCCATAGCTCAACTGAAAAATCAACCCATCAGGAACAACATGACTGCTCCAAAGACAGCTGTACACCTTTCTGTACCTGTTCATGCTGCGGAATTTCCTTAACGGTTGCGAGTTTTCATATGTTAAAGCTTGAAAAACCAATTGAATCCTATTCCAACATAGATTTAACAGAAAAAGAATACCCACTAGTCAGCAATGACCAGGAAAACATTTGGCAACCCCCTCAGGTTTAATATTCAATCTTTATGTTATTTCAGAATTTTTGATTCTGGAAGAAAACCTATTGGATAGAGCAAGTTATGCCTATATCCTAAAAACGTAAAATGTTGAATTTAAAGCCATTCATGTGCTAGATCAAATCATAAAATTTAGTATCAAGAATAAGATCATTATTGGTATAATGACCTTGGTCTTGATAGTTTGGGGAGTATGGTCAGCTACCAAATTACCCATTGATGCCGTTCCTGACATCACTAACAATCAGGTTCAGATATTCACCAGTACGCCAACACTTGCAGGACAGGAAGTTGAACGACTTGTTACTTTCCCAATCGAGCAGAGCATTGCCAATATTCCAGATATTGAGGAAATCCGATCTATTTCTCGGTTTGGCCTTTCTGTCATTACTCATTACTGTAGTCTTTAAAGAGGATGTAGACATCTATTTCGCGCGGCAACTGATTAATCAAAGGCTCATCGAAGCCACCGAAGACATACCCAAAAACATAGGTAATCCGGAAATGGCCCCAGTCTCCACCGGACTAGGTGAAGTCTACCAGTACATTATTCACCCGAAAAAAGGAAGTGAAAGCAAATACAGCTCCATGGATTTGCGGGAGATGCAGGATTGGATAGTAGCCCGTCAACTTTATGGTACTCCTGGAGTGGCCGAAGTAAACAGCTTTGGCGGTCAACTGAAACAGTATGAAGTAGCCGTTCACCCCGATCAATTGCGCGCCATGGGTGTCAGCATCCCTGATATTTTCGATGCTCTTGAAAAAAACAACCAAAATACGGGTGGCGCATATATAGACAAAAAACCCAACGCTTATTTTATCAGAGGAATTGGATTAGTAAGTTCTTTGGAAGATGTCGGTAATATCGCTGTAAAAACAGATGGTATTGTACCTATCTTCATCAAGGATGTAGCAGATGTAAGACTAGGATCAGCGGTTCGTTACGGAGCATTGACTTACAATGGAGAGGTTGATGCAGTGGGCGGTGTGGTGATGATGCTGAAAGGCGAGAACAGTAATGACGTCGTCAACCGTATCAAGGAAAAGTTACCTACCATCCAGAATTCATTACCTGAGGATATAGTAATAGAACCATATTTAGATCGTACCGACCTTATTGGCAGAGCCATTGGAACCGTAGAGCAAAATCTGATCGAAGGTGCCTTGATTGTTATTTTTGTCTTGGTCCTCTTTTTAGGTAATCTCCGGGCGGGATTGATAGTCGCCTCGGCCATTCCTCTCTCTTTGTTATTCGCCTTGGGGATGATGAACGTGTTTGGGGTCAGTGCAAACTTAATGAGTCTAGGGGCGATTGACTTCGGTCTTATCGTAGACGGGGCAGTCATTGTGGTGGAGGCAACTTTGCACCATTTAGGATTAAGGAAATCCACCCACAGACTTAGCCAAAAGGAAATGGACCAGGAGGTTTTCGATTCAGCCTCCAAGATCAGGACCCAAGCCGCTTTTGGGGAAATCATTATCCTTATTGTATATATTCCAATCTTAACATTAGTGGGCGTAGAAGGGAAAATGTTTTCACCGATGGCGAAAACGGTTGGTTTTGCCATATTCGGTGCTTTAATCCTTTCCCTAACCTATATCCCAATGATGTGTGCCCTTTTTCTTCCAAGGAAAGGTCATGACAAAAAGACTTTCAGCGATAAATTCATTGAAAAATTACATCAGCTATATGCGCCTTTATTGGATAAAGCGATACGCGTAAAATATATCATTGTATCCATTGCGGTCGCCATATTCCTGTTTACCATCTTTGTTTTCAACAGAATGGGTGGAGAATTTATTCCACAGCTCCAGGAAGGAGATTATGCCTTTCACTGTATCCTCCCTCCCGGCACCTCATTGAGTCAAAGTATAGAAACCTCCATGCAAGCATCTAGGATTATCAAGGAGTTTGAAGAGGTAAAAATGGTGGTGGGAAAGACCGGTGCTGCCGAAGTGCCCACTGACCCTATGCCACCAGAAGCTACCGATATCATGGTGATATTAAATCCACAAAATGAATGGAAATCAGGCAGGTCCTACGAAGAACTCGGCAATGCCATTATGGAAAAGCTACAGGTCATTCCAGGGGTTTTCTTTGAAAAGAACCAGCCTATCCAAATGCGCTTCAATGAATTGATGACGGGTATCCGTCAGGATGTAGCCGTGAAAATCTTTGGTGAGAACCTAGATACCTTGCTTAACTATGCTAACATGGTAAATGCAATAATCCAAACCGTTCCCGGAACAACAGCACCACAGGTGGAACAAGTGACCGGACTTCCTCAAATCAATATTCAATACGACCGGGTGAGAATGGCCAATTATGGTTTGGCCGTTGAAGATGTCAATGATGTGGTCAGTACCGCATTCGCAGGAAAAAGCAGTGGAATGGTATATGAAAATGAACGGAGATTTGACTTGGTGGTGCGTCTGCATGACGAACATAGGAACAATATAGAAGATGTGAGCCAACTCTTGATCCCAACACAAAACCATCAACAGATCCCACTTTCTCAAGTCGCTAAGATTGATTTTACCGTCGGACCCGCTCAGATCAGTCGTGAAGAAGGTAAAAGAAGGATTGTTATAGGTTTCAACGTTGCTGGAAGAGATGTTCAATCTGTCGTCGAAGAAATACAAGATAAGTTAGGTACCCAGGTCAAGCTGCCATCGGGTTATTATTTTACGTATGGAGGCCAATTTGAAAACCTTCAACAGGCCAGTTCCAGACTGATGATTGCAGTACCTATTTCCCTTTTCCTGATCTTCCTGTTACTATATTTCACGTTCCATTCCTTCAAGCAGGCAACATTGATATTTACAGCCATTCCAATGAGTGCCATCGGCGGGGTGTTTGCCCTGCTGATCCGGGATATGCCATTTAGTATCAGTGCTGGAGTTGGTTTTATTGCCCTTTTCGGTGTCGCCGTACTGAATGGTATTGTATTGATAGGAAAGTTTAATCAGCTTGAAAAAGAAGGAATGACCGATATCATACAGCGTGTAAAGGTAGGGACTGAAATCAGGTTACGACCTGTATTGATGACGGCTACTGTGGCCTCTTTGGGATTTTTGCCAATGGCCATAAGTACTAGTGCCGGTGCAGAAGTTCAGAAACCCCTCGCCACGGTGGTTATCGGTGGATTAGTCACTGCAACGATCCTGACACTCTTTGTCCTTCCTTTGTTATATATTATTTTCAATTCTAAAATCAAGGTAAAACCTATGGATATGAAAACGACGATTAGCATATTTATCCTTGGCTTTTTAGGTCTATCGACTGCAAATGCCCAGCAAAAGGTCAATATGGATCAGGCTATTCAAATTGCTGTGGACAACAATAAAGGATTAAAGGCCAACGACCTTGAAATCCGAGCTGCAGAGAGCCTCCTCAGAACAAGTGGAGAACTCCCTAAAACAGACCTGAATTTTCAATATGGCCAAAACGATGGCTTTGAACAGAACGATGCCATTTCCATCTCCCAGACCATCCCCTTCCCTACACTTTTTAAATCTAGGAAAGCTTTGATAACCGAGCAGGTGAAGGCCAAACAGGTAGAAAAATCTGTAGGAATAAACCAATTAAAACAACAGGTCCGTACCTACTTTTTGCAGATAGCTTACCTAGAGAACAATGAAAGGGAACTTAAATCATTGGATAGTATCTATAGGGATTTTATTCGGATTGCAGAAGTGCGATATAATGCTGGTGACACCAAAAAGGTGGATATCAATACTGCACAGGCTAAACAAGGGGAAATCAACTTGTTATATAAGCAAAATGAAACCTTGATGAAAAACGACTATAACAGTCTAAAGAATCTGATGCAGGTTTCAGAGGATTTCGAAGTTGAAACGGATGAAATATTTGAACCTATCCGACTTTCAGAGATAACCGATACGTCAAAAATAGCCGATCATCCACAAATCCAGGCCCTTTACCAACAGGCACGGATAGCGGAATCAAGTAAACAGGTGGAGAAGTCCTCAGGATTGCCCGATTTTAATATTGGATATACCAATGCCTCTTTAATGGGCATGCATGAAAGGAATGGGATTGAAAAGTATTATGGCCGTGGCCAAAGGTTCAATTCTTTTGATGTAGGCATTGCCATCCCTTTAACCTACGGAACCACAAAGGCCAAGATCAGGTCCCTAGACTTTGAAAAACAGGCCGCAGAGATGGCCGCAGAATGGGAAAAGCAAAAACTCCAGAACGAATACAGCAACCTGATGAATCAATATGAACAGAACCTAGCTCAGTTCAATTATTTCAAGGACAATGCCTTGCCAAATGCAAGAGAGATCATCAATGCCGCAAAACTAGGTTATTCAGCAGGAGATATTTCCTATGTAGAATATCTTTTTGCCCTTCAGACCACGACAGATATCTATTTGAATTATTTAAAAAGCATTCAAAGTGTCAATGAATCTGTCATTTCAATTTATTCAATTATCAATCAATAGGCTTATGCAATCCATCAATAAAACAAAACAACTATTACTCTGCTTAGGCTTTGCATGCATATTATCTTCCTGTAATAGCAGTTCTACTAAATCAGAAAAAGCTGCGGAGACTGAAGAAGGCCATGAACATGAACATGGCGCTACGGAAAAAACAACCATCACTTCCCTAACAGAGGAACAGATCAAGGAGGTGGGCATTCAATTTGGACAGATCGAACAGAAAAATCTGACGGCCAGGATCACTGCCAACGGGGTATTAAATGTACCCAATAACAACCGTTCCAACGTCACCCCTTTATACGGAGGCGTAATTCAATCCCTGAATGTTCAATTAGGAGATCATGTCAGGAAGGGACAAACGATAGCGACCATTATCAATCCGCAGTTCATCCAACTTCAAGAAGACTATCTCAATGCCAACAATGAAATCCAAGCTGCTGAACAGGAGCTTCAACGTCAGCAAGAACTAAATGCCGGCAATGCAGGGGTAAAAAGAAACCTTCAAAACGCAGTGAGCAACTTGAATATATTAAGGACTAAAAAAGCCTCTTCCGCCAAACAACTCCAACTCTTGGGGATAAACCCCAATGCCATCTCAACTTCTAATCTGAGGTCTGCATTAACTATCACGAGCCCAATCAATGGAGTGGTATCCAATATTTTTGCTAAATTGGGCAGCTATGTAGATGTCTCCTCTCCTATAGTAGAAGTAGTTGACAATAGCATGATCCACCTAGACCTGCAGGTCTTTGAAAGGGATTTGCCTAAATTAAAGGTAGGACAGGAAATCAGTTTTACCACGACCAACAATCCGAGTAAGAACTATACCGCAAGGATATCGCAAATTGGGGCTTCATTTGAAAATGAAAGCAAGACCATCGCCATCCATAGTATGGTCATTGGAGACAAATCTGGTCTGATTGACGGCATGAATACCTCGGGTTCCATAAGTGTGGAAGATGTCACAACAGCGGCAGTGCCTGACGAGGCTATAGTAGAATCAGAGGGAAAAACCTTCATTTTTATCGAAACCGATAAAAAACCGGAAGCAGAACATGAAGACCATGAACATGCTGCTGGCGAGGAACATGATCACGCAGGCGAACATGAACACCCCGAAGAGCCACATGTTCATAAGGAAGGTGAAGAACATAATCATACTGAAACCTCCAAGCCTATTAATTTTGAAAAAATAGAAGTTGTTAGAGGCGTTTCCAGTATGGGCTATACCGGTATTACCCCAATTATTGAAATACCAGCTAACAGCAGGATCGTAATAAAGAATGCTTTCTTTATCAATGCCAAAATGGTAGGTACAGTTGGGCATAGCCATTAAGGCACTCTCATATTACCCCAATAAGAAAAGGGTTTTGGAAGTAATTTTCAAAACCTTTTTCTTTATTTTATAACCTAATTAATTGCCTGATTAAATAGGGTAAAATCTTTATTAAAATTTTAAAATAAGCAATCTGCTCCATAGCAGTTGGAATTGGACCTCACTTTGGTTTCATTCTAGACATATTTCGAATTTTCCGAATATGCCTCGAATAAGAGCAAAAGTATACCCGAAGCTCGTTCTCGATTTCGAGAATTTTCAGTTTTCACAAAATTTAAAAGAAGTTGATGAGAAGGGCCGTTAATCGCAAAAAAGTTTTCCTTTTTGTGTGCCAACCTGAGGCACAAAGGTTCTTGTAACCAGACTAAGGATGGGGTATTGGCTTACAGTTCCTTAACCTACGGTTTCCCCTTCCTGTTATCCTGACAAAGGAAGGATCTCGAAACTATACAAACCTTAATTACAATGGCGTACAGTTCCTGCACCTTCGGTGCAGCATGACAGGGTTGCAGAGAGGAAAACCGTACAGATTCTTCACTGATCGTTCAGAATCAAAATGCACATTAGAGGGATTCAGAGTGAAGCGAAGAATCTATTTTTTGGTGTTTTTTAGGATCGTTGTCAACCCGAAATCGTAAGATGAGGGAACTATTTTTCTTGATCTGATTGATACGGGGATTTTCAGAAAAACATTCCACCCACGCTGCGGGTTGGCTGTTATTAGCCATCATTAATCTACAAAGATTCCACCGCCGCTGGGGTTCAGTAATTGATATAATTTATTTTGAATGCTTGTATTTTTACGAGATGTTTCGTTCCTCAACATGACAAAAAAAAACATAATTACATGCCCCAACGGAGCCATTAATCGCAAAAATTCTTTTCTTTTCCGGTGTCATCCTGACGCAGGAAGGATCTCGGAACCAGACAAACCTTAATTGCACTGATCCAAAACCCCTTAACCATCGGTAAAGCATGACAATGCCTTTTGTAGGTGAACTGTACCGATTCTTCACTGATCACCCAAAATTAAGGTAGCTTAAAGAGCCAACTATTATTCATGTAACTTGTTAATAAAGAAAGATCAATGCGATGAAACATTTTATTCCGGCCCAGCATAAAGGCAAAGACATGGATATCTCCGATTCCATAGAATTTGAGAATGAAATCCAGGCAAAGAATTTTTACTTAGAAGCGAAGAACAGGCTATTGGAGATCAACAATTGGGATCAAGTGGCGAAGGTTCCAGTTTCGACCTTTGAGCATTTGGATGCCTTTGGAAAGCATTCGGAGGAAAAGCCACAAGAAGGGGATTTTGTGAAAATTGACATCCCAGGACCTGGATTATGGACTGCCTCTGGGTATGATTACGTACAGATAGAACAGATCAATGAATCATCAGACAGCTCCCATGATCTCATTACACTAACCTTAAGGCCGAGTGATATGCCACATCAGGAACATGACCACGAAACCAAGCATTTCTTCAAAAACATGGCAACTTCTAGTTTTCAGGTCAAAAGGGATGGAAAGACCGTGGAAGCATCCTATTTTGGTCGAAATGAAATGATGAACTTGGATCTTGACTCGCTATTGGACCGATTAAGGAATTTATTCGTTGCCCTAGGAGCCAAGTTAGGTGCCTCCTATCCGCAATGGAAATCCCTGATCGAAGGTATCCTACAAAAGTAAACCTAGGGATTTCCTTCCTCCAACAAGGTGTTGAGCAATTCATCTAAGCATATCGTTGCATAAGTAGACTCATGGTCAGAATATGCATATGGCAAAATCAATTGATTGTTATGGATGATCTGTCCGCAGGAATAGAGCACATTCGGCACATACCCATTTCTTTCTTCTTCATTGGCAAACAACAGTGGTTCTGTTAATTTTCCCAGGACTTTGCTAGGATCATGTAGGTCGAGAAGCATGGCGCCGATCACATATTCTCGCATGGGACCTACAGAGTGGGTAATCACCAGCCAACCTTTCTCCGTTTCGAGAGGGGATCCACAATTCCCGACTTGGATAAACTCCCAAGGAAACTCAGGTTCAGCGACCAAATGGATTTCACCATGCCAATTGGTAATGGAATCGGAGAAGGACACATAACTGTTTTCTCCATCTATCCGGCAGAGCATGACATATTTCCCATTGATCTTTCGAGGAAAAAGTGCAGCCCCTTTATTAGCAATTTTCCCGTTGATAGGTTGAACCTTGAAGTTGATGAAATCTTTGGTCGAAAGCAGTTTGGGGAGGATGGTATGGCCATCATATGCGGTATAAGTTGCATAATAGGTTGTATTGCCTTTTTCGCTTTTGAAAGCTACAAATCTCGCGTCCTCAATCCCATTTTTTTCGGTATCACTTATCGGAAAAATCACTCGTTCAGAGATCGATGTATCCAAGGAATACGAAATCTCATAATGTGATGAGGCCAACCACATGATCTGATGCATCAGAATCTGATTGTCATGGGTCATCTCATTATCTTCTTCGATTTCCTTGACAAATCGCATCAATTCATCATAGGTAAAAGTCTCCGTCAATTTCTTTTCAATGATTTCTTTAATATCATCCTGAACGGTATGCATTTGCATCAGTTTTTCTATAAAATCATCTTTCTTATATCGGTAATTCTTGACATGTTTAGGTTTATCCAATAAAATACCTACTTCATCAAGTTCGATGTTTAGATTTTTGTCTATGATTCCCGAACGGAAAACGATGGAAGATAAATGCCCTTCTCCGACTGCCCTAAAGCTCAATATCACCCTTTTCTCTCCTTCATGCGTTTGGGATTGGTCCGGTGATATCACGATGGACGGATTGAAGTAGGCAGCAGCTTCAATAGAATATTCCATGGTAAAATACGATCCGATCAGTAATTTTTCAACTTCCGTTAATTTCTTGGCATCAATCTGGAGGTCTTTGATTTCCTGGGCTTTGAGTTTATAGTTTCGCTCCAATACATTCAAAACACTGCGATGTCTACGTGCATAATTTCTTAAAATCTGGGTGATCAATGCATTCTTCTTTTCATCGCTTAATTTCATTACCCTTTCAATAATCCTTTTTGACCTTTCGGGTGAAAGGTTGAATCGGCGAGCCAATACCCTATCCAACTTTGGTTTAAAAAGTATATTCTTTCGGTTTATTGTTATTCCCATTATAGTTTTGATTAAAAGTCAACAACTTATTTATAACGATTAAAAACTGGTCTTGTTTATTCTTTGTCATATTTAATTTTTCTGAAGAATGGACCTGAACAATTTCCTGTTATGGAATGTTCAACACATAGTAAAGAATTAATTATAAACAATTTGCAAAAGGATATCTATGAAAATTTTGATTATTGGCACTTACCCGCCTAGGAAATGTGGAATAGCAACTTTTACGCATGATTTATTTAACTCCATCATGGATAATTCCAATGAAGTTGATGTCATCGCTATCACCGACGGTTCTGAACATTCATTTCCTCCTGAGGTTAAAAGGACCATTAAAAGAAATGAAAAAATAGATTATTTAGAATCAGCAGATTGGGCAAACAATCAACGCTACCATTGTTGCATAATACAGCATGAATTCGGAATTTTCGGAGGTGAGGCGGGAGAATTCATTTTGGATTTCATGCTACGGGTCAACTTTCAAATAATCAGCAATCTGCATACTATCCTTCAAAATCCCAATCCTCAAGAGTTCAGGGTCATCCAAAAATTAAGCATCCTTAGTGATAAGATTACGGTCATGACACAGCGGGGAATTGAAATGATGGAAACAGTTTACCATGTCAACCCCAATCGACTTACATTGATTCCACATGGTGTCCCGAACTTTAAGTTAAGCAAGGAAGAAGCAAAATCAATTTTAGGTCTGGAAGATAAAAAGGTCATGCTATCATTCGGACTACTTGGAAGAAGCAAGGGGTATGAAATTGCCATTGAAGCTACCTCAAAAATCCGTTCGGACAATTTTGTTTATATCATCCTCGGTGCTACCCACCCAAATGTATTAAAAGAGGAAGGAGATACTTATAAGAATAGTTTGATGCAACAGGCAGGCAATCTTAATCTTTCAGGCAAGGTATTTTTTGTGAATCACTTTGTAAATGATGAGACATTACAACAATATCTTAAAGCCTGTGATATCTATGTAACGCCATATCCAAATGAAAGCCAAATGAGCAGTGGGACCCTATCCTTTGCACTTGGTGCTGGAGCGGCCGTAATTTCAACGCCATATTGGTATGCCAAGGATCTTTTGGCTGAAGGTAGAGGGGTGCTATTTGATTTCAATGATGCTTCAGGATTGGCAAATTGCATCAATGAATTGATTGAAAAGCCATGGTTGATGGAGAGTTATCAAAAGCGAGCTGAAAGTTTTGGTAAATCCATGTCTTGGATAAATGTGGGGAAACTACATTTGAGCTTAATATCCTCCATTCTTAATCCGAAAGCAAAAATTCAGAGCATAATATACCAAGATAAAACAATGAAGTTCCTAGATCCTGGAAAATCTAAGAACTTAATTTCTTCATAACGCTACTTCATGATGGAGAAAAATCATGTGGAAAGAACAAGTATGACGAAAACTTTGAAGGGTTTCTTCGAGAGGGTACCAAGGGTGGATTTTTCCTACATTGAAATTTTGACAAAACCTACTGGAATCATTCAGCATGCAAAATTCAATATCCCAGATTATCATCACGGCTATTGTTTGGATGATAATTGCAGGGCCCTGTTATTATTTTGTAAAGCATTTAATCATTTAGAACCCAAGTACAGAAATAAGTATATCAGTATTTATTTATCATTTATCCATTATGCCCAAAAATCCGATGGTACCTTTAGGAACTTTATGTCCTTTGACCATGCTTTTTTGGAGCGGATAGGTTCTGAGGACAGTTTTGGGAGAACCATATGGGCCTTAGGCTATCTACTTTCTAGAGAGGAAATAGCCAACTTCCATGCTATTGCCAAGGAAATATTTGATCGTGCCTATCCGCATATGGAAAACTGCGAATCAGTCAGGGCCGTTGCATACCAGATCTTAGGTCTTATACATTACCTTGAAAAATTTCCTGAAGATGTGAAAATCCAAAAACAGCTCCAAAGTTCATGTCAATTTTTAATGAATGAGTATCATGCTGCTCAGGATGAGAATTGGAATTGGTTTGAGGAAGTGATTTCCTACGACAATGCCATTCTTCCGTTGAGTTTATTAAGGGCATCGCGCTTTTTCAGGAACAAGGAGCTTGAGAAAGTTGCCTTGCACAGCAGCTGCTACTTGGACCAAGCCGTCTTTCAAAAAGGATATTTTGCAAGTATCGGCAACACGGACTGGCTGAAAAAGGATGGTTCTCTTAGCGATTATGGTCAACAGCCTATAGAAGTCTCCAGTACGATCATGCTTTATGATGAACTGATCCATCATGAGACAGGCATTAATTGTCCAGAAAGGGTCCTTCAGGCATTTTCATGGTTTTTAGGTATCAATATGACTGGAGAAGTATTATTTGATTATCAAAACATGGCATGTTTCGATGGATTGGAAGAATATGGGGTCAATAAAAATCAAGGAGCAGAAAGCAATCTATCTTTTTGGCTATCTTATTTAGACACAATAAATTACATTCATTTTCAGTAGGTATTTTCCTCGGAAAACAAGTATTTAAAACATAAACATATTGTATTTTCAGGTGTTATTTAATTAACATCGAACATGGAGGAAAACATGAAAAAACAAGGAAATACAGCAGTAGATAAACATCCCCATAACAAAAACTCATTGGATTCCAGAAGTACTAACATTAAAGCCGATCCGTCAAAAGAAAGTACTAAGTCAAATGGTAATTCACAAGCAGAAACAACAGATAATTCTGGAAAACAATCTAATGAAAAAAGGGAGAAATGATTAATGTCCTCCGGAATCATTAATTAAAAAATGGAAAAATCCTTTACCCATAGTTCAATCGATAAGATTAAAGGTCTTAAGTATGTTGACAGTAATATTACCGGCTTTTCAAGAATTAAAAAGGGTAAAGGGTTTTCCTTTGTTGACCAAAATAAAAAACCTATTTCCGACGATAAAACCCTTACTAGGATCAAATCCTTGGTCATACCTCCGAATTGGAAGAAAGTTTGGATCTGTCCCTCTAAAACTGGTCATTTACAGGCCACAGGCTACGATATAAAAGGCAGAAAACAATATATCTATCATCCCAAATGGAAAGCTCTGCGAAAGGAAGATAAATTTGCCATGCTCCTACCCTTCGCTCGAGGTCTCGGTAAATTAAAAAAACAGATCAGGAAAGATTTAAAGCGCAAAGAAATTGACCTTCAAAAAGTAACAGCTTTGGCTCTACAGATCATGGATCTAACCTCCATGC
The DNA here is from genome assembly GCF_024296865.1 of Sphingobacterium sp. LZ7M1. Taxonomy (GTDB): domain Bacteria; phylum Bacteroidota; class Bacteroidia; order Sphingobacteriales; family Sphingobacteriaceae; genus Sphingobacterium. The sequence continues at coordinate 1,705,024 of NZ_CP101134.1, read as the reverse complement.
GAGCTGGCAATCAATTTTATGAGAAAGAGAACGGATCCTTTGGATTGACTACATTGAAAAATCGACATCTATCCATCGATAAAAATAAGATCTGTTTTAAATATATAGGTAAGAAGGGTGTTGCTCAAGAAAAAAAAATAACTGCAAAAAACTTAGCCAGTTTATTGAAAAAGGTAAAAGCAATACCTGGACAGCAATTATTTCAATTTGAAGACAGTAACCATAAAATCCAGCAATTGGATTCTGGACATTTAAATGCATATCTATATCATGTTTATCAACAGCACATTACCTGCAAAACATTTAGGACTTGGAATGCCTGTTATCTATGCCTAGAAATATTTTTAAACAGCGAATATTCCGAAGACCCAAAACAGCGCCATAATCAGGTTCAAGAAACTGTCAAAGTGGTAGCCAAAGAATTGGGGAACAGTAAAGGCATAGCGTTAAAGCATTACATCCTGCCAGAAATAATCTGTCTGTATGAAGATGGAAGTTTAAGTAACTGGATAAGAAAAAATAAAAGCATGCCCACAGGGTCAAGGGCTAAAAGAATCCAAGATAGATTATTAAAAATTATTACATCAAAAACATAGGCAGTATTTACACATCAATTCAGGGACAAATACCTGAATATGAAAAAGTTAAAACTATGAAATACGTTAAATGGTTCAATATTTAAAATATATAGCCATGGAAAATAACGAAAAGAAAATAGACTTAGTGAATCGAGCAGTTGAAATAAACAATGACCGTATTAAAGGGTACAAGAAAGCAATAGAAATTGCAGGCGATGCGAATCTACGGGAGTTACAGGTTTTGTTTCAGCAATACATTGAGCAATCACGTCAATTTATCATTGAGTTAAGCCCTTGCTTAGAGCAGTTTGGGCAAGAGCCGACAGAGGACAGTAATTTTACCGGTAAAATTTTCAGGATTTGGATGGATATCAAATCTGCCATTTCACCTTCCATATCTCAGGCTATCTTGGAGAGTTGCGAGAAAGGTGAGGATGAATTCAAAGAAACCTATAAGGAAATTTTAAGCGATAGTTTAGATGACTATCAAGACTTGACAGGGATTCTGCAGCAACAACTTGCTACTCAATTGGAAGCTCATCAACACATCAAAGAGTTAAGAGATTTTTAATAAGTACTCAAACACCCATTTCCATATTGACAGGCAGAAGAAACCTCAATTCTTTTGCCTGTATTTATTTTCTACGAATAAATAGAAAATTAATACGGTTTTTACAGAGTAAAATACGGTTTTTTAGGGCTTTTGACGTTCAGAAATAATTTAAGTTGTATTTTAATTGAAAGGAAAAAACAATGGATTCGAGTTTACTAACTATTTTTTTGATCCTTATCTGTGTTTTAGTATTGGGATATGCCGTATATGGCATCCGTTCAAAACGGCGAAACAAAAATTAATTTCAGAAATTTCATCCGTTTATAAAACACTGATTTTTAACAGATTTCATAATCTACAGTTTGATTTGATATTATTACAGTAATCGTTTATTTATAAAACCTTCATTTTCCTAAAACCCTCCTGCTCTCCGCTTGAGGGTTTTTCCTTGAGGAAATATTTTAAAAATAGGTTTAAAATCTATCCAGCATTTTACGGTTAACCGGAATTTGAGATAGAATCCCTTCTTCCTTGTTGCCTTGTGAGTAACCTAAAATTCAATAAATTTATTGTTTTGCAATCGTATACGTAATAATTCTATGCTACCTGAAGATTACAAATTTTTAAACGAAATCCTTAATTATTCTCCGTTAGCGACTGCTATATACGATAGTCCTGATTTACGTATTGCTTTTGTCAATGAGGCTATGTTAGAAATGTGGTGCGCCAAGCGGGATATTAGCGGTAAACTATTCAGTGAAGTTTTTCCTTCCTTCAAAGAAAGTGGATTTTCAGCAATATTGGAAAATGTATGGCATAGCGGAAAGAGTTATACCGCAACAGATAAAGAGGCTGAAATCCTGAAGGACGGAATTCCAATCAAACGTTTTTTTGATTTTGAATATAAGGCCTTAACGGATGAGAACAATAAGACCTATGCTATATTACATACTTCTATCGATGTAACAGAGAAAAATGTTGCACTCAAAACCATTGAATCCCATGTTCAGCATTTAAATTATAATAATGAATTGGAATTGATTACCAATACCTTAGTGCATGATGCCAAAAACCCAATTTCCATTGCAAGGATTGCTATAGAAAATATCCGTAAAAAGCATTTGGATCAAAACAATGATTTCAAGGACTGGTTATATGTGATTGAAGATGCCCTTTGCAGCTTGACACAGATCATCGACAAAACCTCTCTTTTGAGCGAGGCAAGAACATATAAAATTGGCAAAAAGGTAGTTCATATTTCGGAGAAGGTTAACCATTGGATCAATGAGGCCAAATTTATTCACCAGGTAACAGAACTGAAAATAGATTTGGGAGAATTACATCCCATTAATGCTGAGCCAAACTCCTTAAATCAGGTTTTTTCTAACCTTATTAATAATGCCATCAAATATTCCTCTCAAAAAGATCAACCTATGTTGAGTATTGATAGCGAAAGGGATGAAAATGGGATTTATTATTATATCAGGGATAATGGGATTGGAATACCAACAGCTGAAATGGGCGAAATATTTTCCAATATGCATAGAGCTTCGAATGCAGGTAATTTCCACGGTAACGGAATAGGTTTGTTCATCGTAAAGCGGATGATGGAAAAGCTTCAGGGAAAAATAGAAGTAAGCAGTGAAATCAATCAAGGAACAGCGGTCAAACTCTATTTTCCCGATAATTGATTAAGGGGTCAAAGTATTGATAGCTTTTGTCCAGCGTTTTTTTTGGCATACCGGGCAAGTTAAATTTTGACCTACTACTGCCATCACCTTGCCACAGTACATACAGGCAAATGGACCTTCTTCGGGCTGGAGCGGTTCAATCTCAATATAATCGTCTGGAAAAAGTGGAAGACCAAACTTAATATTTTCATTACTGAAGCGGATAATACTCATGCTGCCATCTGTTTCTAAAACTGCTGTTCGGACTTGACCTAGATGTTCGATGGATTCATTCCTCAGCTCTGCGAAGAATTCCATTTTTGAGAAGCTGCTTATATTTTCTTCATTGACGGCAAATTCGCCATCCCTTACCACGACAAAGGGATCACCTTCCATGATTTTGTTCACAAAACTGAACTTTGCTGTCAACCAGGTAATCCCTTTGTAAAGCAAAATAACGGTTAGAAAAACCAGGATAGCGTGTAATATCGGGAGGTCATCCTGAAACATAGGGTCACCTGCTGCAGAACCTAAGCCTAAGATAATAGCCACTTCAAATAATGTCAATTGCCTCACCCCTCTTCTTCCAGAAATACGAAGGATAATCAAAATCAGCAGGAACATGATCAAAGTCCTCAAAACAATCTCGACCAACAATTCGGAACTTGCTCCATCAAATAAAATCTTGTATAAGCTGTTTTCTTGCATCATGATGAATTGTTTTTTAGCAGAACGAATATCGGGTAGAATTGTTCTATTCACGGAACATAACAACAAAAAATCAGAAGAAGCTATGAAGAAGAAAGTACAAGAAACGAATAATCCAGAGACAAAATATCCAGCACCTCCATTTAAGAAACAGCCACAATCCCCTCCTGGGGAAACGAAATTAATGGATCCTTTACCCGATCATGGCGAGAACAGCTATGTTGGGCATGGATTAATGGAAGGGAAAGTTGTGATCATTACTGGCGGTGATTCGGGTATTGGCAAGGCAATCGCCATCGCCATGGCCAGGGAAGGCGCTGATATAGTCATTGCCTATAAGGATGAAATAGAGAACGAAGATGCCTATGATACTGCCGAATGGGTTAAACAAGCTGGTTCGAAGGTCATTCTATTTAAGGCTGATCTAAGTGAAGAACTCAATTGTAAAAAACTCATTGAGCAATGTATCACGGAATTTAAAAAAATAGATGTCCTTATAAACAATGCGGCCTATCAGATGACCTATAAGGATATTGAAGATATCACTGCGGAAGAATGGAACAAAACATTTGAAGTAAATTTAAGTGCGATGTTTTATTTGGTAAAATATGCAAAAAAGTATATCCCTGCTGGCGGAAGTATTATCAATACGACCTCGGTGAATGCCTATGATCCTAACCCAACCTTGTTGCCTTATGCAGCCAGTAAGGCCGCCATACAAAACTTCACCTCTAGCTTGGCGCAGAAATTCCTTGAGGAAAACACAGGCATTCGGGTAAATGCCGTTGCTCCAGGTCCTATTTGGACACCATTGATTCCCAGTACGATTCCCGACCATGAAAAATTTGGAAGCAATACGCCTATGGGCAGACCTGGACAACCCGAAGAGATTGCTCCCATATATGTTTTCCTTGCTTCAGATGCGGCATCCTATATTTCAGGAGCTACAATCCCAGCAACCGGTGGAAGGGTTACTATTTAGCTGTTAGTTCAAACTCTAATTCCAATAAATCTAAACAGGCATTGAATGCACAAATAAATACATCGGCTGCATTGCTTTCTGAAAAATGATATTTTTTAGAAATTATTTTACCCTTATTGGAAATAGAAAGAAAGACGTCACCAGTCTCACACTGATTTTTTTGGGTCTGCTTGACATCATAGGCTTTGCCCGTAATGGCTATGTGTATATCGGCAGGTATGGTAGCCATTATGCTCTTTAGCATGGCTTCAGTTACTTCCATGGATTCTGCCGAATAAGTTTCAAGAAGATTTTTAGGGACTTTTAAAACATGGGTTTTTACTTTTTCACTGAAACAGACAACTGAACCCTCAAGATATTCCCCAGCTTCGGTCTGCAAACTCCATATACTAGTAAAAAAGCCAGCAGGCATACTTTCTGCCAAGGATAGTTTTAATTTTTTTGATTGGAGGTATTCTCCAATCCTGTTTAATTTTTCTTCATTTATCTTCATCATAAAACAATAAATAATCCTTTTTATTCATCGAGAACAATCGAAGCTTAAAATCGTTCAGTGAGAAGCACTGAACTATATTTCCTAAAGATTGTTTATTAAAATAAAAACATCGTATGAAAGCTATTTGGACAGGAGCCATTGGGTTTGGATTAGTAAATATCCCTATCAAGATTTTTTCAGCCACGCAAAGCAGCAGTCTTGATTTAGATATGTTAGACCGCAAAGATCACGCAAATATCAAATACAAGAGGGTGAATGAAGATACGGGTAAGGAAGTAAGTTGGGACAATATCGTAAAGGGGTATTTATTGAAGGATAAATATGTGGTTTTGGAAGATGCCGACTTTGAGGAAGCTATGCCCGAAAAGAACAAAATGATCAATTTGCAAACCTTCGTCAAACTGCAAGAAATCGACAGTATATATTTTGACACTCCATACTATTTGGAGCCTCAAAAATCAGGGGAAAAAGCTTATCAATTATTATTACAGGCTTTGGAAAAAAGTAAAATGGCAGGTTTAGGGACCTTTGTTATGCGAAGTGTAGAAAACCTAGCGATCATTAAACCATACAAGAACATTCTCTTACTCAACAAACTCCGGTTTGAGGAAGAAATTAGGGATACGGAAGAGTTAAAAACAACTTCCAGTAAAATCTCTAAACAGGAGATGGATATGGCTCTTCAGCTCATCAAAATGAATAGTAAGGAATTTGATATCTCCGCTTTCAAAAATGAATATTCCAAAGAATTAATGAAAATCATCAATCAGAAGAGCAAAGGCAAACGCGCTACCATCCGAAAGATCAATGTGGAAAATACCAAAGCTACCGACCTATTGGAAAAATTAAAGGCCAGTTTGGCTTAAAATTTAGACAGGGCCTTTTTTATATCGACTTTACTGCCATTGAGGTCTTTCCAGGGATCCTCAATGCTGCTGGCTCGACCATAGACATTAAAAATATGGAAGTCTTGAATAGAAAGGTCATAATTCACTTCTTCCCAAAGAACGGGTGTACTGACTGTAGCATTAGGCTTGGGACGAACGGAATAAGGTGCTACTATAGTCTGTCCTTCTTTATTTTGGAGATAATCCAGATAGATTAAGCCTTTTCTTTTTTTAGGATCCCGAACCAAGCTGGTCGTTTCAGGATGCATTTGATGGACCAATTCAGCAATAAATTGGACAAAATCCCTGACGACTTGGTAGTCATACTTACCTGCAACATTCATAAAGATATGTAATCCACTGGAGCCAGAAGTCTTTATAAAACCAGGAATATTTCCTCTGTCCAAAATTTCCTTGCAGCTTAGGGCTACATCGATGGTATCTGCCCAATCTGCGCCATTTGGATCTAAATCCAAAACAGCATATTGCGGTTTTTCAGGCTTTTTGTAGGTAGAAAGCCATGGATTTATTTCGATAGATCCGAGGTTCACGATATAGAGTAAGCTTGGCAGATCATTGCATAAAAGATAGTCAATGGTTTTGGATGTACTTTCAGAAAATACTTCGGTCGTCTTGAGCCAAGCAGGGATTTTATCAGGATCAACGTCTTTTTGGAAGAAGCTCTGTTTATCGATTCCATTGGGGAACCTATTCATGGAAATAGGTTTATCCTTCAGATATGGTAATATATAATCACCCATCTTTTCATAATAATCTAAAAGATCTCCTTTGCTGATTTTTTCTGTCGGCCAATAGAGTTTATCTAGATTGGTCAATTTGATCGTTTTTTTTCCAAATTTAAGTTCTTTATCCATGATCCTAGTTTCCTTTCCTGACACTTCGTTTGCATGTTCTTCCTTGGTAGTTTCTTCGGCGGACTTATCATCTCGGATACCTTTGAAAACCGGATGACGCAGATGTTCGTCCAAGGTCCATTCCGAAAAATAAACATCGCAAACCAATTGAGGCCTTAACCAAGTGACATCTTTCTCTTTGGCTATTTTTTCAGCCTCTGAAAAGGGTTTGGTCTGGGTCTGTAAGGGCTTAAATAAAGTAGAAAGCGATTTTAACAGTTCCTCATTAAACCCAGTACCACAATTGCCGATATATTTGAATTGACCTCCAGACTTGATCCCTAAAACTAATGCACCAAAATAAGACCGAGAACCTTCAGGTTTAGTGAATCCGCAGATAATGGCTTCCTGGGAATTTCGTATTTTTATCTTAAGCCATTTCCCACTCCTCTGGCCCATATCATAGGTGCTATCCTTAAGCTTAGCAATAATCCCTTCCCATTTTTGCTCCCTAACATAGGCTAAGAGGTCTTGATGTTCGGGGATTATTTCCTCAACCAATTTAATATGTTGGAATTTATATTTGGAAATCAGAAGCCTTAGTATTTCTTTCCTTTCTGTTAAAGCATAAGATTTCAGGTCTACATCATCCAGATACAGGATATCAAAGACATAAAAATAGAGTTGAAGGTTATTTTGTATAGGTTCTCCAGACTGAAGGTATTGAAATTGGGATATTCCCTGTTTATTTTCAATCACGATCTCACCATCAAGGACGCAAGGTCTGCTTAGGTTTTCGAGATCGTTGAGAATACTGGGGAATTTCTTGTTCAGGAGATTTCCATTTCTTGAGATTAATTTCTTTATGCTGTCCAAAGCATAATAAAGCGAGCGAAAACCGTCAAATTTCTTCTCAAATAGCCAGTCGTGGGAATCAGGAATGGATTGGCTTAATTTTGCGAGCATGGGTTTCAGCTGTTTATCCTCGATACTTTGGGACTTTTTTTTTACAGTTCCAGAATTAGCTTTGGTTGATTTTTTCTTAAAGTCTTTCCCTTCAGCCTTAACGGAATCACTGACCAACTTTTCCGCGTCAAAGGGTTTATCCGAAGAGAATTCATCTTTATGTTTGATCAAAAGCCAATTGTCGGAATCTGCTCCATTCATTCTGACGAGAGCAAAATCACCTTTCAGGATTTTCCCTTTCAAGGTAAACTTGATGTTTCCATTTTTCCATTGCTTTAGGAAATCCTTATCCGACGCTGCTTCCAAGGGGACATAAGTTCCTTCATCAAAGATACTAACTGTACCGGCGCCATAATTTCCCTTGGGAATATGGCCTTCAAAAGAGCCATAGCTTAATGGATGATCTTCGACCTGAACAGCCAATCGTTTGTCCTTAGGATTTAGGGAAGGTCCTTTTGGCACGGCCCAACTCTTCAGTGCGCCATCGATTTCTAGTCTGAAGTCATAATGTAGCCTACTGGCATGGTGCCTCTGAACGACAAAATGCTGGCCTGCAGATTTGATTTTTTCCTTTTTTGCCTGGGGTTCGGCTGTCTTGGTGAAATCACGTTTTTTATTATATTGATCAAGGTTCGACATATTCAATGGAAGAACAAATCGAACCTTGATAAAGTTTAGAAATTATTGAATCAAGCCGTTAAGAACGGCATATTTAATCAGTGCGGGTGTATTCTTAGATTTTGTTTTATCAATTAGGTTTTGCCTATGTCCTTCAACGGTACGTTTAGATAAGAACAATTTTTTAGAGATTTCTAGGTTTGTGAGGCCTTCACCTAAGAGTTCCAACACTTCCAATTCCCTGGATGTCAGATCAAGTGCTACCGGATCAAACTCGAGGTCTTTGTTCCTGTTTTTTTCAATACCTGAATTGATAAATCCAATAGCTAGCTCTTCACATAGGTACTTCCCGCCCTGAGCCACGTGATTGATACAGAAAATAAGTTCGTCCGAACCCACATTTTTAACCAAATAGCCCTTTGCACCATATTCAAAAGCCTTGAACATATGCTGTTCACAGTCCAGCATAGTCAGTACTATGACCTTAATATGTGGGTATTTTGCGGTAACTTCTTGGATAAGCTGTAAACCGTCAAGATTGTTCATGCCGAGATCCGTAATGACAACATCGACCTCCACATCTGAACTTAATGTTTGCAGGGCGTCCATGCCGTTACTGACATCGGCCACTACATTAAAATTTGTCTGGGAATTCAAAAGCAGCTTAATACCATTTCTAACCACTAAATGATCTTCAGCTAAAAGTATCTTAATATCGCCCATTTTTAAAATACGTTTAAAGTTATGTCCACTGCGGTTCCTTTTTTTAATTCCAAAATTTCTATTTCACCTTGATATAAATCAATTCTATTTTTAATACTTCTCAAACCAATTCCTTTTTTCATGTTATTTGCTAATTCCTCAGAAAAGCCCACACCATTGTCCTTTACCATAATTTGAATTTTGTTTTCATTCATTCCTACTTTTACTGCGACTTTATTTGCATTGGAATGTTTCAGGCAATTATTCAATAGTTCTTGGACGATTCTGTAGATTACTAACTTAACTTCTTGTTCTAACTCTTCAACTTTCTTGGTAATGACAGTGGTAATTTTGAAATCCGACATATCAATTCGGTTAACCATAAACTGGATTGCGGCCTTGAGTCCAAAATCATGGAGAACAGCAGGAACCAAGTCGATTGAGATATTCCGTATTTGCGCAATAGCATCGTTCAACATCAGTTTAATGTTCTGCATTTCATTTTTACTACCGACATTATCCTTTTCAAGGTGCTGAAGGTTTAATTTTATGGCATATAGGGTTTGGGCGACACTATCATGTAATTGGGTTCCTATCCTATATCTTTCTTGTTCTTGGGTATCAACAATGGCCTGAAACACTTCTTTTTTCAGTTCCACCCAATGATGGTGGGGATAAAATTTCTTATCAAAAAGGAGCATGCAATAATGCGGATCCTGAAATTGATTGATATATTTTTTAATAAAGGTTTCAATATTTAGGAAGGAACTTTTGTTTTTCTTAAATCGCAAATTGACCAACAATGGTTTTCTGGACTCGTCTCTATTTTCAAAAATCCCCTTTAATCTATATGCATCTTCTGAGTTCAAAAACTCAAAAATATCTCTAGATATTAACTCCTTTCCTTTTAACCCAAATATGTAATCAAATCGCCCATTAACACGTATAACATGAAAGTTCTTGTCTAAAACAAGAATTGCAAAGGGCCCTTCCTTAAAGAAGACATCAAAGCATAAAAAATCACTTTTACAATCTTCTTGCAGGAGTGTATATCTTTTTTTGTTAACAGAATTGTGAAATGAATCTTTTCTTGTAGTTAGCATGACTAATTAACCTTTTCTTTTTTTACTTTAATTAGTTTACTTATTTACATTAATTTATTAAGAACTCTATCTTTCTAAATCAACTTTATATTTCATCGGCAATACTTAGTTAACTTTCTAATTAAGCTATTAAAATTAACTAAAATTAATCGCTATCAGCTTGGGGCATGCTTGAATTAAAGACAATTCAGTACTTTTTAACTGATTTCAGGTATTTGTCGCAATTTCGCTACAAATTTAAGTGTAACAAAAGAATCCAAATCCATTCAACTTTCGTGTTGAGTGGAAATTAACAGTTCGAAACCGTACAATCCTATAAATTCAAGTTTTAAAATTTCAGATCAAGCAAGAGATTAATACCTGAAATAAATTTTAATACCTGTTTTGTCATAATGTACCCAACAGCGCAAAACATGCTCATAAACAATACGTTATAATGTTACATAACATATAACATTCAATCATGAAAAATCTAATTAATGATGTGATTGTGCAGAATTCACCAATTTTAAATCGGTTGGCAAATAACTTCACTACAGATCAAAACGAAAAGGACGAGCTGGTTCAAGAAACTTTTATCCGCTCCCTGAAATCAATTGAAAAATTCATCAATCACCCTAAAATAGTTGCTTGGTTGTACGTGATCATGAAAAATATCTATTTGAATAAATATAGACGCCTTAATTTATACAGAACCGCAGAAAAAGAACTCACCTATACTGGGGAAAATCGAAGTTCGAAAAACAATGCTGAATCAAGGTTTGTTTTAGGCGATATCGAAAAGTCAATCAAGTCTTTATCAGCGGAAAATTATGAGATAATAAGTATGTACCTAGAAGGATTTAAATACTATGAAATCGCGGAGACAATGGATATTAAAGAAGGAACAATAAAAACGAGGATACATACCATCCGGAGGATCTTAAGGAAAAAACTAAATGTGTATACTAATAACTAGGTAGAGCATTTAACTAAGAAACACTAGCAAACAATCAAACACCTACAGCCCAATCCAAATAAACGAAAAAAGTCAAGGGAATCCCTTGACTCAAGCTCGTACTGAAGAACCTATTCTTCATAAAGTTGTTCTGCATTTATCCCCAGTGCAGTAATGGATTTTAATATGGAATAACTTACAATATTGATGCCCTTTACAGAGAGCAAATATCCATCCACATAAGGGGCAATCTGCCAATCGTTGATATTTGTTATTTCATTTAATGCGTCCTTGACACTGTTTAATTGATGCAGAGAAACCTTTCCAATTTCAAATTTTAGACTTTCCATGATATACCTCCTATACTAAGTGTTTTTCGAAAAATGTTAATTAAATTGTTGATAAATGGGGAGTAATGGATAAATTAATATCCACCAACAAACTATCTATCAACAAGTTACATAATTTTAGAAAAAATTACAATAGTAGCAGGTGAAAATGTAATAAGATGGAAGATTTATGTAATAAAGTGCTAAAAATTGAAAATCAGACAATTTGCTTGTGATGAAATGTAGGTTTCCAATTCTGAACAGTTAGTAAAGAATCTGTACGATTTCCTCCCTTAGACTCTGTCATCGTTAAACTTCGGTTAACGAACTGAACGCCAATAAAGTCCTTAACCTTTTCATGATAAACATTGCTCCGTTCCGAGTTCCTTATTAAGATATGTCAAAAAAAATATTCTTTCTTTTTATCCTTTTATTTTTATTCCGGATTTTTCGTACATTTACTATGCAAACATAGGAAAATCTACCATGAAGTTTAGAAAAGCCCATATTATGGACTTAGAAAGAATCATAGAATTACTTTCGGACGATATGTTAGGGAACATGCGCGAGGCTTATCGGCATCCACTTCCTGCGGAGTACATTACTGCCTTCAATAAGATCAATGAGGACAAAAACCAAGAGCTTTTGGTAATGGAAACTGAGGATGGCAAAATTATTGGCTGTTTGCAATTGACATTTATCCAATACCTGACCTATCGTGGAGGAATCAGGGCCCAGATCGAAGGGGTTAGGATTGATAAAGCAGAGCGGTCTAAAGGTTATGGCGAAAAGATGATCCGATATGCGATCCGAAGAGCAAAAGAAAAAAGTGCCCATGTCCTTCAACTCACCGTAGATAAAGTAAGACCAGATGCCTTGAAATTTTATGAGAAGCTGGGTTTTAGGGCAAGTCACGAAGGGATGAAACTACATCTCTAAGCATAAAGAAATGTTTAACAATAACATGGCGGATGGCCATATAAAAAAATCCCTGACCACCTGGTCGGGGGTTTTTATTTTATTGGAACTAGAATAAAAAAAGCCCAAAATTAATTTTGGGCTTTCCTCAAAAGTCTTTTTTATCCAACAGGAGTTGGTTCTGTAGGAACCTCAGGGGTTTCAGGAACCTCTGGGGTTTCTGCAGGTGTAACTTTCATATATTCTTCGTAAGAAGCCTCATCCGTAGGAAATCCAATGCGTAAAACATTGCCTTGAAGAGATACAGGCATTCCATTCGTACAACCTTGGTTATATTTAATCCTGTCATTGAGGCCAGGGTAAATACTATTGTTTACTGAATAATATTCAAAATCGCCAGATTGGCTCTTATCTTTTGCAGCCGTGAAAACGCAGAACTGTCCACGACTCACCGTCAATTTATTATCCGCTGTGAATTCAAGCATTTTTAAGGTGTCCAAATGAGGACCTTCGGTGATAATAGTATCTGAATTACGGATTCCATCAACCTTAACCCATTTTCCAATCAGTTCTGCAGTGTCTTTTGGAGTCTTTACTTCTTCATCCTCTTTGGAGCAGGCAGTAAATGCCCCTAAAACAGCAACGAAACAAATAATGTTTAATATCTTTTTCATAAATAATCTATACTATTTCTTGTAGAAATTTTATTCGGTTTAGGCCAGGACCTATTGTGGCGCAAATTGCTAAAAATTAACCCGCCCCACAAATAAATTAATGCTTATCCTTTCCTATCCCAAAGATCTTCTTGACCAGGAGAACAATTCCCAGTACAATAAAACCTACTACAAGACCCATTCCAAATTCTTTCACGATTGAAGGAACCTGTGGAAGGAAATGGTGGAAATAATCGATATTATGCACAAAAATACCCCCTGCAACCAATAATAGAGCTATCGTTCCGATTACCCCTAAGGCCTTGATCACAATCGGTAAAAGTTTTACCAGGAGGTGTCCTAATTTAGCAGCTATTCCCTTATCGTTCGATTTCTTGATCAGGCTATGTCCGGCATCATCCATTCTCACAATCAGGGCGACTATACCATATACACCCACCGTAGCAAGGATAGCAACCACAGAAACCGTTAGGATCTGAATGGCAAGGCTTTCTTCAAGTACAGTTCCTAATGCTATGATTACGATCTCCACGGATAAGATAAAATCGGTAGTGACTGCGGATTTAACCTTTGCAGACTCTGCTGCTTCTCCTTCCAAAGCTTGTTCCTGAATGACCTCCTGCCCTTCTTTCTTCCGGTGAAAAAGATAATGTATAACTTTTTCCGCTCCTTCATAAGCTAAATAAGCACCACCAATCAATAAAATATATTTTATCACTACGGGAAGGAAAGCATTGAGCAATAAGGCGACAGGCACGATAATCAGCTTATTGACAAAGGAGCCTTTCGTAATTGCCCAGAGGACCGGAAGCTCCCGAGATGCTAAAAATCCGGTTGCTTTTTCGGCATTCACGGCCAAATCATCTCCTAAAATACCTGCGGTTTTCCGAGTTGCGATTTTACTTGCAACTGCTACGTCGTCCATAAGAGCGGCGATATCATCCAAAACCGCGAATATTCCTGATGCCATATATGATTTTTTTAATTTACTCCTAAAATAAACAGATTTTGCTCAAAATCACGCAATCCCTTAATTTAATTGAAAATGGGGCTAGAATTAATTTGGTAAATCCTACCCGATAAAAGCAAATCATATACCAAAACCAACAGGGACGCAGGCAATTGGACTTAATTTCTGAACGGTCAAATTTGCCAAACAATTCCTAACAGAACCAAATATTAATCATTGGTTTTCCGATAAAACCATTGGTTAATCCGAATATTATTTCGTTAATATTTTTAATTAATGAATATTATTCGTACCTTTGCAACAGTGAAGGAAAAAAACACATTTGTGTATAATGATCATTCAGCATCACCTAATTATTACTTCCTTTAATTTTAGCGTCACGAATATTTGGTAATTATCTGCCAAAGAAATCAACACGCCTTCTATTTCCCCTAATGGGAATCATTACAGCCTTATTGCATCTATCTACAGATAATGGCACATTGAAAAATTTAAAAAATTTATAAAAAGAATAAAATATGACAGATTTTAAAGTTGGAATTATTGGAGCTGGCCCTAGTGGTTTAGCTATGTTAAGAGCATTTGAATCAGAACAGAAAAAAGGTAATCCCATCCCAGAAATTAAATGTTATGAAAAACAAGATAATTGGGGCGGCATGTGGAACTATACCTGGCGAACGGGTGTAGGGAAATTTGGCGAACCATTACATGGAAGCATGTATAAATACTTATGGTCCAACGGGCCAAAAGAATGTCTAGAATTTGCAGACTATACTTTTACGGAGCATTTTGGGCAGCCTATTTCGTCCTATCCTCCACGTGAAGTGCTTTTTGACTACATTCAAGGCAGAATTAAGAAAAGTAACGCAAGAGATTATATTAAATTCAATACGGTAGCTCGCTGGGTTGACTATATCGAAGATAAAAAACAATTTAGGGTCGTATTTGATGACCTACAAAAGAATGAGACATTCGAGGAGTACTTCGATTATCTTGTAGTAGGTACAGGTCATTTCTCAACACCTAATATGCCTTATTTCAAAGGTATTGATAACTTTCCAGGTGCCGTGATGCATGCGCATGACTTCCGTGGTGCGGATCAATTTATTGGACAAAAGTTGTTGTTGATCGGAAGTAGTTATTCTGCTGAGGATATTGCGGTTCAATGTTTCAAACATGGCAGTGACTCGGTGACCATTTCCTATAGGACAAACCCAATTGGCACGAAATGGCCAGAAGGAATCAAGGAAAAACCGTTGGTAACTCACTTTGATGGCAATACTGCTTATTTCAAAGATGGAACAACTGAAGATTATGACGCCGTGATCCTTTGTACAGGATATCAGCACAAGTTCCCTTTCCTACCGGATGATTTGCGTTTAAAGACGAAGAACTGTCTGTATCCAGACAATTTATATAAAGGTGTAGTATTCAATGAAAATGAGCGACTTATATTCTTAGGAATGCAAGACCAATACTATACATTCAACATGTTTGATACTCAGGCATGGTTTGCAAGGGATTATATGTTGGGGCGAGTTGATTTCCCAGCTAAAGAGGAAAGAGATGCCGACATTAAACAGTGGATGGATTACGAGGCTAAAACCGTAACTGGTCCTGAGCATGTAGATTTCCAGACAGATTACATCAAGAATTTGATCAGTTATACGGATTATCCTGCATTCGATTTAGATCGTGTGGCAGAGATGTTTAAAAGCTGGTTAAACGACAAGGAGGTCAATATCCTGAACTACAGGGATCAGGTTTACAAGTCGGTCATGGATGGCACAAGCGCTGAACCTCACCATACACCTTGGATGAAAGAATTGGATGATAGCTTAGAGCGTTATCTAAATGAAGTAACCATCGATGAAAAAGAATTAGATAAGGTTATAAATTACTAATTGAGAAAGCAGGGATTTATTTCTCTGCTTTTTTCATCACAATGCATTAAGTACTGCCCTAAAACGCAGTACTTTTTTCTTTCAATAAAATTTACAGACTAACTTTTATCTCTTGTTAAGAATGCTTAAATTAGGTTAACACTATTATTAAATTCACCTATGGCATCAATATCTCAAAACATTACGGATTACCCCAATAACAACACCATTTTTTCAGTTTGGAAATTTAAGGATGGAACAGATTATAAGGCTGTCTTTGAAAGGCTTTGTGCACTGGTTTCCAATTTGAACCATTCATTTGTGGTTCGTACGCCAAATGGCAGGACCAGTTGTATTATGGGGATCGGTTATGAGGCTTGGAATAAATTAGGTATGCCTACTCCCCTTCCCAAGGAACTGAAGACTTTTGAAAAGATTGTTGGAGGAAAACATACTGCCGTATCTACGGAGGGAGATTTACATTTTCATCTACGCGCTGAGAATGCTGGCATCTGTTATGAGATGGCGAAGGATATCTACGATATCATCAATCCTGTTGCCGACAATTTGGTGGAGGTCCATGGTTTTAGGTATTGGGATGGCCGTTCCATCCTTGGCTTTGTCGATGGAACAGAAAATCCGATTGGGGATGAACGAGCTCAATTTGCATTGGTTGGCGAAGAAGATCCTCAATATCAAGGTGGGAGTTATCAGTTTGTACAGAAATACATCCACAATCTTAAGGCATGGGAAGAACTGTCTACCAGCGAGCAAGAGAAGGTATTTGGTCGGTACAAATTGTCGGATGTGGAGATGACGGATGAAGTCAAGCCAAAGAATGCCCATAGTGCATTGACCAGTATTACAGATGAGAATGGGAATGACCTAAAGATTGTGCGGGATAACCTTCCTTTTTCAAATCCTTCAAAAGGTGAATTCGGCACGTATTTTATTTCCTACGCCAGTAAATTCTCGACAACGAAAAAGATGTTGGAGAATATGTTCTTGGGGGATCCTGTAGGAAATTATGATAGGATATTGGATTTCAGTACTGCGGAAACAGGTACACTTTTCTTTGTACCTACGCAGGAAATACTAGATAATTACTCGGCCACAACATAAATGAAATATTTTATTCAATAAATTTTCAGAAACCCTAGTATGATTTTCTTATAAATATCATTCTAGGGTTTCATTTTTATATCTACTTTTGTTGACTTCACCAAATAATTAATCGCTAATGAGAAATAAGCTTTTCAAAAGGAAGAGTCTAGAACTGATCATCAAGGAAAAGGGTCAGTCCGAAAGTATGAACAAGGTCCTTGGAGTTCGAGACTTAGTTTCCTTAGGAATTGCTGCCATCGTAGGTGCCGGAATATTCAGCACCATCGGATTGGCTAGTTTTGAGGGTGGCCCTGCCATTTCTCTACTTTTTGTGTTTGTTGCTTTTGCCTGCGTATTTACGGCTCTTTCCTATGCACAATTTGCCAGTACCATTCCAGTTTCGGGTAGTGCCTATACCTATGCTTATGTTGCATTTGGGGAACTATTCGCCTGGATTATTGGTTGGGCATTGGTTTTAGAATATGCAGTTTCCAATATTGTGGTTTCCATATCATGGTCGCAATATTTCGTTACCATGCTGGAAGGATTTGGGATACATATTCCTGCATGGCTTTCTATGGCGCCCCAATATGCCTTGGAAGCTCATCAGAAGTTAGTTGAATTAGGACCGGAAGCCTTGACGGTTGCGGATAAATTGGGTCTGAAGGCCTATGAATCTGCCCCTAGGATTGGTGAAGTACCTATTATTTTTGATCTGCCTTCTGGGGTTATCATCAGCTTGATCACATGGTTGGTATACCGAGGCATTAAAGAGTCTAGAAGAGCCAGTAACATCATGGTCATGGTAAAGATCGGTGTAATCTTGGCTATCATTATTGGTGGCGCCTTTTTCGTCAATCCTGAAAACTGGGTACCCTTTGCTCCAAATGGTCTCCAGGGCGTATTAGGTTCAGTGGCTGCTGTATTCTTTGCATTTATTGGATTTGACTCTATTTCGACCACTGCAGAAGAATGCAAGAATCCCCAACGTGACCTTCCGAAGGCCATGATCATCACCTTATTGATCTGTACAGTACTTTATGTAGGGATAACTTTGGTATTGACAGGGATGGTGAATTACACGGAACTGAACGTAAAAGATCCCTTGGCATTTGTTTTTAAATACATAGGAGTCGATTATTTAGCTGGGATAATCTCAGTCACCTCAGTCATTGCGATTACCAGTGCTCTTTTGGTCTATCAATTAGCTCAACCAAGGATCTGGATGACCATGAGTCGTGATGGCCTGCTTTGGAAAAAATTTGCTACCATCCACCCTAAGTATAAGACCCCCTCCTTTGCGACAATCGTGACAGGTTTCGTGGTTGCTATACCTTCCATGTTCTTCAAGATGGATTTCTTTGTGGATCTAACCTCCGTAGGTACCTTCTTTGCCTTTATTTTAGTCTGTGCGGGTGTACTCTATATGGATTATTCAGGCTTATCAAAGCAATCTAAATTTAGAGTTCCCTATATAAACGGCAAATACCTGATCGGATTAGGTTTTGTGATTGCTTGGGCTTTGATCTGGAAATTTAACCAAGAAGCCATCCATGAATGGCAACACTTGGATTTCTTGTATATCCTAGAGCATAAATCGTTGATTTTGATCTTTTGGGCTGTATGGATTGTACTTGCTATTATGGCTTTTAAATACAATTTCTCCTTGCTACCTGTGATTGGGATCCTGATCAATCTCTATTTGATGACCGAGCTAGGTACGAGCAATTGGGTGATCTTTTTGATCTGGCTAGCAATAGGATTAGTGGTTTATTTCTTTTATGGTTATAAACATTCCAAGCTTAACAACCCTAAAGCTGAAGATATTGCATAAGAAAAAGCCGCATCAAAAAGATGCGGCTTTATTCATTTATTTAATATTAACATTATTTCCAGCCTGGATTTTGAGTTAAATTCTTATTGAGTTCCAATTCCTGGATCGGAAGCGGATAGAAATAATCTTTAGCCTCATCAAATACTTTTTTGATATGGGCATTGATTATCACGTTTCCACTTTTCCCGTTTTCCAATAAGATTTCTGATCCTAATTTTAACAATTGGACGCCTGGAGCTGTTGGTTTAGTTCCTTCGTAAATCCAAACATCTTCTTTACCATCACCATCGAGGTCAAACTTACCAATGCTTGGGAAATACATCCCTTTAAATTGACGAGTGATCAATTGACCGCTTTTCCATCTCAAAATATCATCCCAACGGTAGGACTCCATAACCAATTCAATCCTTCTTTCTCTACGGATCTCAAGGATAGCACCTTTCATGGCTCCAGCAACTGCTGGATAATCTTTGGCCAGATACGGATCTGCATTGCTGTTTGCCGCTGCTAATACCAATGTTGGCATTTCTGCTCTTGCACGGATTAGGTTAATGGATTGATCAAGATCAGCTTGGGTCAAAGTTCCCAATTCAGCTTTAGCTTCAGCATAGTTCAACAGAACTTCAGCATAGCGGAAAATAGGCATATCATTTTCAGAACGATTATAGTTATCATATTTCACATCACCTACGAATTTGATTAACTGATAGCCCGTCACGGAATTTCCAAAGTTAGGTGCTATTGGTGCTGCCCCTCCTATTCTGGTATAGCCAGGAGTTCTTATGGTTTGATGCAACCTTGGATCCCTATCTTTTACCTCTTCCAAGAAGGTCATTTTATCATAGTTAGGTTTGTCCGTGAAGCGTGTTCCGTCTTTCATTAAGTAGGAGTTGACCAAGTTTTTCTCCAGACCTGGCTTACCGTATGAAGCTGTAATGGTATAATAGTTTACATTGTGCCAAATCTGTAGGGCATCCGAAAACTTACGGGCCAAAATAACTTCTTGGGATACGCTATTGACAGAGCTGAAAAGTTTACCATAAGAATCAACACCAGCACCTGTATATAGACTATACTGACCAGCATCCATTAATTCTTTGGAAGCTGCTACAGCCATTTCAAGGTATTTATTTGCATTAGGCAGGTTCAATTCCGTATGATATTTCCTGAAAGTACCTTCAAACAAGGCCACTCTTGATTTAAGTGCCAAGGCGGTCCATTTTGTTGCTTTTTCATCGGACTTTGCGTCTGACATATTCTTGATGGCGAAATCTAAATCTGCCATGATGGAATCAACAATAAGCGTTCTAGAATCACGTTTTTTCGATAATTCCTCTTCATCATTGACATCAAGAACCTTTCCGTACCAAGGCACATCTCCGAAACGTCTAACCTTATCAAAATAGAAATAAGCCCTGAAGAATTTGGCTACACCTGCATAAGGCGCAGCATCCTGAACTGAAAGATGATTATAGCAGTTTTCAAGGAAGAAATTAATATTCCTTAGTTGGGTCCAAGACCAGCCACCCCCACTTACAGGGACAATTCTTTTTCCCGTTAATTCATCTTGAAGGGTTGTTTTAACAATATTATCAATTGCCTCGTTATAGATTCCTTCAGCAGATGGAAGGGCGCCGTCATAAAATGAATTGCTGAACAATTCAAGATCTTTGACACTTTTGAAAGAGACATCGGGAGAGATATTTGCCTCCGGCTGTCTATCTAAATAATCCTTACTACATCCTGTAACTAGAACAGCAAGTAGAATATATAATATTAATGAGTTTTTCATGGGTTTAGAAAGTAAAGTCAAGTCCAAAAGAAAATGTTCTAGAATAAGGGTAAGCTCTACCGTTAGATTCTTGAGCTGCTTGTTCTGGGTCAATATATTTTGACCTTAGTTTAGTCGCTGTCCACAGGTTTTCTCCAGACAGATAAATCCTTGCATTGCTCAGTTTCAACTTGCTCATGATAGCGTTTGGAAGAGTGTAACCAATGGTTAGGTTTTTCAAACGGATATAAGCTAAATCTTGCAGATAACGGTCTGATTTTACATTCAGGGAACTGTTACCATCCAAAGCGATATAGCCACGCAATAGAGGGAAATATGCATCTGGATTCTCAGGAGTCCATACATCTTCAACAAAATCTTTTGGAACGAATGAGTAATAAGGTCTTGAATAAGGTCCCCAGAACTTATCCGCATTGGAACCTGGCCACCAGTTCTGTTTTCCGATACCTTGGAAGAATGCCGAGACATCAAAACCTTGCCAGTTGGCACCTAAGTTTAAACCGAAGTTATATCTCGCTCTACTATTACCGATGATAACCTGATCTCCAGGATCACTTAGGGTATTTTTCCCTTGGTTTACTTCTTTGTCTCCATTGATATCCACAAATCTTGGATCTCCAGCCTGCAGCTTAGACCAATCTCCGGGAGCTGAAAGACGGCGAGCATCAATGCGATCTTGATTTACATCCCAATTGGCAGCTTCTTCATTGGTTTGGAACAAACCGTCGATCTTATAGCCCCAGATCTCACCTAATGTCTGACCGACATAATAGTTGTTCAACAACATTTCTCTATTGTCAAATCTGGTAATCTTTGCTTTGGAATCCGACAGGCCAAGACCGAAACTATAGCCAAAAGGTTTATCAGCAACTTCAAATTGATCTCTCCATGCTAATGACAATTCCCATCCTACGTTTCTTAAATCTCCTGCATTCGTTTTCGGAGAACTAGCACCGAATACTGCTGGCAATGTTTTTCCAGGGATCAACATGTCCAAGGTTTCGCGGATAAAGTAATCAAAGGATGCAGTCAATCTACTTTGAGCAAATTCAAAGTCAGCACCAAAGTTTAAGGTACTGGTTCTTTCCCATGTTAAATCTCCAGAGATTGGCGACGGTGAACTTAAGAATTGTGTTCTTCCACCATTGGTAATGTAGGCTGAGTTTCCAGCGCCTAATAACGGGATATAACCATAAGGCGAAGCTTCCTGAGCATTTCCTAGAGAACCGTAGGAAACTCTTAGTTTAGCTTCGTTTATATAAGGCTTCACAGACTCTAGGAAAGGTTCTTCCATAATACGCCATCCTGCTGAAAAGGATGGAAAGAAACCAAATTGTTGACCTGAAGGGAATTTGGAAGTCCCATCATAACGACCATTTACTTCTAAAAGATATCTTCCTTTATAATCATAATTTATCCTTCCGAAAAACCCCTGTAATGCCCAAGATTCTTCGCCACCACGTAATAATGGCACGCCTGTACCAAGGTTAAAGTCATTAAGGTCTTCTGATAAGAGGTTGGTTTGGGTTCCACCTACATTTCTCCAGGTACTCAGTTCTTGGTTGTAACCTGCTGTAGCTCCTAAATTATGATCACCAAATTTTTTGTTGAAATTGGCGAAAATATTTAGGGAATGTTTCTTGTAATTCTCTAAGTTTTGAATTAGCTGATCATTTCCCAAATAATTGATCACGCCTGGATAAACAGACCATGGAGCCTGAACCCTGCGATTAAATTTATCAATCGGATTGTAGGTAAATGTATAGTTACCAGTAACGGTCAAGCCTGGCATAATTTGAGCGACAGCTTCAAAAAGGTTGATAAATTCATATTCCTTCTCCCCTCCTTTGGATTTACCGTAAAGTAAATCTGCCATGATACCATCACCGATATTATAATTGTTCAGTTCCGTTCTGTATGTAGCCGTACCATCTGGGTTTTGAGGAACATAGGAAGGTAATGCATGCACAGTTGTGGAGATAAAGTTATTGTTGGCATCTACACTACTGTTCCATCCTGGGAAAGTATAGTTTTGATAGTTAATTTGGCTATTATTGCTCACTTTTAACCAATCTGTTACTTGCCCATTCAATCTAGCTCTTAGGTTGTATCCTTCAAACTTATCTTGCTGGACCTTCATCAGACCACCTTTCTGGTACATTCTTCCGGAGATGTAATAGTCCATTTTTTCAGATCCACCAGAAAAAGTTAGGGCATGTTCCATAGAATTCATCTTATCCCTATAGAAAGTATTCCACCAATCCGTATTGGCATAATACACGTATTGGTCCTTTCCATTTCTATTTTGGATTACCACGGAAGGTAAAGATGGGTCATTTTTACGCTTTAGTAATTCTGCATAATCCTCATCGGTATAACCTGTATATCGGTTACCAGTTGCACGTAAAAACGCTTCATCATTCAATACGGCAGCATCATAGCCATTGGTGATGAAATCCGTGTTAACGGTAAGGTCAGAAGTTCCAAAATTATTGCTATAGCCAATGGTCATCTTTCCGGCTTGTCCTTTTTTGGTTGTGACAAGCATCACACCGAAGGCACCTCTAGCACCATAGATGGCCGCCGCGGAAGCATCCTTCAATACAGATATCGATTCAATGTCTTTAGGGTTGATGGTATTGATATTCCCCGGAACACCATCAATTAGGACAAGTGGAGCAGCATTTGCGGAGTTAATAGATGCAAAACCACGGATATTTACCTTTCCTTCCCCCCCTGGGCGTCCGTTGGTAAAATTAATGTTCAAGTTAGGCACAGCCCCTTGAAGAGCTTGGGTTGCATTTGCTACAGGACGATCTTGCAATACTTTGGAATCGATCTGTGCTACTGCACCTGTTAAGTTCACTTTTTTCTGCTTACCATAGCCCACAACCACGACCTCATCAAGGTTTTGATCGGTAGCAACAATAGTAACATTTACTTGGGGTCCAGTAACAGTAACAGTTTTAGCAGTATAGCCGACCATGGAAATCCTCAGTTCGTTTCCCACAGAACCGGAGAGTTCAAAATTTCCATTTTCATCAGTTTGGGTGCTAGACCCAATCGTGACATTACTCACTGATGCGCCGACAACAGCCTCACCTGTTTCTGCGACTACTTTACCTCGAATAATGTTCTGACTGATTTCATAGGTCCGCTCTAGTGGGACATGCTTATATGTAGCATGAGCAGCAGACCAAGAAAGAAGCGATAAGCCCACTAAAATGGGCAGGTAGGTGTAGTTCTTTTTCATGGTTTAAGTACAATTTCTTTGCGAGCAAAGAAAGGTTTTACAATATTGGTTTATTATTAAATGTTTGTTAATAGTAGGTTAAGATGTTAAATATATTTTATCAAGTACAATTAGTTAATTCAAAAATAACAAAAAGGTTTCGCTACTTCATCTAAAAAGTTAACATAATTAAAGCTTAATAATTACCCTTTAGTTAATCTTATAACTAATCTTCAATTAAAAAGGATATTAGAGAAAATAATGAATAAATGTTGTAACACAGAATATTCTCGTTGCTTAACAAACATTATTTTAAGCATCTTTTTAAGTTTAATAATCTTAAAAAGCTGTTTCTCTTTTTATGTTTTATCATAGAAAAAGAGGTGAAGTGTCAAATAATTGCTTGGAGTAGTTTACTTACATATTAAAAACCACTTAGCAGGAATACTTACTAAATTTATTCTCCGGAGCTATACAATCTCTACATCATAAAATCAGGCAATTATTTCCGTGCAACCAACGAAATTAGCTGTTATCAGGGATGGTTTTTCTGCCGTAATCTGTCCATTTTTGTGGAATAACATCATATTTAATGAAAAAACTATTATTCTCTATTTTACTTATTAGCTTTTGCAAGCTAACATTGTTGGCACAAGAGCAAAAGCTTCACAGAATCGACTATCGCACTATTTTAATTGGAGAACAAAAGGATCAGGCAAACAGTTCAGGCAATTATTCATTGAGGGCTTGGTTCAACGACACTTTTATAAAGACTTCTCTCAATGAATCACCCACTAGATTGCAGGTTATCAACAAAAAGACAGATCGCTCTTTCTTGTTGTTTCCAGAATCCGAACAGTATTACATTTACAATGAAGGTAATGATGGTGAAGCTGGAAGGCTATATGTGGAATCAGACGTAGAATTTGAATTCGTCCAGGGAAAAACTAAAACCATAGCAGGCATTCCTTGTAAGATGGCCGTAGTGAATGGAGATTTTGACCTTTCGGGTGATAACTATACTAAGATGGAAGTTTGGTACTCCGATAAACTTCCAAACCTATATTGGGATCAATTCATGTTCCTTAAAGATCTACCTGGAGCGGTAATGGAACTTACTATTGGCGAGACTGGATTTACTGCAATTAATATTACCGAAGAAAGCCTGAGCAATACCGAATTTGAGATTCCTACTTTCTATGCTGCACTGGTTGTTGACGAGGAAGAGGGTGAGCATTTAGATGCGGTAGATAGCCTTTCAGCAGTCCCGCAGGTAGATGAAGACCGTTACTTATACCAAGATGATGACACCGAGCTATTAGGCTTAATGGATGAAAATGGAAATCCTATTACCGAAGCTGATTATACCTTTTTTGATCAATTCAGTGGAGGAATAAGCACAGTAATCAATTTGGATAGCAAATATGGTTCAATGGATAAAGATGGTAACATCAAGATTCCTTTCAAGTATGATTTCCTTGTGTATGACGCAGAATACCAACAGTACATCTATTCCGAAAACGACAAGTTTGGGATCCTTGGTGCCAATGACCAGCCTGTTATCAAGGCTCAATATGATATGGTGAGCCATATGAGCCACGGATACTTATCGGCTACCGTTGGTGATAAAACCGGAATCTTGGACAAAACAGGAAAGGTTATCGTTCCGATTTCTTATCCTCTCATCCTGGAATTCAACGCTGAAGTTTTTGTTTCGGTTGAAAATGATCATTATGTAATGTACAATATCAAACAGAACAAAAAACTTGCAGAAGGCTACGATATGATCTCTCTTTCTGAAAAAGACCCATTGCATATTGTTCAAAAGGGTGAAAAATTCGGATATATCAATAATCAAGGAAAGTTAGTCATCCCTATTAAGTTTAGCAGTGTTTCCTCTTTCGAAGATGGTACGGCATCAGTTATGGATACGGATGATGGCGATGTGTATTATATCAACACCAAAGGTGAAAAAGTAAACATCAACTAATCGAACGAAAGCATAAACAGAGTCCTTTATTAGGCTCTGTTTATGTACTTTTGTCAATACACAAACAGAAAGCAAGAATGAACACTAACATAGGAAAAGTCTTATTATCTATATTTTATGTTTTTCTATTCAGCATTCTTGCCCTCCTTCCCCATTCGGCAAAGGCTCAGGATATCCTGGACAAACTCCAAAAGGAATATAATCAATACAACACCGACGATCCTGAAAAATTCTTCAGCACCGGAAAGCTGGCGCAAGCGCTATTCTTCAATCAAAAGGAAGATGAAGCCTTCAAACTACTTAAAAAAGATATCGCCGTTGCCAGCAAGTTAAATGACAGCCGATATTCTGCCTATCTCTATACCATTCTTGCCATCAATCAATTGATTATGGAAGAAACGACAAGTTCAAGGCAAAGCATCTTGAAGGCGAAGTCATTGGTAGACCGCAGCAAGGACATCGAAACCAAAGGATATGTCTATTACGGCTATGGATGGATATTGGCAAGGCAACAACAGGAGGCAGAAGCAGTCAAGCAGTTTATGATCGCATTGAGTTATTACGATCAGGCCAAACAATCGAATACACTTTTCAACAGAAAAGCAAATGTCTATAAAGAGCTGACGTCTATTTACGCGAACTGGAATGAGTTTGAACTGCAGGAAAAATACAGCAAACTAGCGCTGAATATTGCACTGAAGCAGAAAGATCCACTGACCATTTTTGACACCTACATGTCATTGGGCTATATGTATGAACAGAAATATCTAGAAGACCAGCAACATGTAGAATTTAGGAACTCAGCGGAAGAATACTACCTAAAAGCTTTGAATACCTATCTGGAAAAACAGAATGAGATACCAATACCTTCAAACTTAGCTTTTGTAGCCAATAACCTTTCGCATCTCTATTTTAAGTTCTATCCTAAGGAATATAGGGATAAAGCAACTCAGTATGCTGAACTGGCAAAAACAAAAGGACTGGAATCCAAACAGTACAATTTGGTTGCCTCGGCGTATGGGATATTGTCAGAACTGGAACTTCTGAACGGAAACTCCAAAAAAGCAAAAGAACATTTGCTATCATCACTGATAGAGATCAACAAATCCCAGGTACAGGATCAACAGATCTTGATGAGCATCTATAACACCCTTTCACATATCAGTGAGCAAGAGGGAAATTATCAGGAGGCCATCAATTATTATAAAGAATACATTACCTTGTTTACCAATGTCTACGACCAGGAGAAGCTGGGTATAGGCAAGCGTCTTGAAGCACAGTATGAAAAAGGAAAACAGGACCAAGAACTGGCACTCTTACAAGTAGAAGCTGAAAAGAAAGAACAGCAGATCCAATTGATGGCAGCTTTGGGAATCCAGCAGAAGCAGGAACTGGAAAACTTGCGGCTGATCCAGGACAATCAGTCCAAAGAATTGGAAGTCTCCAAACTGACTGCTGAGAAGCAGTTTCAGGAAATTCAGATGTCTAAACTGGAAGCCAAGAACAGAGCTCAAGAAATCAGCAATTATCAACAGGAAATCAGCTTAAAGGATAAGATCAACACGTATTACATTGCCTTGATGATCGCGGCCTTAACCCTATTGGCGGTCCTATTCTATGCCTATACGCAGCGCCTGAAACATATGAAACAAAGGGAGAACTTTCACAACCTTGCCATCGAACAAGAAAGACAAAATGCGAAAATATCCATGCTGACTGCCCTACTGGATGGGCAAGAACAAGAAAGGGCAAGGATTGCACGCGATCTACACGACGGTTTAGGTGGACTTTTATCAGGAACCAAACTGCATTTATCCCATCTGAACGACCAAACATCATTTGAGATCCAGGAGAAGATGCAAAAGGGAATCACCCAATTGGATATGGCCGTTGATGAACTCCGTCGAGTAGCCCACAACCTGACACCAGACCTATTGCAGAAGTTTGGTTTGCAGGAAGCCTTGAATGACTATGCCTCACGTATGTGCAATGATAATCTGGAGATCGATGTCCAATTCCTGCATTTTAACAACAACATGAATCTTGACCAGCAACTGGTCATCTATAGAATTATCCAAGAACTGGTCAATAATGCCATTAAGCATGCGGACCCTAGCCAAATCCTTATCCAGCTTGTTGAGGAAGACTCCGAATACCATATCACCGTTGAGGACGACGGAAAAGGGTTTGACAGCAACAATCACAGCAACAAATCTGCAGGCTTGCAGAACATACGATCAAGAGTAGAGTTCTTGAAAGGTAATTTGAATGTACAATCTGATATCGGTCAAGGAAGTAGCTTTGAAATCAATATCCCAAAAAACAAACAAACATGATAAATATCGCCATCACCGACGACCATCCTTTACTATCCGAAGGCTTGAAGAACATCCTTGCCCAAGAGCCAGATTTAAACATCATTGGTTGTTATCCCAATGCGCAGGTCTTGGTAAAGGCTTTGGAAGAAACTGCGATTGATGTCTTGCTATTGGACATCAACCTTTCTGATGCGAATGGATTGGAATTGATCAGTCCATTGATCAAAAAACATAAGGATCTTAAGATCATCATGCTCAGTGTCCACAATGAATTTGCTGTGATCAACAGCGCTTTTCAGGAAGGGGCGCATGGCTATATCCAGAAAAATGCTTCCATTGACGAGATCAAGCTTGGCATCCAAGAAATTCTTTTTGGAAAGAAATTTCTATGCAAACAGACCAAACTGATCATCGATAAGAAAAACAGTACGGAACTGAAGAGTGTCCCAAAATTGACCCGTCGGGAAAAGGAAATATTGGCTGAAGCGGCACAGGGACTGACGACGACCCAAATTGCAGAAAAGCTCTTTATTAGCCACCACACTGTGGAGAGCCATCGTAAGAACCTGATCGAAAAATTCAAGACCAGCAACTTGAGCTCGGCCATAAAAATGGCCCTTGATTATGGCTTAATCCGCGAATCTGTTGACTAACAAGCCATCTCAAACTATTTATCTCTTTATTTGTTTAAGAATAGTAAACTAATGGAGAATAACGATGCAAGAAAAAGAAGATGAACAAGGAAACAAAATCAATAACGCCGAAGATGTAGACCCTACAAAGGTTCCAGAAACAGTCGTTAAAGAGAAAGATGATCAGCCAGCAGCTAACAATCTCAAGAAAACAATCATCATTGCAATCATTGTCTTGGCGATCATTTACTTTATCTATGAATTGGTATTAAAAGGCCAACAATAAAAACATAAAAAAGAAAGGCTATCCGAGTGGGATAGCCTTTCTTTTTAAATCTTATAGTTCTAGAACCCAATGGTTCTGCCATGTTCTATTACAGCATTTTTCTTGATGACGATAATACCTTCACAAATTGTGTACTCAGGAAAATCCCCATCCTTTAATTGCTTCCCACCTTTAATCCTCACATCATTTCCAATCCTACAGTTCTTGTCCAAGATGGCATTTTCGATATAACAGCGCTCACCTACTCCAATTGGTGGCGGAGCTTGGGATGAAGTTAATTGTACAACTTCATTTAATTCTTCATAATAATCCGACCCCATCATATAGGTCATCTTGACCACGGTTCCTTCCCCTATCCTAGAACGGATCCCAATCACAGAACGTTGGATCTTTTCAGCCAAGATAATACATCCATCAGCTATGATCGCATTGTTCAAGGTAGTACCTGACACTTTTGATGGTGGCAACATACGCGCCCGGGTATATACCGTTTCGCCAAAAAGGTTGAATTCCGGGATATCATCTGTCAATCCAATATTCGCTTCAAAGAAAGAAGGGATCGTACCGATATCGGTCCAATAGCTGTCAAAAGGATAGCTCAATACATTTGAACTTTCGATTGCATCTGGAATAATCTCTTTTCCAAAATCCATTCCGTTGTTCTCTGCCAACATCCTTGACATCACACCTTTGGAGAACACATAGATACCCATGGAAGCCAAATAGTTTCTACCTTGTTTTTCCAATTCTTCAGGCACCTCCGAGGTCCAGTCTTCCAAAAGGTCCTTGGTCGGTTTTTCAATAAAGGAGATGACCTTATTGTTTTCATCCGATTTCAGGATTCCAAAACCTGGAGCTTCCTTGGCCGTTACTGGAATGGTTCCAATGGTGATTTCCCCTCCGTTCTTAACATGGAAGTCCACCATGGCCGAATAATCCATTTGATAGAGTTGATCTCCGGAGAGGATCAGCACGTAATCATAGTCCACATTCACCAAGTTCTTCTGGGTCCTTCTAACCGCATCGGCGGTACCTTCAAACCAGCGATCACCTTCATTGGTCTGCTCTGCAGCCAATATATCCACAAAACCCTTACTGAAAATACTGAAGTTGTAGGAGTTTTTGATATGCTTGTTCAATGAAGCCGAGTTGTATTGCGTCAGTACATATATCTTATTGTAGCCAGAATTAAGACAATTGGAAATTGGGATATCAACCAATCTATACTTTCCTGCAATTGGAACTGCTGGTTTCGAACGTTGGTCTGTCAACGGAAATAAGCGGGTTCCTCGACCCCCACCTAGTACTATAGAAACAACTTTATGCGACATATCATTTAAGTAATTGGTTATATAACTCTATATATTTCTTTGCCGATTTGTTCCAAGAATAATCCAATACCATCGCAGCATCCCTTGTTTTCGTCAAGTTATCAGCATAACTCAAATATTTGATTGCTCTTTTCACAGTCTCAGCAGCTTCATCAGCCTCTACATCATTGAAAAGAAAGCCATAGCCTCCCTCTTCTACATCCTTTACGGTATCTCTTAGACCCCCTATCTTGCGAACGACAGGAATGGTCCCATATTTTAATGCATACAGTTGGTTCAATCCACAGGGCTCCACACGCGAAGGCATAATCAACAGGTCTGAGGCTGCATAAACCCGGTGAGCCAATGGCTCATTATACCCAAAGAATACTGCTAGATCATTTTTATAGTTAGGAGCGATAGCCTCTATAGATTGTTGGATGCCCGCATCACCAGAGCCTAGTATAAATATACTTAATTTCCCTGAGTTTTTCTTCAAAAGATTCTCAATTAATTCAGGCAAAATATCTGCTCCTTTTTCCGTGGCAAATCGACCGATATAGCTTAACAGAGGCTTGCTCGGATCTAGACCAAATTCCTTGCAAAAGGTCATTTTGTTCTCAGCCTTCCCTTGGTTCACGGTTACCATGGAATATTGATGATCGATTAAGGCATCGATCTCTGGATCCCAAAAAGAGGTGTCAATACCATTGACAATTCCCACGGCCTTAGAGCGTTCATCTGAAAACAGATCCTGCAATCCATTCGCATCCACAAACAGTTCCTTTAGATAACCTTCAGAAACGGTGGTATAGGCATCACAGCATTTTATGGCGGTGGCCAACGGATTGATCAGACCATCCCAATCCAACAACCCCCATTTCCAGGTATCAAATGATGGCAGGATAATCCCTTTACTCCAGGACATCCAGCCTTGATACTGGCCGTTATGGACCGTCACTACCGTTTTCACACCCTTGAAAACATTGAATTCATTGCTCCACTTGGTCAAGAAAGGAACCAATCCAACATGATGATCATGGCAGTGCAGCACATCTGGATGAATATCATTGCTTTTTAGGTAATGGAGAACCGCATGCTGAAAGGCAATCCATTGATCTGCCTCATCTTGATAACAATAAATCTCTTCACGGTCCAAAAGATTAGGGATCTTCACCAAGAACAACGGAAATCCCAATTCATCTTTTTTCTCCTTTAATATTTCATAGGTCAATACACTGGAACCCTGTGGGAATTCTCCACGGGCTACCACATCAAATTCATGATCCTGTACAAACTTCCTGTTGAAGTAGGGCATGATGACCGATGCATCAATACCTAATTCCCTTTGGTATTTAGGCAAGGCACCCACCACATCCGCTAATCCGCCGACTTTGGCGACAGGAAAACATTCTACACTTAAATGTATGACTTTCATTTTCCGAATTTTCTTTTAAATACTAAACCGCTCAATGGTGGCAGGTCTACGACAATGGCTTGTTCCTGCCCCATCCAAGGTTCATTTTCTGTAATCAATTCTTTCTTAACCGATACGCCACTGCCATTATATGCCTGATCGTCCGAGTTCAGGATCAGCTCCCATTTTCCCGGATGCGGCACACCTAACTTAAATTTCCTCCGGACAACAGGTGTAAGATTGAGGATGACCACTAGGTCGTTCACCATATCGTGCCCACGTCTGCAATACGCAAAGACGCTTTGATCCCTGTCCCCTAATTCTATCCAGAAAAACCCTTCCGGACTGAAGGCTTTCTCATAAAGTGCTGGATACTTTCTATAGATCTCATTTAATTTCGCCACGAAATTCTTTAGACTAGAATGCGGCTTGTACTGCAACAGATGCCAGTCCAAGGATTGGTTGACATTCCACTCTGCAGTCTGACCAAATTCCCCACCCATGAAGAGCAATTTCGTTCCTATAAAAGTAAACATGTATAGGTATAATGCCCTGAGGTTGGCAAACTTCTGCCATTCATCGCCAGGCATTTTATAGACCAAGGAACGCTTGCCATATACCACTTCATCATGCGATAAAGGCAGCATAAAGTTTTCCGTAAATCCATATACGGTGGCAAAGGTCAGCTTATCATGATGGTAGGAACGATTGATAGGATCTTCCTTGAAATAGGCTAATGTATCGTGCATCCAGCCCATCATCCATTTCATTCCAAACCCAAGTCCACCATTAAAGGTGGCACGGCTCACCCCCGTCCAAGAAGTAGACTCTTCGGCAATGGTCTGCACGTTGGGGTAATATTTGGAAACAGCCTCGTTGAATTCCTTCAAGAAGGCTACAGCTTCAAGGTTTTCATTTCCGCCCAACTCATTAGGTTCCCATTCACCAGCTTTCCTTGAATAATCCAGATAAAGCATGGAGGCAACGGCATCCACCCGCAATCCATCGATATGGTATCGATCCAGCCAGAAAAAGGCATTACTGATCAAGAACGATTTAACCTCATTCCTTCCATAATTGAATATATAGGATTGCCAATCGGGGTGGAAACCCTTTCTTGGATCCGCATGTTCATAGAGGTGGGTTCCATCAAAATTATAAAGCCCATGGGCATCTCCCGGAAAATGCGAAGGCACCCAGTCCAGGATCACACCAATATGGCTTTCATGCAACAGCTCGATCAATTTCATCAAGTCCTGTGGACCTCCAAACCTGGAGCTCGCCGCATAATAACCGGTAATCTGATATCCCCAGGAAGGATAATATGGATGCTCCATGATAGGCATAAATTCCACATGGGTAAAACCAGTTTCCTGAATGTAAGGTATCAGCTGCTCTGCAATTTCTAAATAGCTTAAGAAACGATCTGGATCTTTAGGATCACGAAGCCAAGAGCCCAAATGCATTTCATAGACCGACATGGGCCTATCCAGTGCATTATGCTCCCTACGACTGAACATCCATTCTGAATCATTCCAATCAAAGTATGTTGTAGCAACAATCGATGCTGTCTTCGGTGGTATCTCGGTATGCAAGGCAAAAGGATCAGACTTCTCCAGATGCTCCCCAGTATTGGAATGGATATGGTATTTATAGACCTCTCCATTCTCCAATCCAGGAATAAAACCTTCCCAAATGCCCGAACTGTCCCACCGAACCTGTAATTGATGCGAATGAGGATTCCATCCATTGAAGTTTCCGACTACCGACACTGTTTGGGCGTTGGGTGCCCAGACCGCAAAATATACTCCCTTTACCCCATTAATTAGAAGTTCATGAGAACCAAATTTCTCATAAAGCTTATAATGCCGTCCTGCCTTGAATAAAAAAACATCAAATTCGGACAATAAGGAGTGTACTTCAACTGGTTGAGGCATAATTAAGTAGGTTTTAGCTAGTTATTGAATATTTACTTTTTTAAAATCTCGCTCTAATTTAATAAAACTGTTTCCCTGCTCATCTTTCTGCAGAGCGGTTTTGACCCCGTCCACCGTGATCTGTTTTGGCTCAAATGGCAAACCGATCAGGTACAGATGGAAATCGCTGTAATACGGAGTGTACAACCCTTCCTCACCTTGAATCACGCTGACCTGCTTGGTATCACAGCTTGCAATAAAATTCTTCTCCACATAGACCCCTTGTTCATAGGCAAAGGTTTCGCCATGATCGGAATATAGGTAGGATGCATGTTCACCTTCGGAATAGTACAGGTTCAATCGCAATGACTCCACCCTGCGCTCTCCTGTAAATTGCATCACAGGATATTCAGGGATAATCGATCCACCACGGACAAAGAATGGCATCTCATCCAATGGCGTATCAATGGTATATTCCTGACCACCTTCATAGAAACTGTTGTCAAAATAATAATACCAGGTTCCTTCAGGCAAATAAACAATTTTGTTCTGTTGACCAGGATGAAGGACTGGCGAAACCAACAATTGATTTCCAAAACCAAACTCCTCCTCACGGACCATATTTTTGGCCTTTTCCTGTTCCATCAAGGCAACTGGTCTTAAGATAGGTTCACCATATTTATGTTGCAACCAAAAAGTTGAATAGATATAGGGTAACAACTTGTATCTCAATTCAATAAACTTCTTACAGATCGCTTCCCATTCTGGTCCGAAGCTCCAAGGCTCCCGATCGCGGGTATCACCTGCCGAGTGGACACGCATAAATGGAGAGAACACCCCAAACTGCATCCAACGTGTGTACAGTTCACCATCTGGCTCACCGGTAAATCCACCGATATCGGTTCCACAGAAAGAAAGTCCAGAAACCGAAAGACGCTGTAACTGTAAGGTTCCGATGCGCAAATGCTCCCAAGTAGCGATATTGTCACCCGTCCATACCGATGAGTACCGCTGCGTACCGGCATAGGCCGCACGGGTAATGGTAAACGGACGTTTGTTTTTATATAATTTCTTCAGGCCGTCGTAAGTCGCGCGGACCATCTGCATACCATATACGTTATGCGCTTTACGGTGCGAACCACGATGTCCTTCAAATTGATGCCTAACATCATTCGGGAAAGTCCCTCTACCAAATACAGCGGGCTCATTCATGTCGTTCCAGAAACCTGCAACGCCATCATCGACCAAACCTTTGTATAGTGTTCCCCACCATGTCCGTACCTCCGGATTTGTGAAATCAGGGAATTGACACCTTCCTGGCCATACAAACCCTTCCATGAAGTAATCATCCCCCCGGCGGCAGAAATAGTTGTTCTCCTGACCTTGCTTGAAAACCCAATAGCTATCATCCACCTTGATTCCCGGATCGATCATCACCACCGTTTTAAATCCATTGGCATTGAGGTCCGAAATCATCTTTTTAGGATCTGGAAAATAGCGCTTGTTCCAAGTAAAACAACGGTATCCATCCATATAGTCGATATCCAAATAGATAGCGTCACAAGGAATTTCACGCTTTCTGAACTCATAGGCAACTTCACGAACCTTATTCTCTGGGTAATAGCTCCACCTACATTGATGGTAGCCCAAGCCCCACATTGGAGGCATATAATGGGTGCCGGTGAGTTTATGATAACGCTTTACCACGTCCATCATTTTTGGACCTTGGATATAATAGTATAGCAGTTCTCCACCCTCAGACCAAAAACTGGTTTGGTCCTGATGTTCTGCAGCGAAGTCAAAATAAGTCTTGAAGGTATTGTCGAAGAAGATACCATAGGCCTGACCTTCGGTTACACCCATATAGAACGGGATCGTCTTATAGAGTGGATCCTGATTGAAGGCATAGGAATAGGTATCCGAATTCCAGTTCTTCACCCTTCTCCCTCTCAGGTTCAGGTTGGTAGCTTTATCGCCCAGTCCAAAGAAAGCTTCATCAGCAGCAGCTTCTTTAGAACAATAGACATAATAACCACCAAAATCTACATTCTCTTCCCAGTGCATTGGCGAATGGTCTTTGTTCAAGACCTTCTCGTTCGTATCCGCAAAGGAAATGGTAAAATCCGATTTACGGATCAAGCATATCGTAGAGTTCGTTTTTACTTTGTAATAATCGGCATCTTCCAAAAGTTCATAACTCACGTAGTTATCTTCCTTGAAACTGATGGCATAAGAGAAATCGACCAAGAAAGAACCTTCAGGTGCCAATCGCACGCGGATGATATCCTCTGAAAAAACTTTCACTTCCACTTTCGATCGCCCATCCGAAAAATAAAACGCGTTTCGGTCTTGCGTATAGCCTTTAACAGCAGTTAAATAAAGCTTTTCTATATTGGGAAGGTCGAGAACTGGATTATTAACGTGATGGATTCCATCGTCTAGTGTGTCAGGGTTAGGTATTAAATCATTTGCAAAATCGCCCTTCTTTGTTGTATCTGTCATAAAAAATTAATCTAAATAGGTAATAGACAGTGTAAATGTCAGTTTTAAATTACAATATATTTTATAGAAATCAATGTTATTAAATAAATTCGGTTGAACATGTACTAAAATGTACAGTCATAGCTACATGGTTTTACCCGATATTATCATTAAATTGTTGTAATACAAGAAAAAGGGTATAATTAGCTTTTAATTTCGTAATTTTGTAAGCCTTTTTAAAATCTAGCCCCAGTAAGGCTAGAGGGCATAATACATCAGTAGAATAACATGAAATTATCTCAATTCAACTTTAATCTTCCAGAGTCATTGCTAGCATCTGAGCCTTCAGAACAAAGAGATGAATCTCGTTTAATGGTTTTACACCGCGATAGTGGAAAAATCGAACACAAGATCTTCAAAGATGTTCTGGATTATTTTGATGATAAAGATGTCATGATCTTGAACAACACAAAGGTTTTCCCTGCTCGTATGTATGGTAATAAAGAAAAGACTGGAGCGACTATCGAAGTATTCTTGTTGAGGGAACTGAACAAAGAATTACGCCTTTGGGACGTTTTGGTTGATCCTGCTCGTAAAATCCGTGTTGGTAACAAATTGTATTTCGGAGATGACGATCTTTTGGTTGCCGAAGTAGTAGACAATACCACTTCCCGTGGCCGTACCATCCGTTTCCTTTTTGATGGTACTGACGAAGAGTTCCGTAAGAACATCGAGATCTTAGGCGAAACTCCTCTTCCTAAATACATCAAAAGAAAAGCAACTCCTGAAGATAAATTCCGCTACCAAACTATCTACGCTAAAAACGAAGGTGCCGTTGCAGCGCCAACCGCTGGATTGCACTTCTCCCGCGAATTGATGAAACGCTTAGAACTTAAGGGCGTAGATTTCGCTGAAGTAACCCTTCACGTAGGTCTTGGCACTTTCCGTACGGTTGAAGTTGAAGATTTAACGAAACATAAAATGGATTCCGAGCAGTATATCATTTCTGAGGAAGCTGCTCGCATCGTTAATAAGGGTATCGATAACAAACGCAAGATCTGTGCAGTAGGTACAACATCCATGCGCGCTATCGAATCCTCAGTATCTGCCGACAAACATTTGAAAGCAGCAAATGACTGGACTTCAAAGTTCATCTATCCTCCTTATGATTTCAGCATCGCCAACTCGATGATCACCAATTTCCATACTCCACAATCTACCCTTTTGGTTATGATTGCAGCTTTCGCAGGATATGAAAATGTAATGAATGCATACGAAGTTGCCGTAAAAGAGAAATACCGTTTCTATAGCTATGGAGACGCTATGTTGATTATTTAATAATTTACTCCTTAAATAAGAAAAACGCAGGTCAATGACCTGCGTTTTTTATTCCTTTTTATTTACTTTGCTTTATTAAACGCTATATCGAAGCTATGTCTACCCATTTTGTCATCATCGTTGCTGCCGGAACAGGCTCTAGGCTTGGAGGAAATCTCCCAAAGCAATTTCTTCTGTTGGATGGAAAACCCATCCTCATGCATACCCTGGAGAAATTCGCCTCTTCACAGACCAAGCCCGAAATTATCCTCGTTCTTTCCGAACAGATGTTTGGTCTTTGGGATGAACTCTGCAGAGAATTTGATTTCAACATCCCGCATCAGGTGACTCAAGGTGGAAACACGAGATTCCAGAGCGTAAAAAATGGTATTGAATTTATTAAGGGAAGTGCCCAACTGGGGTTAGAATCTAAAATTGGGGTTCACGATGGCGCTAGACCATTGTTGAGCGGCAAATTGATCGATGAGTTATATACGACCTGTAACTTGGATAGACCTGCGGTAATCCCTGCTGTACAGAGTACAAATTCTGTAAGGATGGGGATGCAGGAACAAAGCCATGCAGTGGATAGGCAGATGGTCTGGTTGGTACAGACGCCACAACTGTTTATGGGCAAACTACTGATCGAAGCCTATGAACAGCCTGAGGAAAGCTTTTTTACAGATGACGCATCTGTTGTAGAAAAGTTGAGCAATAACTTATACCTGCTCCCCGGTGATCAACAGAACCTGAAGATTACCTTTGAAGAAGACATAGCCATTGCTCAACTGTTATT
The DNA here is from genome assembly GCF_024296865.1 of Sphingobacterium sp. LZ7M1. Lineage (GTDB taxonomy): Bacteria > Bacteroidota > Bacteroidia > Sphingobacteriales > Sphingobacteriaceae > Sphingobacterium. The sequence goes on along the minus strand of NZ_CP101134.1, from coordinate 1,666,771 downwards.
TAATAAAATTTAAGCGTTGCCTCTGATTATTCTCAATAAGATCACAATAATGGCAATAACCAATAAAATGTGAATAATACCGCCAGTAGCATAACCTCCAAAGAAGCTAATTGCCCAAATGATGACGAGAATAACCGCGATTAAATACAAAATATTTCCCATAGTAGTTAAAATTTGTGTTTTGTAAAATAGTTTATTCAATGATTCAATTTTCATTAGGATAAACAAGTCATTCAAACAAATTGTTTTAAACAGACATATTTTTTTACAATAAATCAATAACTAACTGATCGTAAGACACATAAATTCCATCCGGCAACATAGTTTCTATCTCCACGTGCTTTCCAAAACGATGTGAAATATGGGTAAGGTAGGTTTTTTGGGGTTGTATCCGATTGGAAACTTCAATAGCTTCCTCCAAAGTCAAATGGGAAATATGAGGTTCACGTTGCAAGGCATTGATCACCAAAACCTCCACTCCTTCCAATAATTTAAAGGATTCTTCTGAAATAGTCTTGGCATCGGTGATATAGGCAAAATTATCGACCCTAAATCCCAGAACAGGCATCTTATAGTGCATCACCTCCACTGGCAGGATTGATTTTCCGTACAGCTCAAAAGCCTGTCCGGCAAAGATTTCCTCAAGCTCCAGCTGAGGCACTCCGGGGTATTTATAATCACTGAAGGCATAGTAAAACTCCTTCCTCAAGGCATCATGGGTCGCCTTATTGGAATAGATCGGAATAGATTGCTGCTGTTGGTAATTAAAGGCACGGACATCATCCAAACCTGCAATATGGTCTTTATGGGAATGCGTCATTAATACGGCATCCAGGCGCTTGACTTCCTGGCGTAACATCTGGTACCTAAAGTCAGGTCCTGTATCCACAATGACCGAATAGCCATTGTATTCCAGCAATATCGAAGAACGTAGGCGATTATCTCGCTTATCCTCCGAATGGCAGACTTCACATGGACATGCAATAACCGGAACTCCCTGCGAGGTTCCTGTACCTAAAAATGTTACTCTCAAAACGTAATTTTTGTCTTTTTTATTTGCTGATAAAAAGTCTTTAATTTTTCTTGGATCAAGCTCTCATCCACTTCCATGGTTTCCAAGATTTGCAATAGGGAAACCACTTTCATGTCCACGGTCGAGAACTTGTTTACCACGACCACCCTGGCGTTCTGCAGAACACATGCACCGGTTCGGAACGATCCCTTCTCATAGCGCAGTTTATAGCCAAGATCACTGAACAGGGTTTCTAATTTATCTAAACTTCCTTGAGTTAATGAAATCATAGTATCTCCTCATCACAATTTAATAAAGCATCAGGAATTTATCAATTCTTTGAAGCCTTTTTATTCGTAATAAATTTTTGGGCATATTGGCTTAGGAATCCAGACCCATACGCTATCAATTGCGTATAAGCTGCAATCACCGACAAGAAGGCAACCTTCAGGCTCTTGGTACTGACCAAGGCATGTAGAAACAGCAATATGGTATAGATCGCTAGAAAAGAATTGCCTATCAGGCCCAGGATATGTAAAAAATAGATCTCGTCCATGGTCAACAGGTTGATGACATCGATCATGAGCAAGAAAGCCAAGCCCAACACAAATACGGCAGGCAGGGCATGAACAGGCTTCAATTCCTTCGGGTAAAGACAGTAAATATCGATCCTTCCCTTTCCAAAATTATAGGTCTGCTTATAGAATTGAGCAAAGCTCGTCCTTCGTTTATGGTAAACAAAAGCATCTGGAATCAAACCAACCTTAAAGCCGGAATTGATCATCCGGATACTGAATTCGATATCCTCTGAGCGACGGGAAAGCTTAAATCCCCCAGTTTTCTCCCAAACGGCACGGCTGATCCCTAGATTGAAACTTCTGGGATGAAACTGTCCGACATGCTTTTTATTGCCACGGATACCGCCTGTGGTAAACGGACTGGTCATCGAATAGCTGATCGCTTTCTGTATGGCCGTAAAAGAAGAATGTGCTGCATCTGGACCACCAAATGCATCCAGTTTATCTTTTTCAATCCCTTCGATTACCTTGAGCAGATAATCTTCTGGAACAATGATATCAGAATCAAAAACAATGAAGAAATCTCCTTTTGCTCTTTCAAAACCATAGTTCCGAGCAAATCCCTGACCTTCATTTTCCTTAAAGAAATACTGTATATCCAGTCTGTCTTTGAACTTATCTACAATATGTTCCGCATTATTTTTGGATCCATCCTCCACAATGATCACTTCAAATTCCTTGTAGGTTTGGTCCAACAAAGAACTGAGCATTTCCTTGATCTCAACCGGTCTGTTATAGAGAGGAACGATGATGGAAAAAAACATATTAGATGACTTCGTCTACATGATATTTATTCCTATCGGAACCATTGCGCGATACCAGCTCGGCAACAAATCCAGTCAGGAATAACTGTGATCCAATGATGATGGCCACCAATGCCAAAAAGAACAATGGCTGGTCGGTCACATTTCTATAAACGGTACCATTGGCGATGCTCATCAGCTTTTCGCAGATCAACCAGATGGTAATGAAAAATCCCAGTAAGAAACTGATAACGCCTAAAGGTCCAAAGAAGTGCATGGGCCTCTTGGCGAACTTTCCTACAAAGAATATGGACATCAAATCCAGAAATCCCTTTACAAAGCGTCCCGGACCAAATTTGGTCGTACCATATTTTCGGGGATAGTGCTGAACGACCTGCTCCTGTATATTGCTAAAACCAGCCCATTTGGCCAGTACAGGAATATAGCGGTGCATCTCACCGTAAACCTCTATGCTCTTTACCACATCCTTCTTATAGGCTTTCAGCCCACAGTTGAAGTCATGCAGGTTGTCTATACCCGACATACTGCGCGTAGCAGAGTTGAACAACTTGGTAGGAATGGTCTTTGTCAATGGATCATACCGCTTTTTCTTCCAACCTGAAACCAGGTCAGCATCTTGGTTCATGATCCGGTCATAAAGCTCTGGAATCTCATCAGGACTATCTTGAAGGTCAGCATCCATCGTAATGACCACATCGCCTTCCGCCGCTGCAAAACCAACGTTAAGCGCCGCCGATTTCCCATAGTTCCTCCTGAAACGTATACCGATAACATTCTCATTCGCCTTTTTCAGGTTCTTGATCACCTTCCAAGAACTATCCTTACTGCCATCGTCAACCATAACGATTTCGTAAGTGAAATTATTGGCATCCATAACGCGCTTAATCCAAGCCGTCAATTCAGGAAGTGATTCTTCCTCGTTGTATAAAGGTATTACTACTGAAATGTCCATAATGAATAAAGAACAAAGGTATCATTTTTGGATGATACCTTTATCATATAAACGTTAGCGTTTGTTAAGCGTTATTATCGTTGTTATCTGTGTTTTGCCAAGGATGTGCTTCATCCGAACTGCTTGCAGGTTTGAACATGGGTTTCTCTTTTTTGAAGATTGCCGCAAAAATCAAGGCCAATACAAAGTAAAGCAATAAGGAAACCGCCAATCCCTTCAGGATCTGCCCGATCGACAAGGAACCTAAGGCTTCCTTCTGCTGATCCAACATCTCCAAGGTAGCATCAATCTGCTCATCAGGCATATTATTGGCTTCCATCATCTCAATGGTCAGGTTCTGCGTGTTTTCAATAGCTTCTACCTGTAAGCTTGGATAAACCATATTGAATATATTGATACCGATAAGACCTATGGCAGCCGTAATGGCCAACATAATAAAGATATTCTTCAGGGCCGTAGAAAAATCCCAATACCCACCGTTAGCTTTTCTCAATTTCAGGATAAAGAATACTGCAATCGCAAGGAAAACCGCATAACTAACGAAGATATTGATGACCGATGAAGTAACGATCGATGTAGCTGATTTCGAAAAATAAAGGGAAATAATGGAAAGAACAAAGGATATCACTCCCAAGATGACGCCATTGATCACGGCTTGTTTCCTTACATTATTTGTAGCGTTGATTGAATCCATAATTTATGAGTTGTAGTTTATGATTAATTGCAGTAGGGCTTGGTCTAATGCCTTATTCGGAGCTGCCTGCGCATATTCCTCCAACTGTCCTGCATTTGGTTTCTGTTCGTTGAAGAAAGAAATCAAAGGATAGAATAAATCAACCAATTCATCATCCTCAGAAAGCCCTTTGGCCACTTTTGCGATTTCATTATAGTCGCTATCGATCAAGATCTGGTTGGCAATTACCTTTTCGTAAATCCTGTATTCATCCTGAAATTCATCTTCTTCAACCAAAAGGAACTCCTTCAAGAAATCATCCAACGAAGGCTCAACCTCGTCATCTTCACATTCTTTCAGGTATAATAGAATATTCAACAGTTCTGAGCCACGATCAAGAGTTTCCTCCTCGATCGCTTCCCATTCTTCTGAATCGAGATAGTCCTCTTCCAATTTCTGGACATCCTCTGCAAAGAAGTTGATCATCAACAGGTCAAAACTATATTCGCGCAGTTCTTCAAAGCGTTGATTGTCATCAAAAACAGCATCCATGGCCTCTACCTTATCCATAAATGGAGCATCTAATTCAAATGCGGAAGCTAAGCCCGGAAGGATATCCTGTCCATCAATCTGCTCTACCTTAGCATAATTATTTACAGCAGCCTCTAAGGCATTCTTTACTTTAGTATCCATATGTTATTTAATTGATGTGCAACTTATTATTGTTAATTACAGCTAATACCTGACCTGTTAATTCTTGACCGAACAACGGGCTGTTTGCTGATTTTGATCTATTGGTCTTACTATCAAATATCCATTTTTTCGATGGACTAAACAACACCAAATTTGCCTCTGCTCCTTCTGCGATCACAGGAACTTCCTGTCCTAAGATTTTCCTAGGGTTAACCGCTAATTTCTCTACAATCTGCTCGGCGGACAAACCTGCCTTCAGTAACAATGGCAAGACGGTCTGTGCCGCAATGATTCCATTTTTCGCAATCTGGAATTCCACCTGCTTGAATTCGATCTCCTGTGGAGTATGCTGTGATACCACCGCATCGATCACGCCATCTTTCAATCCTTTGATCAGGGCTTTTCCATCTTTCTTGGTACGCAATGGAGGGCTTACTTTATAATTGCTATCAAAACCCTTAACGTCCTCATCTGTAAAGACCAAGTTATGTGCAGCGACATCGCAGGTCACCTTAATCCCTTTACTCTTAGCTTTTTTGATCAGGTCAACTGCTTCTTCCGTAGAGATGGTACTGAAGTGGATTGGCGCCTCATTATACTCCGCTAGGAAAAGATCCCTAGAGATCATAACGGATTCCGCTAGGTTAGGGATACCTTTCATGCCAAGGTAGGTACTCACTTCACCTTCATTCATTTTACTGTCCGCGGCGATGGAGTCATCCTCCGGAAATGCCATGATCAATCCATCAAAACCTTTTGCATAAAGCAAGGCACGGGACATCAGACCCGCCTGCTGTATACTGTGCGTACCATCACTGTAGGCTACGGCACCTGTGACTTTCATATCATATAGTTCAGCCAATTCATTGCCTTCGCGTTTCTTGCTGACCGTCCCTACCGGAAAAACGTCCACAAGGTTTCCTTTGGCAGCATTGACGATCAAGGCTACTTCCGAACGGCTGTGGATTGGCGGATTGGTATTCGGCTGTACGGCCACTGCCGTAAATCCTCCTGCTGCCGAAGCTGCAGTTCCCGTCTGAAGGTCCTCCTTCGTTTCGTAACCCGGTTCACCGAAATTAACGTTGAGGTCAAAAAATCCTACAGAAAGAAATGAATCCTTCCCGTCAATCACCTGAAGCTTATTGTCGTCCGACTTGATCTTCTTGGCAATCTGTTCGATCTTGCCATTTTTCACAAGTACGTCTACAGTAGACAAATGCAGCGGATGTCCTGCCGAAACCAAAGTCGCAGAATTAATTAATATTGTAGCCATGAATTGAATTGAAAATCAAAAAATTGTGCTGAATGCTGTTGTTTAAGTTGTGGGAACCAGCTAGCCTTCCAAAGGTTCTTTTCCAATGAGCATTTTCAAAAACCTTCTTCAAGTATAAAAACTCCTTATTCGAAGATATTAACAGCTGTTTCATTAAAAAACAAAAGTACAAAATTCAATGAATACTGTTACAAAAACTTTTAGGAATCCTTGTATATCCCATTATTCGCAAAATACCTGCTGTCCCTATCTATAAAAGGATCAATGAAATTATTCACTCCAACGAAAGGTCTTTAAACCGCTCAGATCAAATCCTGCGATATCCAGGGCACGGTCTACAACGGTTGCGGCCAATTCTTCAAAGGTTTGTGGACGGCTGTAAAACGATGGGGAAGCTGGACAGATAATTCCACCCGCCTGGGTAATCAGGGCCATATTCTGGATATGTATGCTGCTCAACGGGGTTTCTCGAGTAAGCAAAATGAGCTTTCTCCTTTCCTTCAGGATCACATCGGCCGCTCGGGTCGTCAGATCCGAGGAAATCCCATGTGCAATCCTTGCCATGGTCCCCATAGAACAGGGAACGACAAACATGCAGTCGTACTTTGCCGAACCAGAAGCAAAGGGCGCCATAAAATCACTCTTCTGATAGGTCGGAAAATCATAATCTTTGTAACTATCGTTGTCCAGTTCAAACTTCCAAACGTCCTTGGCGTTGTCCGACATAACGATCCCTACAGCTTCGATCTGCTCTGAAAGCTGCTGCAGCTTGTCTAACAGCACTTTCGCATAGATGGATCCGGATGCTCCGGTAATGGCTACAACAATTTTTCTTTTGCTCATGTTACAAATCTATGAAACTTCCTCCACAGTACCTGCAAAACCCTTTTATAGTTAATAATTAGCCGTTTCAACAAATCCCATTAAGTCAAAAAATACCTAATTGGAAACTAAATTTGAGCCCTAAAGAAAAAAAGGGTCGAATTAGATTAATTCGACCCTACATCTACCTATGAAAAACATGCCCTTGGGGAGGGCATTACAAAAGTAAAAAAATCAACAGAAAAGTTATAAGACAAGGTGGTAGATTTCCTATTTTGTAGACAATCAGCTACAAAAATTAAATAGTGTTCGTACCCAAACAAAAAAAATTGTATAGATTACATTTATTAACCTAAAATATTTTATAGCAAAACATAGAAATTTAGGGCCCAAGTAACTTTATTTTAACTTTTTTTTGTTTATTTCGTAACGCAAAATAAGGACTATGAGTTTGACAGTACTGGAAGAATATATTGAGACCGGAAACTACCAAGATTTAGATTTATTACTGAGCCAAAACCCCGACCTTGTCAAGGAAAACACCAGCCATGACATTTCAGCACTGCTTTTGGCCTGTTATTACCAAAAAAGCCAGATCGTGCAGGTCATCCTCAAATATATCAAGAGCATCACCATACACGAAGCCTGTGCCGCTGGCCTGACCGAACAGGTACAGTTTATGGTTGACCAAAAACCTGATGTCATCAACGAACTCTCCTCCCATGGCTTTTACCCGCTAGGCATAGCTTCCCACTTTGGAAAAGAGGATATCGTTCGCATCTTATTGCGAAACGGTGCTAATCCCAATTCATCCTCCCAAAATGGATATCAGGTCTTCCCTATCCACTCGGCATTAAGTAACGGACAGAACAATATTGCCAAAATGCTGATCGAAGCCGGTGCTGAAGTCAATGTGCTGCAATCCTCCAGGATCAGCCCTCTGCACTTGGCCGCCCAACAGGGTAATATCGATATGATCATCATTCTATTGGAACATGGCGCCAATATCGCCATCCGTAACGATTTCGGGCATACTGCATCCGATATGGCTGCAGAAAAAGGATTCCCTGAAATTGCTGAGATCCTAAAAGCTTAATCCTTTCGGATAATCGATACCCCAATACCACATTCCAGACATCGCTTGGAATTGCAATAGGCCGACCTTAAATGTAACACGGCCTGGGTCTCCAGTGCATTGAACAGGTCCAAGCCAAATCCCATATAACGTCGGCAAACGGAATTGACCTCCGGCTTCAGCTGCTCCAACCATTGCAAGGCGCGATCCATATACTGCTGGTTCCCTATGTACTTCCCATAGGAAAATAAAATGGGCACAAAGCTATTGATCGCCAAGAGATGGAAAAACTGCTCGGAAATCCGGGTATTGTGCCTGACCGATTCTTTCTCCAGATGAAAGTGCGTATTCCAAAACTCTGGAATCTCCAATTGCTGACAATATCCTTTTAATTCATCCAAACTGTTCGCTTCCACGATCAGGGAAAACCAAGAGGCAAAGCGACAGTACATCGCTGCAAGCTGGGCCAATTTAATCGTCGGAAAATTATAGGGTCGCATGCGCATAAACTTCCATTGAAAGGCGGAAAGTTCAATTAACTTCTGGGTTTTCTTCAGATAGCCATAATTGGCCTGAAGCTTTAAGATATAGGGATCACCCCCCTTATAGGACTTCAAGAACCCCGCCTGCCCAAAAAACAAGGCCTGTATATTCTCGGGGCTATTCTTCATCTTTTGGATCAATTTCAAGGACAGGATCTGGCTCAGGTCCTGAAAGGATTGCTTGTTGACCTTCATTCCAAACGCACCTGCCAACATTCCCAAACATACCCTTTCCCAATCCCCTCTATAGCTGTTGAGCATCATGACCACGATCTTATAGCGATGCTCCAATCGCTCAATCCCCATTCGGTTCAAGACCTGGATCTTCTGATAGTCTGGCACCTGATCCATTCCATAGCTACAGGGCAACCAGTGATTATTCTGCAAGAGTTTCTCAATTTTCTGTAATAGGGATTCCTCAACGATAGGCTTCAATTCCAAACAGGGAATGAGGGTTCCATCCTCTAGGAAACAGTCCAAGCCGGCTTCCCAGACCACATGCAGCACCACTGCATTATAAGCCTTGTTCTTTTGATGTCCATGTTGGTTCCAATCATTGGGGTCTACATGGATTTCAACATGTCCATGCCAGTCCTGGCCATTTATACGAAGATGGGCAAGAAGAAAGTCTGGTCCAGCATCGGTATTATAGTTGCCCATTTGAACAACCTCAATCTCATCTCCATTCGTACAACAAAGATCAAATGGAGCAAAAAGTCGATAACGCCAAATAAAGTATAGGATATGCTCGGATATACGCATAGCTAAATATAATATATTTAACTTTCAATTACGTATTTTAATTTTAAAAACAAGTTTATAAAATAGTGAATTAAGCCTCCCAATAGATTGAGGGCAAGCTTTGCTAGGAAAAATTATGATTCGATTTATTTTGGAAGGTAAATTTTCAATAGATCTGAACCTACTTTTATTTCTTCCCTCATGTCTCCAATTAATTTTGGAGCCTCGATGCCTTCAGACCATGATTCGGCTCCTACAAATATGCGGGCTTCATCCCAAAGTCCTGCCTGAATAAACAGGTCAAGCGTCTTTCTACCTCCTTCAACGATAATGGACTGTACATCCATTAAATACAGCTGATAAAGGATTTGCTGTGGAAGGTACAGGTCAAAATTCTCCAGTTCTATATATTTCCGGTTACCCTGCCAATCGGTTTTCTGAGCATTGAAAATTATGGTTTCCGCTGCATCGTCAAAAATTGAAAGACTTTCCGGAAGTTCAAGATTTTTGTCGATCAATATGCGCTTCGGGTTCCGTCCTTCCCAGTCCCGAACCGTCAAGCTTGGATTGTCAAGCTCTGCCGTTCTTTTGCCGACCAGGATCGCATCTTCCTCCGAACGCCATTTATGCACCAATTGCTTACTTGCCTGATTGCTGATCCAGCGCTGCCCCGATACAGGTGCAAAATAACCATTGGCCGTTTCTGCCCATTTCAGGATTACGTAAGGACGGAACTCTTTCAGTTTTGTAAAGAACCTGCGGTTCACCCACTTAGCCTCATCCTCCAAAACCCCTACTTCAGTGCTAATCCCCGCATCCTCCAACTTTTTCAGGCCCAAACCATTTACCTTTGCAAAGGGATCCAAACAAGCGATCACAGCTTCCTTGAAACCCATGTCCACGATCATGTCCGCACAGGGCGGTGTCTTCCCAAAATGCGCACAGGGCTCCAAGCTCACATAGATCGTGCTCTCCGAAAACAGCTCCCTTGCCTTCGCCTCTCCGACCTGATCGATCACTGATCGAACCGCGTTCACCTCCGCATGGGGACCTCCATAAGGCGACGTATAACCCTCTCCAATAATTTCTCCATTGTGGACAATCACTGCCCCCACCATCGGATTCGGACTGGTCTTGCCTGCCCCCAAGACAGCCAATTCCAAACATCGCTTCATGTATTGATTATGCATGTTTCAAAGGTAGTGAAATAGATTTGAGTATGGAGATTGGTGGATTGAGAAAAACCTTCCGGATGGACTATGACCATGATCTTATATTTGGCCAGAATAATTCACAGGTTCGTAGGAGCTGCTCGTCTATGCCAACTTGTTTGAACCAGGATTAAAAGGATAAGAGGATAGACCAAGATCAGGGAATGAACCAGGATGGAAAAGATGAGAGGATAGGCCAAGATCATAACCTATATTTCGCCAGCTTAACGCACATAAACTGTTGGGGTGTATGCGATACACCCCAACAGTTTGTGTGAGATTCTTGCCGAGGGTATGTTGTCTTGTGTCTATTGTCTGATGTCTAAAAAACTTGTGGCGAGCTGTCAAGAGCAGCTCGCCACAAGTTTTTTTCCTACCTTTGCTGTATGGATTCTATAGGCAGCTTAAGGCAAAAATTTGTGTCGGATTTATCGTCGATTTATGATCAGGATGAGGCACTGAGCCTGTTTCAGATTGCTGCCGAACATTTGCTGGGTTACAGCAGGATCCAACTTAGCATGAAGTTGCAAGATAAGCTCTCGGAGGATCAGGAGACCAACTTCAATTTGCTCCTGCAACAGCTTCAGACCGGCAGACCTATCCAACAGATTATTGGAAGGGCTCCTTTTTATGGAATGGAGTTTATCGTGTCGGAGGATACCTTAATCCCCAGACCTGAGACGGAGGAACTCGTACAGCTGATTATCTCCGAAAACAAGCGCAAATCCGATCTTGATATAATCGATATCGGCACAGGGACTGGCTGTATTGCGATCAGCTTGAAAAAAGGTCTTGCTGAATCCCATGTGTCCGCAGTGGACATCTCCCCAGAGGCCATTGCCATTGCTAAACAGAATGCTCAACAAAATGATTGCCCTGTTGATTTCCGTTGTTTGGACATCCTGGAATGGAACCTGGTCTTTGATCAGGAGCAATATGACATCATTGTCAGCAACCCGCCCTACATCACCCATGACGAGAAAAGGGATATGCACCGCAATGTACTGCATTTCGAGCCGCACACGGCTTTATTTGTGGAAGACTCAGCCCCATTATTGTTTTACGACCATATCGCTTCATTCGCCCTAAAACACCTCAAAAAAGAAGGAACCCTCTATTTCGAGATCAACCAATACCTTTCCGAAGAAACCAAGGAACTTCTGATCAAGAAAGGATTTGCTAAAGTTGATATTCTCCATGACATCAACTCAGTTCCCAGAATGATCAGGGCAAGCTATTTTTAAGGCAATTTCTAAGTTCAAGGATTATTAACCTTTACAAAGTATCCTATTTTCCCTAAGAGTTTCTACCTTTAGACCATAGGCACTGTTTTCATTAAATTCGATACCAGCATTGCCTCCCTCCTTGCTTAGATCAAAATTTTAACAATCGTTTTTGATTTCAGATGTACATGGCTTTGGTCTCATTCGAGACATATTCGGAATTTCGCAATATGGCCCGAACATGGGTAAAACAATTCCCGAATGCAACGCCCTAATAATTTCAGCCCCCACTTATTTCAATTTTTTAATGAATATGGAAAAACAGATCCCCTTTTGCTGTCCGGCAAAATGGTTGTTTCTGCAAGTTTTTGGGTAAAAATTGAACAGAAACCACTTCAGTATATATCTAAGCCAATATTTTTATTCATTTTTTCAAACTGAAAAACAGCGACTTATTTGATTAAGGACAAATTTAAGTTCAAAAGATTTGGCACATATTAAGGATTTTTCTACCTTTGCATCACTTCAAACAACGAAGGGTTCTCGATAAAAGAACAACGATTCCGTAGCTCAGCTGGTAGAGCAATACACTTTTAATGTATGGGTCCTGGGTTCGAATCCCAGCGGGATCACCTCTTGGGACAAGTCTAAAAAAGAAAGACTTGTCCCATTTTTTTTGTCTTGTAACTTGCTGTTATTCTGATAGATAAGTGCAATCGCAGAATTTAGCCTCGGAGTTCGATGTTGTGTTCCGTCAAATTCCAAAAAATCGGGGAACATCGAACTCACTATAAGCCTTTTTTCCTCAATATCGCCGTTTTCATAGCGTCTATCAATGTTTGCGACCTTTTTTAAGGTGGATGCTACCAAGTCTTTTATCTCCGTTCCGACTACTGCCAAGTCGTTTAATCTCCGTTCCAAAGCCTCAATCTTTCCTTTGGTCAATTTCTTTACTTCTTGGAAATCGTCATCTGCCATTTCTCCATCGGCATTCTTTAAAAGAGCATTTTGATAGCGTTTGTTCAACGCATCAATCTCACCTATGATATTTGCCCGTTCGGTATTTTGGGCTTTGGTCTTGTTATTGAAGTCTTTTATAAAGGCTTCGATAAAAACATCGACCATACCCTCTTTTGGTGATAGATGCCGTAACTGTTTTAAGAAAGCCTCATTGGCGGTTTCGGCTTTGAAACGTACTCCGCAGGAGGAAGTGCAATGATAATAGTAATAGTAATTGCCCATCTTGCCCTTTGAGGCACTTCCTGTGAGCATCCTATTACAATTAGGATTAGGGCATTTAATAAACCCTCTAAGCGGTAGATTGTCCATAGCCACGATTTTAGGCTTTACAACCCTCTTTCTCCCATCGAGTATATCCTGTACATCCGCAAATGTCTTTTCGCTGATTAATGGCTCATGCTGTCCTTTGACAAAATATCCCTTTTCCTCTTTGTAGGGAGGAATGAATATTTTGCCACAGTACAAGGGGTTTCGGACGGCTACCCAAAAGTTATTTTTGCTGAACCGACCTTTTCCATCGGCTTTCTCCCGAACCATTTTCCATATCTGTTCCGTATTGAAGTTATTGGAAACGATTTGCTCAAACGCCCATTTTAATATGGGTGCTTCAAAGTCATGCGGTGCTATGAATTTCTTTTTGCCCTCTGTTATCTTATTGACATATCCCAATGGAGCAGTACCCATATACCGCCCCTCTTTTTTCGCCCTGCGCATTCCGTGAAAAACATTTAATGCACGCCTGTCGTTCTCAACTTCCGGTGAAGCAAGATAGAACGCAAGCATAATTTTATTTTCGGGAATGGTAAGGTCTAAGGGCTGTTCTATCGCAACAGGCTCAACGCCATGTGTCCGTAACTGGTTAATCATTTGATACGCATCTCCTGCATTTCTACTGAACCTATCCCATTTGGTAAATAATATTATCGACCCCGCTTTGTTGTTTTTTGTTTTACGCAGGTTGGATAAATATTTCTGCCACTCTGGACGTTTGAAAGATTTTGCCGAATGGTCTTCTATGTACACATCCCTTACCGAAATACCTTTTATCTCACAATATTTTCTTAATCGGTCTTCTTGGTCACGTTGCGAATATCCCTTGTCCGCTTGCTCGTCTGTCGATACACGTATGTATAAATCTGCCTTTCTCATCACAACAGTTTTCCTTGTTCATTAGGTTATAGTTTTCCTCTTAGATACTGGTTAACTGCAATGTCAGCTATCTTCTTGACAAACTCCAAGATGGTTTTTGCTTCCTCTAAATTGACCTCTGTTCCTTTCTTTTTCAAGATTTGTACAACTCTTTCGGGTGTTAAATCGTTCGCTTTTTCTTTATCCATCTTCAACTGTTTTTTGCCTGTTAACCACACGGATTAATCCGCACAGACAAACTTATCATACTGATGGAGTGGATATTGGATTGTGTCTTTGGGTTGAATTATTTGGCATAGTCTGCCTGTTTAGAACCATTTCGGCAATGCTATCCCCATTTCTTCCACGTTTGGTTATACCTAAAAAGCGGGTATGCCTGTTGTTCACGTTTCATGGAGCAAAGGTTGGACGTGTTCTTAACGGAGGCAAAAGGTCATGCAAGTTTGAAAAAAAATCTCCACCCGTTGGGTAGTATTTGTTTTCCAAAACCTTGTGCATCCTAAACACTAACCTAAACTGCTCTCGAAACGAAACACAGCATACTCCGGCTCTTTACACGAATAAAAAAAATGTCAGGCATGAGGAATATAAGCATTGGAAATGGTATTGAAACAAAACAACAGCACCACCTCTCATTGCCGAATAAATCAAAAAAATTAATTCAAAACAGTAAAGAAATGACACATCAAATAAACACATCGGAAGCAAGGGTATATGTCGGCACATACGCAAAATATAATGACGGTTCAATCTTCGGGGAATGGCTAACGCTATCCGACTATGCGGACAAAGACGAATTTTACGACGCTTGCAGGGAGTTGCACGATGACGAGGAAGACCCCGAATTTATGTTTCAAGATTACGAGAACATCCCAAACGGCTTAATCGGCGAATGTTGGATAAGCGATAGCATATTTGAGGTTTTGGAGGCTTTGGAAGATATGGACGAAACCCGAAAAGAGGCATTTCTAATATGGTGTGACAATGGACACCGTAAGTTGTCCGAGGGGGATATTGACGACCTAATGAGCGACTTTGACGATGACTATATAGGGGAATACAAGGACGAGGAAGATTTTGCCTATGAACAGGTAGAGCAAATGGACTTGCCCGAATTTGCAAAAACGTACTTCGATTATGAGGCTTATGCCCGTGACCTGTTTAGCGGTGACTATTGGAGCGATAGCGGTCATGTATTTTATAATTCTTGAATTTTCGGGAACGGTGCGCCGTTCCCATTTTTATTAAAATCCGGTGGGCAAAAAGATAGATCCTTTCGATGGTCGGGACCGTCTTTTTGCGGAAAGCGGAACAACCCCTTTGTTAAATGCTTCCGCTCCGCAGTTTCTTACCTGCATTTTCCAAATAGGTTGTATAGAGCATAGCCTACTTTCTTTCATGAGTTGAGACGGAAAAGAAAGTAGCAAAGAAACCATAAGATTATAAATTAGTTCGAATTAGAGACGGAGAGGACGTTTTTATTTATTAAATTTGTTGTAAAATAAACCATAGTGTAAGCCACAAGCTAATCTCGCTATTTTTAAAAAATGGAGTGTTATAAAAAAATTAGTCATTTATGAAGAAAGTTGTATTTATCGCATTTGCTATTGAAGACAAAACACAAAGAGATTTTTTGAAAGGACAATCTCTTTTAACACATTCACCTTTCGAATATATTGATATGTCTGTGAAAGAACCTTATAGTGAAGATTGGAAATCCAGAGTTAGAACGAGAATTAGACGTTCCGATGGTATAATTGTTTTAGTTAGCAAGAATTCTTTATCGTCATCAGGACAAAAGTGGGAAATTCAATGTGCTAAGGAAGAGAGAAAAAAAATTCTTGGGGTTTGGGCGTACTCAAATGACCGAACCGAAATCGCAGGTATAACTACGAAAGTTTGGACTTGGGACAATATTAAAAATTTCATTGATTCCTTATAATGAAAATTGCATTAATTATCGGAATAAATCACTATCCAAATGGAGGCGATTTATATGGTTGTGTTAATGATGCCTACTCAGTCAAAGGCATTTTAGAAAGAAATTTTGATGGCTCAGTAAACTTTGATTGTAAATTGCTCACAGCTTCAAATGAGAGAGAATCCCTTGATAGAGGTCAGCTTAAAGATGCTATTAGCCAGCTGTTTAACACTAAATCAGAAGTAGCCTTGCTTTATTTTGCTGGTCATGGGCATATTGAAACAACAGGTGGCTATTTGTTAGGAAGTGATGCAAAAAGAGGTGATGATGGAGTTTCTTTAAACGATATTTTAGTTTTAGCTAACGATTCACCAGCAACCAACAAAGTTATTATATTAGATAGTTGTCATTCGGGTATTGCCGGAAATCCACCTAATATAAAAGATAGTGCTTTAATTAATGAGGGAATAACTATTTTAACAGCCTCAACCTCCGACCAATATGCATCAGAACAAAACGGTAGTGGCGTTTTTACAACATTATTAGTTGACGCCCTAAACGGTAGTGCCTCTAATATTTTAGGAGATATAACGCCAGGAAGTGTTTATGCTCATATTGACCAATCCTTGGGGGCATGGGAGCAACGACCTATCTTCAAAACAAATGTACGGAACTTTATATCTTTAAGAAAAGCGTCACCCTCAATAGAATTGGACGACTTACGAATGATAAAAGATTTATTTCCCGTAGCCGGATTTGAATTTAATCTTGACCCTTCCTTTGAACCGGAAATGAAAGGACGAGATAAAGGTATGCCCGACCCAATTGAAGAAAACACCAAGATATTTGCTGTTCTACAAAAATATAATAGACTTAATTTACTTAAACCAGTAGGCGCTCAACATATGTGGAATGTCGCAATGGAAAGTAAATCTTGCAAATTGACAGCATTGGGAGAACATTATAGGAAACTTGCGGAAAACAATAGAATATAAAATTAGAAGTTTTGATTAGCAAAGAAACCTAAGATTGTGATTGATTTTTAAAATATTCCATTGCTATCCCACTAATCCCAACACTGAAATATTTTTTGTTTTCGCTCAATGCTTTAACGGCGGTTAGCATTTCATCGGGGTCTGCAAATTTCAGAATATATCCCGAAACACCTGCCTTTAGCATATCCGTTACGCTTTCGGTGTCGTCTTCCGTACTGGAAATTAGGACTTTCAAATCGGGATGCTTTTCGAGTAAAAGTTTAGCCGTGGCAAAATCTTCCTCAATGAGACAGACATCGGGTAATCTGTTATTCTCTTTTAGTTTTTGTAGGGCATCCTGCCCGTTACCTGTTTGGAACAATACTGTATAGCCCGAATTTTCAAGTTGCTTTACGGGCATCTCCCGAAGATGTGCATGGCTATCTATGACCGCTACACAGACTTTTTTTTTGTTTTCTTTTCCAGTAACCATAATATCTGTTTTTAAAAGTAGCGACCTGCAATAAAAAAGCGTAGGCAACTACACTTATCGACATTAAGGCACTGGTACGCCTCTCTCCGAATAAGCGAGCGCCCACGCCATAGCATGAGCGTTCTTACTTATTTGTCTCGGAGAATTGTTTAAAATTACCAGTTTTAAATGTCGAGACTTAAAGCAAAAACACTTTAAGATTTTTATATTTTCTAATAGCAAAGATAACAATGTGGATTTTCTTATACAACAGCCATCCGCCTTTTCAATTTGGGTTTAACATGGGAAGATTGTAAAAGAAAAACGGTACAGACCGTAAAGACCTGTACCGTTCCCTAAAACTAAATATCGTTACTTATCGTGGGTTCTGTATCTCCGTGTTTTGGGATGCTTTTTCTTTTGCCTTTTTCTGTCTCGAATAACTCCACAAGAACAGCACACCGAATATAATCAAAGCATAAGCTATCCATTTGCCCAAACGTTCAGAAGTTTTAATAATAACCGACTTTTCATAGGATGAAAAGCCTTCCGCTCCGGTCGGGCTACGCCTGTAAAACTTCCTGCGGTTAATCCAGTAACGGAGACCTAATCCCAAAACCAGTGCTATTATGCCTAAAACCAGTGATGCACCCATAACGATAGCTATTATAATTCGACACTTTGAATTTACGAAAAAGCACCGAATGGCAGGCTTAAAAATGAAAAAAAACTGCCCAACGTGCAGGTTTTTTCTGTCTTTAATCACGGCTGTTAAACTGGAAACTTATTTGCTTTTCGTTCCCGAAGTTGTCCGAAATCCAAATATCAAACGCCTGTGATACGGTGGATTGCGAGGTGTAATACAACCTAAATTGTGTCTGTGGCAACAGGTACACGTCATTGGGCATATACGGCGGTTCACTGTAATAGCGCAATGCTCCCTGTCCGTCAAACTGGAAATAGCGGATGTAGTAACTTGCATCACTGAAATTTCCGCTTCGCTGTATCGTTACCCTTATTTCTACGGTTTGACCATTTGACACATCCTTTGGAACAGGCATTACCTGTACCTCAAACAGGTAATTTTGTTGTATGTCGAGGTCGTCTTTTTCACACGAGGTCAGTACCACGGCGCAGACCAACATCGCCAAGAGCATGAACATTGCCTGCAAATGTAGCCCGTACTTTCTGATTAATATTTTCTGATTCTCCGCAAACACACCTAATATTTTTAGTATATTAGCGCTCAAAAAGCAGGGATTATGAACATATTCAGTTTTACGGCTCATTTCGGTTCGGAGGAAGATTGTCGTTTGCATTTCAAGGAGCAGCGTGATAAGGAAGGGGTTGTCTGCAAGCGATGCGGGGGCACTTCCCATTATTGGTTACAGGGTAAATGGAGTTATGAATGCAAAGGTTGCCGTTTCCGCACCTCGTTGCGCAGCGGTACGATCATGGAGAGCTCCAAGCTGCCGTTTCTGGTGTGGTACAAAACGATGTTCCTGATGAGTTGCACAAAAAAGGGATTCTCCACCAACGAACTCCAGAAGCAATTAGGATTGAAGCGTTACGAACCGGTATGGGCGATGGTACACAAACTCCGCAGGGCGATGGGCAACCGGGATGCAAGGTATACACTGGAAGGGATGATAGAACTGGATGAGGGTTACTTTTCGGTGGCCAGTAAGGAAATCGAGCGAGGCAAGGGTACACGTGGCCGGGGAGCCGAGGGAAAGCAGAACGTTGCGGTGATGGCCGAAAGCACCCCGTTGGAAGATATCGAAACGGGCAAAAAGGAGAAGCATGTGCGTTATTTCAAGGCCAGGGTACTGGATAGCCATCAAAGTGAAGGAATCAACGGCGTGGTCAGGGACTGCATGGAGGATGATGCCATCGTATTTTCGGACAAAAGCACTTCTTACGTTGACATCTCCGATCTGGTGGAATTGCACGTCACCGAGAAATCAGACGCCAAAACCACCAAGGAAACACTCAAATGGGTGCATATCGCAATCAGTAATGCAAAACGGACATTGCTGGGCAACTACCATAAAATCAAAAGGAAATACTTACAGTTGTATCTCAACGAGTTTATTTACAAATTAAACAGACGGTATTTTGGAGACAAACTCTTTGACAGACTAGTAATTGCGAATATAACAGGTGCATAAACGGATAATCAGAAAAATCTATATGAACATTATAATTTAAAACCATATGTCATAAGTTATATTGACACAATGTTATTTGCAGATAAACTTGGGATGCCTAAAAAAATAAAAGATTTAGCAGAGAGTTTGGACTTAGAAGTAACAAATCATCACGACCCAGAATTCGATGCAAAACTTTGTGCTTTAATATTTGGCGAATTGACTGACAAGTATCCAAGTTATCAAGAACTAATAAGAAAAATTGATGACCAGCCTAAAACAAATAATAATTATTTCAATCAACCAAGTGAAGATGTTTTAGAAGAAAATGAAGAGCATTTATCAAATTATCAAATAACTCAAAACGAACTTGAAAACATTGATTTAATAGGAAAAGGAATAGTTATTACGGGCAACTTTTCAATAGAAAGAGAAGAAATAAAAACTTTTCTAATGAAAATTGGTGGACAAATAAAATCAGGAATAACAGGTAAAGTAGATTTTGTTTTTGCAGGTGAAGATTGTGGTTGGTCAAAAATCCAAAAAATAAACGACTTAAACCAATCAAAAAAAGCAAACATTAGAATTTTAAACGAAGCTGACTTAAATTATCTTATCAAAAAATACGGCATATAACATCGCATTGGCAAAATGGCGGGTTAAGTGCCAAACTCAACTTTTGTGCATTTTATTCCGCCGAATGTGTTCCACATTCAGCTTTTTTTAATAATTTAGCTTCTGTGGAAACACATCGGCTACGTCACTGCTAAATTGAACTTTTTGTCCAATTTATCCGCCACTTCGCCAATGCGTTTCCCGTTAGTGGCAACAAAAACAAACGATAATTAGACAATAAATGAAAAATATTTTATTTGTAGTTTTTATTTCAATGATATTTTTATTTGTTTGCTGTAACACAACAACGAATAAAAACATAATTGAAACAGAAATTTCTGATTTTGACAAAATTTTAGATAGTTTTCAAGTAAATGGTTCAATTCTAATTTATGATAACGACAAGAATACTTTTTACTCAAATGACTTTGATTGGGCTAAAAACGGAAAATTACCTGCATCAACATTCAAAATTCCAAATTCTATAATTGCTGTTGAATTAGGCATTATTGAAAATGATACAACTATTTTAAAATGGAATGGCGAGCAGAGAAAAATGGATATTTGGGAAAAAGATTTATCATTTAAAGATGCTTTTAGAATTTCCTGTGTTCCTTGCTATCAGGAAATTGCAAGGAAAATCGGAACAATTAAAATGAAAGAATATTTAGAAAAATTTGAGTATAAAAATATGATTTTTGACAGTTTAACGATTGACAATTTTTGGCTTGAAGGAAATTCAAAAATATCTCAAAAACAACAAATCGACTTTTTAAGGAAATTCTATTTTTCAAAATTTCCAATTTCTGATAGGACAATAAAGATTGTCAAAAATATTATGGAAATTGAGCGAACTGAAAATTACATTTTAAGCGGTAAGACTGGATTAAGTTCGATAGAAGAAAAATATAATGGTTGGTTTGTTGGTTATGTTGAAACAAAATCTAATGTTTATTTTTTTGCAACAAATGTAATTCCGACAGACGGATTGAATGTTGATGATTTTATTTCATCGAGAATTAATGTAACAAAAAATGCGTTAAAGCAAATGAATATAATGAAATGATAAATGCCACTAACATATGGTAGCCGATAATTGCCGGCTTTCGTGCCAACTTGATACTTTGGTGCTTTTAACGAACCGAAGTGCTAAATTGATACGAAAGTGCTGTAAATCCGGCAACTACGGCTACCATTTTTCGTTATGCGGCAGCTTAAAAGACGACACCAAACCAGAAAAATCATCTTGACAACCACCCGACTTTGAACTACGAAGGATGAAATTTTTCAGGGACAACTTCCAGCATTTCCAAAAAACAGTTTACCCATTGACTTGGAGACAAACAAACAATTTGAGCATTAAGGTTTAAACCGAATTTTTCCGAAATTGACCTGACCTGACTTTTCCTGAAAATCGACTTTAAAGCTGTTTTTACAGATAAATCAGGTTTCTCTAACAGACAGGAAATAAATGCTAAGTATTTGGCTTTAAACTTAAAATCAAAAAATAACTGTTTTCTTTTAATGTTTAACAGGGCTGATTTGACAGTTGGCGGTGGAAAGAAACTTTCAGGACCTACCTCATAGACAAGTTTCAAATCAAAAAAAGTATGATAGAAAACGGTATATGGATTGTAAAGCTTCCTCGAAAATAACTTTTGTGTAGGTTCTAACTGAAGGACAATGGAACCTCCCAGAAAATTTCCAAGACTCTCAAACATCAGGATTTTGAAAATATCGGAAGTAATGCCATAAGGAATATTTGACACCACTTTGAAAGGAAATTTCGGAACTGCAAAATTCCTAAAATCACAACCGACAACTTGAACATTTCGGGCATCAGAAAATAATTTTCGTAAATGTTCAACCAAAGCTGTGTCGTTTTCAATAGCAACAACATTGTTGGCGATTTTTAATAAATGAACAGTAAGAAACCCCTTGCCTGCCCCAATATCTAAAACCGTATCCTGATTACTTATATTTGCTTGTCTTATTGCATCTTTTATTAGCACTTTATCAATAGTAAAGTGCTGACCCGTAAAACGAACGGGCAATTTCTTTTTTGTCATTAGTAACTTCTTACAGGTGAATACTTGAATTCAAATCGTGGAGAAGTGAATAGACAGTATTACCCGACAGAGCAACTATGACAACGTAACGCCTTTACAAAAAAGTCGGTACACGAAACCCATAGACTAATTGTCTTGACCTAAAAGAGATTGGAATTTTCAGGACTGCCTATCACTTAGATAGAAGTCCAAGGTCTGCTGAAATACATAATTCAAAAATTGAAATTGCTTGACTGCAAATTTAGTAACTTTGCTTGACAAATTAACGAGAAAGAAGAGAAAATGAAAACCGACCGCATAACATCACCTATACGCAAGCAGGGGTTTCGTGCTTCGTAGGACAGTTAAGTGGTAAATTTAAAGTTCAGTTCTTCGTAGGAAGTTCAGTGGTTAAAATCCCTGCCTGCGTATAGCTGAGAACCGTTGTTAGCAATCCGCTGCGCTCCTTGCTAACAATGGCTCGGCGACTTACGTCGCTTGCCGTAAGCCGCCGCTTCGCGGACTGCTTACAACAAGCGACTTGGCTAAATAGCTCCGCTTTTGTATCTTCGATACAGCTTCGCTACTTCGCCAATTCGCCGAGCCATTATGGGCCATTTTTGAATGACAATGCGAATAGATACAGACAAACAAATGAATTTACTTAGTGATAAGAACGTTGCAATAATTGGTGGTGGACCCGTTGGACTGACTATGGCAAAATTATTACAGCAAAACGGCATAGACGTTTCAGTTTACGAAAGAGACAACGACCGAGAGGCAAGAATTTTTGGTGGAACCCTTGACCTACACAAAGGTTCAGGTCAGGAAGCAATGAAAAAAGCGGGATTGTTACAAACTTATTATGACTTAGCCTTACCAATGGGTGTAAATATTGCTGATAAAAAAGGCAATATTTTATCCACAAAAAATGTAAAGCCCGAAAATCGATTTGACAATCCTGAAATAAACAGAAATGACTTAAGGGCTATCTTGTTGAATAGTTTAGAAAACGACACGGTTATTTGGGATAGAAAACTTGTTATGCTTGAACCTGGTAAGAAGAAGTGGACACTAACTTTTGAGAATAAACCGAGTGAAACAGCAGATTTGGTTATTCTTGCCAATGGCGGGATGTCCAAGGTAAGAAAATTTGTTACCGACACGGAAGTTGAAGAAACAGGTACTTTCAATATACAAGCCGATATTCATCAACCAGAGATAAACTGTCCTGGATTTTTTCAGCTATGCAATGGAAACCGGCTAATGGCATCTCACCAAGGTAATTTATTATTTGCTAACCCCAATAATAATGGTGCATTGCATTTTGGAATAAGTTTTAAAACACCTGATGAATGGAAAAACCAAACGCAGGTAGATTTTCAAAACAGAAATAGTGTCGTTGATTTTCTTCTGAAAGAATTTTCCGATTGGGACGAACGCTACAAAGAATTGATTCATACGACGTTGTCATTTGTAGGATTGGCTACACGGATATTTCCTTTAGAAAAGCCTTGGAAAAGCAAGCGCCCATTACCCATAACAATGATTGGGGATGCCGCACATTTGATGCCGCCTTTTGCAGGGCAGGGAGTAAATAGTGGGTTGGTGGATGCCTTGATATTGTCTGATAATCTAGCCGATGGAAAATTTAATAGCATTGAAGAGGCTGTTAAAAATTATGAACAGCAAATGTTTATCTATGGCAAAGAAGCACAAGAAGAATCAACTCAAAACGAAATTGAAATGTTTAAACCCGACTTTACGTTTCAGCAATTGTTAAATGTATAAAATGGAATAAAACGGCACATAACAAACAAATTGGCAATAGAGCCGGTGAAGTACTTCTATTGAACTTTTGTGCAATGTTGAAGATTAGTAATTCTATTCAACATTTGTGCTAAAAGTCGGCTCCATCGCCAATTTGCCAGCCGTTATGTGTAATTTTAGCCGCAAACGCAGTTAAAACAAAAAGGCTCCGAATTTCGGAACCTTCTTTTTATCATTTCATTTTTCTAAAAAACTTGTACAACAAATCGATTTTATTTGAACAAAGAATTGGCATTGCTTCAAAAAGGGTTTCTTCATCCCATTCCCACCATTTCATTTCCTGCAATTTTTGGATGTCATCATCACTAAATCTCTTTTTTATCAATTTGGCTGGATTTCCCCCTACAATTGAATAAGGTTCAACATCTTTTGTAACCAAAGCACGACTGCCAATAACAGCTCCATCTCCTATCTGAACTCCTGGCATTATCATAGCTTCACTACCAATCCAAACATCATTCCCAACAACTGTATCTCCTGCTTTTTGAAATCCATCTTGGCTTTTACTGAAAACATCAAATTCAGACATATAAAAAAATGGAAAACTGGAAATCCAATCATATTTATGACCTTGATTACCTGCCATTATGAAACTTGCACCGCTCCCTATTGAACAATAAGAACCGATAATTAGTTTATCGACATCATTCCTGTCCGGAAACAGATAACGAGCACAATCGTCAAATGAATGACCGTGATAATAACCAGAATAATAAGAATATTTACCCGAAATTATATTGGGATTAGTTATGTGGTCTTTGATTATTTTTCCTTTAAAAGGACTTTCGAAGTAATTTTTCATTATTTAACATATTTAATTTACAATAAGAGACAATAAGGAAACGAAGAATAATACTAAACTATTCTCTTCCTATACGTTGCGTAAAGTAAATTTGCTAATCTGATAATTTCATCTGACAAAGATACTAAAAAACTACACATAACATCGCATTGGCAAAATGGCGGGTTAAGTTCAAAATTCAACTTTTGTGCTTTTTATTCCGCCGAATGTGTCCCACATTCAGCTTTTTTTTAATAATTTAGCTTCTGTGGAAACACATCGGCTACGTCACTGCTAAATTGAACTTTCGGTTCAATTTATCCGCCACTTCGCCAATGCGTTTCCCGTTAGCGGTCAGGTAAGGACAACAAAAACTTTCTGGTCGGAATAAATATTTAATATATCATAAATGTGAAAGAAATAACCTTCGAATTCAAACCACTAAATGAAACACAACTGCCAATATTAACAAAGTGGCTTAACTATCCACACTTACAAGAATGGTGGAATTCAGAAGAAATAACACTTGAGAAGGTTCGGGATAAATATCTACCAAGAATTTTAGGTAATGATTCCGCAAGACCCTATATAATCTATCTTGATAAAAAACCTTTTGGATATATTCAATATTACTATGCATCGGAGGGCGACCCAAATTGGTGGCCAGATGAACCTGGACAAGGTGTCATTGGAATTGACCAATTTATTGCTGACAACAAATTATTAGGTAAAGGTTATGGAACGCTGATGATAACTCAATTTATTCATTTTCTGACAAAACAAATTAACATTACAGAAGTACGGGTTGACCCAAGACCTGATAATCATAGAGCAGTTAATTGTTATGAAAAAGTAGGCTTTCGTAAAGTTCAAAATATAATTACACCAGACGGACCTGCGACAATGATGATACTTGACATTACTCTTATCGTAAATGAATGAAAATTTTTGACATTAATAAGATTGAGAAAACCCGAACCGCCAACAATGGCTATAAGTAATTGCTTGTTCTCACCTACTTCTGAAAATCCTCGCGGATTTTCAGTTTGGTGTGTATTTGCAAAGTTTCGTGCTAAACCACGCAACTACTCATAGCCGAGACCGTTAGCGGTCATTGAAAAAAGACACGGAAAATGAATTGAACAAAAAAATGAAGTTAGAGTTACAAATATTACAATCACATAATCTTGACGAACTAAAAGAGCTTATTTTGCTGTTTGAGGATGTATTTGAAATGAAAAATTTCAAATTACCAGACGAAACACATTTACGGAAACTTTTAGCAAAAGAAAACTTCTTTGCAGTTGTCGCCAAGACAAATGACAAGATTATTGGCGGACTAACAATTTACGTACTTGACCAGTACTACTCCCACAAACCATTAGCGTATATCTACGACCTTGCAGTATTGACAAATTATCAAAGAAAGGGAGTTGGGAAAAGTTTAATTGCATTTACAAACAATTTCTGCAAACAAAAAGGTTTTGAAGAAGTATTTGTGCAGGCAGATAAAGTTGATGACTATGCCATTGACTTTTACAGAACAACCAAACCGACAAATGAGGAACAAGTGGTACATTTTTATTATACACTCAATGAGTAAAGTGAGCTTGCAAACAAATAACAACTAAACCAAATTTTATGACAGTAATACAAAAAACGTATGGATACAATGAGAAAAATCAAAATTGAAAAGGACATCAAAGTCATTTTCATTCAGGCAAAAACTTTTTCGGATGGAATTTTAGAGGCGTTTCAGAAACTACACACTTTACTTGAGTTCCCCCCCCCACAACGAAGAAATTTTGGCATTTCAAGACCTGAAAACGGGAAAATTGCCTACAGAGTGGCTGCGGAAGAACGAACAAGAAGCGATTTACAAAAACACGGGTTGACGGAATTTACCATTCCAAGCGGTAATTAAATAGCAATCGAAATTAAGAATTTTAGATAAGATTTGAACTTGATTAAAGATGCGTTTGACAAACTTTTGACCGTTCCCAACATTGACCCCAACGGATACTGTATTGAAGGATATAACGGCATAGATGACGTAGTTTGTATGGTTAGACTTGATGAAACAAAAACAACGAACCGCTAACAAGGGTTTGCCAAAAGCGGGGCTGAACGGCTTCGATTGGGCATTTGTACAAGGTTCAACTTTCGTTCTTCGATTGAATTTTTGTGCTAAAAATCCCCGCCTTCGGCAAGCCCCAAACCGTTAGCGGGCATTGTAAAGGACTACCTCTAAAAAAGAAAACTTAGAAATGTATGAACTTAGAATTGCAAATACTACAATCTGACAATATTAAAGAGTTCAAGGACTTAATAGTTATTTTTGAAAATGTATTTGAAATGAAAAATTTCAATTTGCCAAGTGAATTGCACTTACAGAAACTATTAAACCAAGAAACCTTTTATGTAGTTACGGCTAGGGCAAACAACAAAGTTATAGGTGGGCTGACAGTTTATGTGCTTGACCAGTACTATTCAGATAAACCATTAGCCTATATATATGACCTTGCAGTATTGACGAATTACCAAAGAAAAGGCGTGGGGCGAAAGTTAATAGCGTTTACAAATCAATATTTCAAAGAAAAGGGATTTGAAGAAGTTTTTGTGCAAGCAGATGAAGTTGACAATTATGCTCTTGATTTCTACCGTCTTACAAATCCGACAGAAGAAGAGAAAGTGCGACATTTCTATTACAAATTAACTCTTGACAGTGAAAAGTAAACAAGAACAACGACCCGCTAACACGGGTTTTGCGTCAGGCGGGGTGACGTATCACTTGGAGCTTTGTGCTTCTATTCAAGTTCAGTGCAGGTTGACAGTTTTGTGCTCCGAAACCCGCCCGAACGCAAAGCCCGAAAACGTTGTTAGCAATCCGCTGCGCTCCTTGCTAACAATGGCTCGGCGACTTACGTCGCTTGCCGTAAGCCGCCGCTTCGCGGACTGCTTACAACAAGCGACTTGGCTAAATAGCTCCGCTTTTGTATCTTCGATACAGCTTCGCTACTTCGCCAATTCGCCGAGCCATTAGCGGTAATTTTACCAAACAGAATGTTGAACATAAAAAAATATAATCCGATGAAGCTATAAGTAACTGTTCAAAATAAAAAAAGTGAAACTTTTTTATTGCTTTCAAAAAGCAGTGAGAATTTCTATTATCAACTTTTAAAAATTAGAAGAAATGACGCAGTTACAAATGATTAACAAAACAAAATCTATAGCTCAACAAGACGAAAATGTTTCCGCTGTTTTTATGTATGGTTCATTTACTAAAAGCGAAGGAGATAAATATTCTGATATCGAATTTTACATCTTTTTAAAAAATAAAGAAAATTTCTCGTCGGAAAAATGGGTAAATCAAATTCATCCTGTGGCATTATATTTTACAAATGAATATGGAAGCGAAGTTGCTATTTTTGAGAATATGGTCAGAGGCGAATTTCATTTTTTAAAAACGGAGGAAATTGAAATTATCAAATCTTGGGACGGAATTGTTGCATTTAGCGATTTTGACCAAATGAACCTAATCGACAAAGACGGACATTTAACGAAAACACTAAATCAAATCAAAACGAAATCGCCCGAAAGAATAACAAATGAAAACATCTTGTGGTTAAGTCAATCATTACTGAATGTTATACTGACAACAAGCAACTTAATTAAGCGAGAAGAATTTGCTCATGCTCATCATAGTTTATCAAATGTTCAGAAATATTTGCTTTGGCTTATTAGAGCAAGAACAAACAAAACCCAACATTGGGAAAGTCCAACTAAAAGTCTTGAAAAGGATATTGATACGACTTGGTATTTTGCGTATAAAACAGTAACATCGGATTTAAATCCTAAAAATATAATTTTAGCTTTTGAAAACTCATTAAATTTATCGGAAAAACTATTTGACGAACTAAATATTGAACCAAAAATGAAAGAAATCCTACATGAAATAAGAAAAAACTACCGCTAACATCGGTTTGGCGAAATGGCGGGTTATGGGAAATATAGAAAGTTCGTACATTTTTTGTCGCAACAGCTTTTTATATTTCCTTTTTTGTTAATTTAGTAAATAATAAAAAGCTGTTGCTCAAGTTAGTGAAAGATTGAAAGTATTGGCTTTCTAATCCGCCACTATCGCCAAGCCGCGGCCCGTTGTTAGCAATCCGCTGCGCTCCTTGCTAACAATGGCTCGGCGACTTACGTCGCTTGCCGTAAGCCGCCGCTTCGCGGACTGCTTACAACAAGCGACTTGGCTAAATAGCTCCGCTTTTGTATCTTCGATACAGCTTCGCTACTTCGCCAATTCGCCGAGCCATTGTGCGCAATATTACCGCCGCGACTTTCAAACAAAATTTATGAGATTTTTTTAACTCTGAACTGACTTTTTTGCTGGCTGAATTCTGAATCTGAATTTACCTTTGGAAAAATAACCGAACTGAGGATTGCCGCTTAAAAAACCGCACTGACTTTTCCAAAACTACTGATCTGACTCCCCTACTTTGCACTTAGCGTCCTGGACTAAACTTCAGAAAACTATTTCTGCTAAAAACAAACGTGCAAAACTGCATGAATTCAATATCTTTTTAACTGTCTGACTGACTATTAAAAGCACTAAAACTCCCTTGAAATTAAAAAATACTGCGCACAACACGGTATTTCTGTTAGCGGGGTTGAAGTATACATCATAAAGATTTTCGCGAGTTGTTCTTTTTGTTATATTTACAAAAACTAATTATAATAATCCCCGCCAACAGAAATACCCAAACGTTGGTGGCAAGGCTAAAAGACACAGCAAATGGACATCAGTAAAGACGTAAAAAATCAACTTGACAAATATTTTGGAAATTATACTACCACACAAATTTCAGGTGGTTCAACAAATGCTGAATTGTTCAGGGTTACGACAGATGAATCAAAGAGTTTTATTCTCAAAAAACAAATTTATAGTAACCATAATGTAAACCTCAAATACGATTATCAAAATTATTTATGGCTTGACGGAAAAATTCCAGTTCCTAAGATTATTTTTTATGAACAATTAAGCGACTTTGAATTGTTATGTATGACGGAACTGCAAGGAAAAACTCTTGAATATTATTTTGATAAAATAGAAACTGAAGAAATTATTAAGCAATATGCAATATCATTGAAAAAACTTCATTCTTTGAAAATTGACAATACTGCGTTGGTTCAACACCTTGACTTGAAAATTTCAAAAGCAAGATTTAATTTAGATAGTGGGTTAATTGATTTTACAGACTTACAACCCGAAAATCAAACTTACAGCCCCGAAGAACTATTTGTGAAATTATTAAGCATAAAGCCATCAGACTATGAATTAGTGTTTACACACGGAGATTACTGTTTTGACAACTTAATTTTTGACAATCATAACTTAAGTGGTTTTATAGACATTGGCAATGGAGGTATAACAGATAAATATCAAGATATTGCACTTGCTGTTAGAAACATACGAGATAATTTTAGACCAGAAATGGTTGACATATTTTACAAGGTATATGGACTTGATAAGCCAAACAAAAATAAAATAGAGTTTTATATATTATTAGACGAGTTCTTTTGAAAGAAGCCCAGCCACCAACATCGTATTGGCAATAGTGGGGCTGATAGTTATAAATTCAACATTTGTGCTTCTATCGGGCATTAGTGCAAATGTTGGGCTGACGTTTTTCAAATGCCCCACCATCGCCAATACGTAACCGTTAGTGGCAACAAAAACAAACGATAATTAGACAATAAATGAAAAATATTTTATTTGTAGTTTTTATTTCAATGATATTTTTATTTGTTTGCTGTAACACAACAACGAATAAAAACATAATTGAAACAGAAATTTCTGATTTTGACAAAATTTTAGATAGTTTTCAAGTAAATGGTTCAATTCTAATTTATGATAACGACAAGAATACTTTTTACTCAAATGACTTTGATTGGGCTAAAAACGGAAAATTACCTGCATCAACATTCAAAATTCCAAATTCTATAATTGCTGTTGAATTAGGCATTATTGAAAATGATACAACTATTTTAAAATGGAATGGCGAGCAGAGAAAAATGGATATTTGGGAAAAAGATTTATCATTTAAAGATGCTTTTAGAATTTCCTGTGTTCCTTGCTATCAGGAAATTGCAAGGAAAATCGGAACAATTAAAATGAAAGAATATTTAGAAAAATTTGAGTATAAAAATATGATTTTTGACAGTTTAACGATTGACAATTTTTGGCTTGAAGGAAATTCAAAAATATCTCAAAAACAACAAATCGACTTTTTAAGGAAATTCTATTTTTCAAAATTTCCAATTTCTGATAGGACAATAAAGATTGTCAAAAATATTATGGAAATTGAGCGAACTGAAAATTACATTTTAAGCGGTAAGACTGGATTAAGTTCGATAGAAGAAAAATATAATGGTTGGTTTGTTGGTTATGTTGAAACAAAATCTAATGTTTATTTTTTTGCAACAAATGTAATTCCGACAGACGGATTGAATGTTGATGATTTTATTTCATCGAGAATTAATGTAACAAAAAATGCGTTAAAGCAAATGAATATAATGAAATGATAAATGCCACTAACATATGGTAGCCGATAATTGCCGGCTTTCGTGCCAACTTGATACTTTGGTGCTTTTAACGAACCGAAGTGCTAAATTGATACGAAAGTGCTGTAAATCCGGCAACTACGGCTACCATTTTTCGTTATGTGCCATTTTTGAATGACAATGCGAATAGATACAGACAAACAAATGAATTTACTTAGTGATAAGAACGTTGCAATAATTGGTGGTGGACCCGTTGGACTGACTATGGCAAAATTATTACAGCAAAACGGCATAGACGTTTCAGTTTACGAAAGAGACAACGACCGAGAGGCAAGAATTTTTGGTGGAACCCTTGACCTACACAAAGGTTCAGGTCAGGAAGCAATGAAAAAAGCGGGATTGTTACAAACTTATTATGACTTAGCCTTACCAATGGGTGTAAATATTGCTGATGAAAAAGGCAATATTTTATCCACAAAAAATGTAAAGCCCGAAAATCGATTTGACAATCCTGAAATAAACAGAAATGACTTAAGGGCTATCTTGTTGAATAGTTTAGAAAACGACACGGTTATTTGGGATAGAAAACTTGTTATGCTTGAACCTGGTAAGAAGAAGTGGACACTAACTTTTGAGAATAAACCGAGTGAAACAGCAGATTTGGTTATTCTTGCCAATGGCGGGATGTCCAAGGTAAGAAAATTTGTTACCGACACGGAAGTTGAAGAAACAGGTACTTTCAATATACAAGCCGATATTCATCAACCAGAGATAAACTGTCCTGGATTTTTTCAGCTATGCAATGGAAACCGGCTAATGGCATCTCACCAAGGTAATTTATTATTTGCTAACCCCAATAATAATGGTGCATTGCATTTTGGAATAAGTTTTAAAACACCTGATGAATGGAAAAACCAAACGCAGGTAGATTTTCAAAACAGAAATAGTGTCGTTGATTTTCTTCTGAAAGAATTTTCCGATTGGGACGAACGCTACAAAGAATTGATTCATACGACGTTGTCATTTGTAGGATTGGCTACACGGATATTTCCTTTAGAAAAGCCTTGGAAAAGCAAGCGCCCATTACCCATAACAATGATTGGGGATGCCGCACATTTGATGCCGCCTTTTGCAGGGCAGGGAGTAAATAGTGGGTTGGTGGATGCCTTGATATTGTCTGATAATCTAGCCGATGGAAAATTTAATAGCATTGAAGAGGCTGTTAAAAATTATGAACAGCAAATGTTTATCTATGGCAAAGAAGCACAAGAAGAATCAACTCAAAACGAAATTGAAATGTTTAAACCCGACTTTACGTTTCAGCAATTGTTAAATGTATAAAATGGAATAAAACGGCACATAACAAACAAATTGGCAATAGAGCCGGTGAAGTACTTCTATTGAACTTTTGTGCAATGTTGAAGATTAGTAATTCTATTCAACATTTGTGCTAAAAGTCGGCTCCATCGCCAATTTGCCAAACGTTGTTAGCAATCCGCTGCGCTCCTTGCTAACAATGGCTCGGCGACTTACGTCGCTTGCCGTAAGCCGCCGCTTCGCGGACTGCTTACAACAAGCGACTTGGCTAAATAGCTCCGCTTTTGTATCTTCGATACAGCTTCGCTACTTCGCCAATTCGCCGAGCCATTATGTGTAATTTTAGCCGCAAACGCAGTTAAAACAAAAAGGCTCCGAATTTCGGAACCTTCTTTTTATCATTTCATTTTTCTAAAAAACTTGTACAACAAATCGATTTTATTTGAACAAAGAATTGGCATTGCTTCAAAAAGGGTTTCTTCATCCCATTCCCACCATTTCATTTCCTGCAATTTTTGGATGTCATCATCACTAAATCTCTTTTTTATCAATTTGGCTGGATTTCCCCCTACAATTGAATAAGGTTCAACATCTTTTGTAACCAAAGCACGACTGCCAATAACAGCTCCATCTCCTATCTGAACTCCTGGCATTATCATAGCTTCACTACCAATCCAAACATCATTCCCAACAACTGTATCTCCTGCTTTTTGAAATCCATCTTGGCTTTTACTGAAAACATCAAATTCAGACATATAAAAAAATGGAAAACTGGAAATCCAATCATATTTATGACCTTGATTACCTGCCATTATGAAACTTGCACCGCTCCCTATTGAACAATAAGAACCGATAATTAGTTTATCGACATCATTCCTGTCCGGAAACAGATAACGAGCACAATCGTCAAATGAATGACCGTGATAATAACCAGAATAATAAGAATATTTACCCGAAATTATATTGGGATTAGTTATGTGGTCTTTGATTATTTTTCCTTTAAAAGGACTTTCGAAGTAATTTTTCATTATTTAACATATTTAATTTACAATAAGAGACAATAAGGAAACGAAGAATAATACTAAACTATTCTCTTCCTATACGTTGCGTAAAGTAAATTTGCTAATCTGATAATTTCATCTGACAAAGATACTAAAAAACTACACATAACATCGCATTGGCAAAATGGCGGGTTAAGTTCAAAATTCAACTTTTGTGCTTTTTATTCCGCCGAATGTGTCCCACATTCAGCTTTTTTTTAATAATTTAGCTTCTGTGGAAACACATCGGCTACGTCACTGCTAAATTGAACTTTCGGTTCAATTTATCCGCCACTTCGCCAATGCGTTTCCCGTTGTACGACATAGTAAAACCGAACCAAACAAAATGAAAGTCAGAGAAGAAAAGTTAAGAACAATTATAGAATGGTCGGAGAAAAACGAAGATGTAAGAGTTCTTCTTCTGACAAGTTCACTTGTAAATCCTTTAGCACTTGTTGACGAATTTAGTGATTTAGACATTGAATTTGTTTTTGAGGATAATACAAATTACATTTCAGACAAAAGCTGGACGCTTAAATTCGGAAATCCAATTGCTATGATTGAAGAAGACGAAAGTTGTTTTAACCATAAACACGCAATGAAAATGCTACTTTATGAAGACGGTGTGAAAGTAGATTTTAAACTTTACAGCAAATCAAAATTTATAAAGGAAACGCAAGAGAAAGAATTACCAGAAGATTGGGATATTGGTTATAAAATTTTAATTGATAAAGATGGTATTACAAAGCAAATGCTGAAACCAACTTATCAAATTTCCATTATCAAAAAACCGTCTGAAAAAGAGTTTCAAAATCTAATAAACGATTTTTGGTGGGACACAACTTACGTGGCAAAGTGTCTTGTGAGAGATGAAATATTCTATGCGAAATTTATGTCGGAAACCGTTATTCGCACAGAATATTTAATTCCTTTAATTGAATGGCACATTGCAAGTGAACACAATTGGAACATAACGACCAATAAATATGGACGGCTTTTCAAAAAGTATCTTAACCAGGAAATGTGGGCTAAAACAGAACAAACATTTTCAGGGAGCGATATAAAGGAAAATTGGACTGCTCTATTTTCAATGACTGATTTAGTTTCAGAAATAGGAACTGAATTGTCAAAAAAATTAGAGTACAAATACCCGGATAAATTAGAAAATGACATACGAAAATATTTAGCTGGACTAAAACCCAAAACATAACTACGTCGTACAACAT
Organism: Sphingobacterium sp. LZ7M1; assembly: GCF_024296865.1. GTDB lineage: Bacteria > Bacteroidota > Bacteroidia > Sphingobacteriales > Sphingobacteriaceae > Sphingobacterium. The sequence continues at coordinate 1,632,099 of NZ_CP101134.1, read as the reverse complement.
CGTATTGGCAATAGGCGGGCTGAACGGCTTCGTATCAACGGAAGTGCAAAATTCAACTTCTGTTCTTCGATTAAAGTTCAGTGCTAAAAATCCCGCCCATCGCCAATACGCGGCACGTTATATGCCATATTACACCAAAACTCGTCTGAATTATACAAAATGAACTATGTTTAACTTTTTTAAACCTAAACCAAAAAATCAAATTGAAATGGAAGTTTCGGGAATAAATCCTGAAACAAACAATGAATTTCTATTCTATAATTTTATCGAAAATACACCAAACTATATTCTTGAACCTTGGCTAAAAAAAGCAAAACAAGTTGGTTATAAAGTAAAACCTCAATACGAACAAGCGATTTTGCAAAAATTGAAATTCAATCAATTTAAAAATCCTCATACATTCCCTGAGTACTTTGAAAATAAATTTGATTTTATTGCTATTGACTTTGAGACAGCAAATAACAGTAGATTAAGTGCTTGTGCAATCGGATTATGCTTCGTGAAAAATGACACAATAGTTTATTCGACAAAACACTATATAAATCCACCAAAATCAGAAAAGTTTTTAAAAACTCATACTTCAATACACGGAATTTCATATGAAGATGTAGAATTTTCCCTTAATTTTCAAGAATTATGGGAAGACGAACTTTCTAAATATCTTTCATCTAATTTATTAATTTTTCATAATGCGAGTATGGACTTGAGTGTTTTGAAAAATCTATCTGATTCTCCGCAAACACACCTAATATTTTTAGTATATTAGCGCTCAAAAAGCAGGGATTATGAACATATTCAGTTTTACGGCTCATTTCGGTTCGGAGGAAGATTGTCGTTTGCATTTCAAGGAGCAGCGTGATAAGGAAGGGGTTGTCTGCAAGCGATGCGGGGGCACTTCCCATTATTGGTTACAGGGTAAATGGAGTTATGAATGCAAAGGTTGCCGTTTCCGCACCTCGTTGCGCAGCGGTACGAACATGGAGAGCTCCAAGCTGCCGTTTCTGGTGTGGTACAAAACGATGTTCCTGATGAGTTGCACAAAAAAGGGATTCTCCACCAACGAACTCCAGAAGCAATTAGGATTGAAGCGTTACGAACCGGTATGGGCGATGGTACACAAACTCCGCAGGGCGATGGGCAACCGGGATGCAAGGTATACACTGGAAGGGATGATAGAACTGGATGAGGGTTACTTTTCGGTGGCCAGTAAGGAAATCGAGCGAGGCAAGGGTACACGTGGCCGGGGAGCCGAGGGAAAGCAGAACGTTGCGGTGATGGCCGAAAGCACCCCGTTGGAAGATATCGAAACGGGCAAAAAGGAGAAGCATGTGCGTTATTTCAAGGCCAGGGTACTGGATAGCCATCAAAGTGAAGGAATCAACGGCGTGGTCAGGGACTGCATGGAGGATGATGCCATCGTATTTTCGGACAAAAGCACTTCTTACGTTGACATCTCCGATCTGGTGGAATTGCACGTCACCGAGAAATCAGACGCCAAAACCACCAAGGAAACACTCAAATGGGTGCATATCGCAATCAGTAATGCAAAACGGACATTGCTGGGCAACTACCATAAAATCAAAAGGAAATACTTACAGTTGTATCTCAACGAGTTTATTTACAAATTAAACAGACGGTATTTTGGAGACAAACTCTTTGACAGACTAGTAATTGCGAATATAACAGGTGCATAAACGGATAATCAGAATCTTTAAACATCCTAATTAACTACCTGCGGATTTTAGGTATTATTATAGAAGCCCCCATGAATAAATCGCTCATCATTTTCGGCATCGTCAACATAACCTCGGACAGTTTCTCCGATGGAGGCCGGTATCTGGCGCCAGACGCAGCCATTGCGCAGGCGCGTAAGCTGATGGCCGAGGGGGCAGATGTGATCGACCTCGGTCCGGCATCCAGCAATCCCGACGCCGCGCCTGTTTCGTCCGACACAGAAATCGCGCGTATCGCGCCGGTGCTGGACGCGCTCAAGGCAGATGGCATTCCCGTCTCGCTCGACAGTTATCAACCCGCGACGCAAGCCTATGCCTTGTCGCGTGGTGTGGCCTATCTCAATGATATTCGCGGTTTTCCAGACGCTGCGTTCTATCCGCAATTGGCGAAATCATCTGCCAAACTCGTCGTTATGCATTCGGTGCAAGACGGGCAGGCAGATCGGCGCGAGGCACCCGCTGGCGACATCATGGATCACATTGCGGCGTTCTTTGACGCGCGCATCGCGGCGCTGACGGGTGCCGGTATCAAACGCAACCGCCTTGTCCTTGATCCCGGCATGGGGTTTTTTCTGGGGGCTGCTCCCGAAACCTCGCTCTCGGTGCTGGCGCGGTTCGATGAATTGCGGCTGCGCTTCGATTTGCCGGTGCTTCTGTCTGTTTCGCGCAAATCCTTTCTGCGCGCGCTCACAGGCCGTGGTCCGGGGGATGTCGGGGCCGCGACACTCGCTGCAGAGCTTGCCGCCGCCGCAGGTGGAGCTGACTTCATCCGCACACACGAGCCGCGCCCCTTGCGCGACGGGCTGGCGGTATTGGCGGCGCTGAAAGAAACCGCAAGAATTCGTTAACTTTTCGGTGGCCAGTAAGGAAATCGAGCGAGGCAAGGGTACACGTGGCCGGGGAGCCGAGGGAAAGCAGAACGTTGCGGTGATGGCCGAAAGCACCCCGTTGGAAGATATCGAAACGGGCAAAAAGGAGAAGCATGTGCGTTATTTCAAGGCCAGGGTACTGGATAGCCATCAAAGTGAAGGAATCAACGGCGTGGTCAGGGACTGCATGGAGGATGATGCCATCGTATTTTCGGACAAAAGCACTTCTTACGTTGACATCTCCGATCTGGTGGAATTGCACGTCACCGAGAAATCAGACGCCAAAACCACCAAGGAAACACTCAAATGGGTGCATATCGCAATCAGTAATGCAAAACGGACATTGCTGGGCAACTACCATAAAATCAAAAGGAAATACTTACAGTTGTATCTCAACGAGTTTATTTACAAATTAAACAGACGGTATTTTGGAGACAAACTCTTTGACAGACTAGTAATTGCGAATATAACAGGTGCATAAACGGATAATCAGAATCTTTAAACATCCTAATTAACTACCTGCGGATTTTAGGTATTATTATAGAAGCCCCCATGAATAAATCGCTCATCATTTTCGGCATCGTCAACATAACCTCGGACAGTTTCTCCGATGGAGGCCGGTATCTGGCGCCAGACGCAGCCATTGCGCAGGCGCGTAAGCTGATGGCCGAGGGGGCAGATGTGATCGACCTCGGTCCGGCATCCAGCAATCCCGACGCCGCGCCTGTTTCGTCCGACACAGAAATCGCGCGTATCGCGCCGGTGCTGGACGCGCTCAAGGCAGATGGCATTCCCGTCTCGCTCGACAGTTATCAACCCGCGACGCAAGCCTATGCCTTGTCGCGTGGTGTGGCCTATCTCAATGATATTCGCGGTTTTCCAGACGCTGCGTTCTATCCGCAATTGGCGAAATCATCTGCCAAACTCGTCGTTATGCATTCGGTGCAAGACGGGCAGGCAGATCGGCGCGAGGCACCCGCTGGCGACATCATGGATCACATTGCGGCGTTCTTTGACGCGCGCATCGCGGCGCTGACGGGTGCCGGTATCAAACGCAACCGCCTTGTCCTTGATCCCGGCATGGGGTTTTTTCTGGGGGCTGCTCCCGAAACCTCGCTCTCGGTGCTGGCGCGGTTCGATGAATTGCGGCTGCGCTTCGATTTGCCGGTGCTTCTGTCTGTTTCGCGCAAATCCTTTCTGCGCGCGCTCACAGGCCGTGGTCCGGGGGATGTCGGGGCCGCGACACTCGCTGCAGAGCTTGCCGCCGCCGCAGGTGGAGCTGACTTCATCCGCACACACGAGCCGCGCCCCTTGCGCGACGGGCTGGCGGTATTGGCGGCGCTGAAAGAAACCGCAAGAATTCGTTAACTTTTCGGTGGCCAGTAAGGAAATCGAGCGAGGCAAGGGTACACGTGGCCGGGGAGCCGAGGGAAAGCAGAACGTTGCGGTGATGGCCGAAAGCACCCCGTTGGAAGATATCGAAACGGGCAAAAAGGAGAAGCATGTGCGTTATTTCAAGGCCAGGGTACTGGATAGCCATCAAAGTGAAGGAATCAACGGCGTGGTCAGGGACTGCATGGAGGATGATGCCATCGTATTTTCGGACAAAAGCACTTCTTACGTTGACATCTCCGATCTGGTGGAATTGCACGTCACCGAGAAATCAGACGCCAAAACCACCAAGGAAACACTCAAATGGGTGCATATCGCAATCAGTAATGCAAAACGGACATTGCTGGGCAACTACCATAAAATCAAAAGGAAATACTTACAGTTGTATCTCAACGAGTTTATTTACAAATTAAACAGACGGTATTTTGGAGACAAACTCTTTGACAGACTAGTAATTGCGAATATAACAGGTGCATAAACGGATAATCAGTAATATTTTCATCGTAAATCAATTTTAAAAGTTAAACCTTAGTCCAATCCCTGCCGATGGACGGAACTGTTTCAAATCCGTACCCCATAATACTTTTGTCCGCCCTTGCAGGAGCAGGACAAAACGGTCGGACAGGTGCGTTTCGAGCGTGAGCCGTCCGCCCATACCATAGACGAAATTGTCTTTGTCGAGGATGGTCGAGCCATCCGATAGCATGGCTTCGCTCCGGTTGATGGTTTCGTAACCTGCCACAGCTGTTAGCCCTGCATTCAGCGTAACGGTCTTTCTTGCATCCCCCAATAGCTGAAGACTGTAACCCACCTCGCCTGTATAGGTTTCGAGCGGTATCTGTACATCCCTGTAACAGGAAAATTGATGGGTGTACTCCGCACCCCATATCCAGTAATTGCCGTTCTTTCCGTTCACGGTCAATGTCAAATTCAGATAGTAATTGTCGCTTATTTCTTTGGACAGCATACCTGCGTTTACTTCCAATCCCTTTTGTTTGGGGAGCATTCGCTGTGCCTGTACCGCCGTCATGCTTAGCATGGCAAACACCACGGCAAAAATGTATCTTATCATTGTTCGTTCCTTTTTGGTTAATCAATCTTTAGGTGCATATCGCTTATCAGCTTGGCGTGTACGAGGTCGGAATTTTCCACCTGCAATACCTGTTGTCTGCCACCGTTCCTTTCAAAAATTTCAATCACGAGTACCTTGTCATCCGTTATGGTAAACTGGTCGAGCAGGAATACGTTCTGGTCGGTGGTATTGCCCGTTATTTCACCGAGCGTTTTGTACATACGCAATGGGTTCATTGCCTTTTCCTGCACCACGGTACGCTTGGCGACTTTCTTGTCCACGACCTTGAAATTCACAAAGTCAATGTTGAACGGAACATTGCTTTTGTTGCGCAGTTCCGTATGGAAATAGAATTTTCCGTTATGGACGTAGATACCTTTTAGCAGGAATTGTATGCCGTAGCTTCTTGCCCCGATATGCTTTACAATCCTTTTGTTCTTTTTGTAAATCGTTTCCATGAGCAAGCCTGCCAGTGACGGCGAATTGCCCTCCAATTCCTCAAACAGAACATCGTTGCCGTTTTCCCTGTCCGATGCCTTTTGCATGGTCAACAAATCATAATTCAGCGTTGCAGGATAAGGGCTGTAAAAGACGTTGAAATTGTAAAACCGACCATCGTCCGTGATGACCGAAAAATTGGTTTCCTCGTCAAAATCCCTTACGCTTGCCTTAATGCGCAGTACGTTTTCCGCATCCTCGGCTTTGCCTGCGATAAGGTACTCACTGCCCAAATCCACGTAGCGGATTGCGGACGGGAATATGAGGTGCGAGGTCTTGCTGTACGTCACCTGCATTTCGTAAGGGTCAACCTTGCCCATGCTCAATTTTGTTGTACCGGATGCCACTTGCTGTGCATTCGCACCAGTGATAAAGACCGTTAAACAGACCATTGCCAAAAGGCTTTTAAATATTGCTTTCATTTTCTTTTTGATTTTAGTTAAACATTAATTTTTTGAAACGAGGAATAACTGATGACCGGCTTTGACGGTTACTTTCGGTGTCCTCACTTTCTTGGAGAAGTACCCCGATACCCCTTGCACCACGCCACGGGAAAGGCCGCCTGCCATCTGTTGCCCTGCCGAGCGTGTCATCATGATACTTGTTCCCCCCGTTTGGCTCATGTTGGAGGCTATCTCTGACAGGGCGTTCATTTCGGGAGAATATGGCACATATAGCCCTTGCTGTCCGTCCACATCGTACACGGTTATATCGACCGGAATAATGTTGCCCTCATATTCGATGGACGTTACTTTTAACTGCAACCTGCCACCTTGAAACTTGGCATTTGCCGTTAGTACCGTTCCTGCCGGAATGGAGCGGACAGGCGTTTGTGCCGTTTCCAACAGGCGCAGGCGCACATCGCCTTCGCCCGTCACGACCTGTGTTTCCTGTACCACTGCCTTGATGCTGTTTTTTGGCTGTATGACCTGTTCCGAAACACCTGCCGTATAGAAGCCACGGTTTCGGGTTTCGTTCCAGTTTGCCAAAAAAGCACTGTCAGTCGGTTCACGGTACAATGCGGAAACCGTATTTTTTCTTACAGGAGTGAAAGCCACGAAATGCTCCTTTTGTGAGGCACTCTTTGTGGAAACCATTGTGTCCGTACTGTTCGGCTGTGCAGGGGTTTGTGGCAGGTAACGGGAAGCCATTTCGTATGACTTTTCCATCAAAGCCAGTTGGTCATCTATGGTCGTTACAGGCGGTACGTCTTTTTCTGCCAACTGTTCTTTGAGTTCCTCAATCTGTTTGCGGAGTTCCTGCGTTTCGTAATCGCTGTTGTCGTAGAACGAGGTCAGCGTACTTTGCGCATTGCGGTAACTGTTCAGAGCAGGGTTGCTGTTCCTGCGTGTACCACCGCCGGAAGCGTAGCCGTCTTCATAAACCTCATCCGGTTGCTCCGCTTCCTGATCGGCGGTACTGTCCTCGCTCCAATAGTCGGATAGTGACAGGAGCGCATTGCGCTTTTCCTGCATTTTCTGTTCGAGTAGTTCCTGTTCATAAGCCTTTTGCTTATCGGATTGAAGCCCTGCATCGTTTGCCTGCGGTACGACATCGTTCAGACCAATATCCTCGACCGTTTTCTTATCGGAGGACGGTTTGAAGATTAGGTACATACAGCCGAGGAACACCACGCCCATAAGGGCAAAAATGATGGGCTTCTTTAACTTGTCTGCTTTGTTCTGCGCCCCGTCTTGGGTCGCATCCATTCCGTTTTTCGGGTCGTCATCTTCGACCAAAAAACTTACCTTTTTGTTTTCACTGTCTTTCATGATTTTTATCTTTTAAGATTGTTTTAATACTGTCCTGCGGTGAAACCGAGGAATTGTTTTGCCTAATGGGGTTTTCGATATGCTCAATAGTCATGGTATTATCGGAATGCGCTACATCGTAGCACACTTCGAGCAGTACGATGACGGACAGCAGTGCATAGCCTGCAAAGAGCAGTAGCGTATAGCGATGCTTTTTTTTAACAGGCAACGCTCGCCACTGTCCATCGAGCTTGTCAAACCAATTACTGATTGCTGTTCTTAGATTTTTCATGCTTTAATTGTTATTCCGTTCCACTGCATCACTGACCATAGCGATTGCCTCTTTTGCTTTGGGAGCGGTGACGACCGACAGGTCAGTCAGTTCCGATTGTTTCAGCACCTGCCCGTAACGGTCTTTTTTTGCAATCTCCATTCTGCCCAAGAAGAATTTGCCGTTTAGGTACTTCACCCACATAAGGCATTCTATCCTGGGCAGGGCTTCGCCTGCCCATTGCAGAAAGCAGGATAGCAACAACTCCTTTTTAGCTACACCTTTGGGGCAGTTGGCGAGATATTCGCTGATGCTTGCTTTCAGTTTTCCGGCATACGCACCCTGCGTATGGAAATCGCCGTCATACCCCTTTGCAGTAAGGATTTTGGCGAACGTATTCAAATCTGATATTGCTTCCATAATCTTGGCTTTAGCGGTCGATGACTTCTATATCCCTGTTTTCCAACACGGCAAACTTTTCGATATTGAAGCCCTGTGGGTTGTTGTCCGAGCGGACGGAGTTCACGAGATAACAGGAGGTCACAAGGTTTCGCCTTGTAACGTTGCTTGACCGGATGATAAACTGTTTAGCATACGTCCTAACGGAATAGGGATAGGTATCGAAGTTGCACACCACGCTGTCCACTTCGACACGCTGTTGCACGTTGCCCGAAATGATGCGATTATAATAGCCCTTTTCCGAAAGGTCTTTGTAGTAATCGAAAGCCGATTTGTCGGCAAGATTAAAAGCTCTTTTCATGTTGCTTTCAATAGCGTTCTTATCCGGTGCGAGCGTAAAGAACAGTTCATGGAAACGCCTTACGTGTTCCCTTGCCTCAACAGGTCTGTTGAGGCTTGCATCCTGTGACAATGCCAACATCAAGGACTTGCCGTTGTCCAGTACATATATTTTTTGGCGTTGTGCCTCTGCAAACTGGTAGGACTGCCATACGGCATAACCTACCACCGCGATGCAGAGTACCGCAAATACAATTGCGTACAGCCGTATTTGCCTAAAGCTGTTTTCGATATTTCTTAGTGTCTTAAATTCCATTGCTTTCTGATTTTTATTTGTTCATTAACCTGCCACCGATATTGCCTGCAACAGCCCCCGTTCCTGCTCCGGCGATGTTTCCGGTCTTAGATGCCGTAGAGTTTACGTTGCGCATGAAGTTCCCTGCACCACCTGCCTGTATTACCCAACCTGCCACCGTTGGAACGGTGAAGTAGCCCACGATGCCAATCAGCATAAAGATGATATACACGGTGTTGGATGTGTCGGGGATGTAGGTCGGGTCGGCAAGCATATCAATATCCCGTTCGATGATAAGGGATTGTATCTTGGCGAGCATGGAGCTGAACATATCGGCAATGGGCAACCACAGGTACACGCTGATATATCGGGTCAGCCATTGCGTAAGTGTGGACTGAAAACCATCCCATACACTTATCGCAAAGGCTATCGGCCCGAGAATGGACAGCACGATAAGAAAGAATGTCCGTATGGTATCTATGACCAAAGCAGATGCTTGGAAAAGGACTTCCAGTAGCTCCCGAAACCAGTCACGGATGCTTTTCTTTAAATCGTACATTCCACGCTCCATGTACATACCGGATATGGCAACCAAATCGGACGGCGACCATCCCAATTCATCCAGTTTCTTATCAAATTCCTCATCGCTTACGAGGTAAGCGGTTTCGGGATTGCGGAGCATTGCCTCTCTCTCCAACAGGTCTTTTTGTTCCTGCAATTTGTTGAGGTCAAGCACTTGGTTTTCGAGCATGGCGTTTGTGCCTTTTACGACCGGACTTAATACCGCATTGATAGTTCCCAATACGATGGTCGGGAAGAACATAATGCAAAGCCCGATGGCGAACGGTCGCAGGAGCGGAAACACGTCTATCGGTTCTGCACGGCTCAATGCCTGCCACACTTTCAGTGCCACGTAGAACAGTGCGCCCAATCCGGCAATGCCCTTAGCCACTGTCGCCATATCGGCGGACAGTGGGAGCATCTCATCGTAAAGAGAGCGCAGGAGTTCGTGAAGATTGTTCCATTCCATAGCTTACCAATATTTTTGTTCAGCAGTTCCGTACAGTTCAAGCACCCTTTTGGTGTTGTTCTGTTTCTTAGCCCTCAAAATGCTCACGGAGATATTCTTGTTGGTGAAATACCGGACAAGGCTGTGATAGTCCTTGACCTCTTTGTAAACCCTGTCGATGATGTCCATACGTTCCTTATCGTTCAGCGAAAGCGAGGTCGAGGTAACAATCTGTTTCAGTTCTTTGAGTAGTTCGGTACTCTCGTTTAGGAGCGTGGAATAACCGTTGGCGATTGCCGTGAGTTCCTGCGGACTGAAATTCGGGTCGTTCATCATTTTGCCGAAATTCTGCACGTACATTTCGGACACATCGCCTACGAGTAGTACCGTTTGTTGCACTTTTCGGGCATCTTTAACCAAGTTATTTACAGCTTTCAATTTATCGTAGTATTCCTTGCCCTGTTCATACACTTTCTTTACCTCGTTGAAATTCTTTACCACGTTGGACACGGTGGATGAGGTCTGCACGATTTCATTGGCGGAGTTGATGATACCCGATGCCAGATTTGAAGGGTCAACTACCACCCATTGTGCCTTTGCAGACGGTACGACGGCAAGCATAAATGCCGTCCACACCAGTAACATTGTTTTCTTCATTGTCTCTGATTTTTTAAATGATTAATAATTATTTGCGTTCTCACGTCTCTGTCCAGCAATGCGCTTTATTGCCAGTTCCACATTGCCGTCCAGTTCGGATGCCAGTTGCATGACTTCCATTTTTTCGGTTTCCTCGGTGGTGTATGCCAAATATTCTTCGAGCGAAACCTCTGTGGCATACACCGCAGAGTGCGTACCGCCAAGCCCGATCCATACCTCTTTATAAAGCCTTGACGGGTCATTGTTCTGGTTGATGGAAAGGATTTGGGATTTTTCCTTTTCCGTCAGTCCGAGCATCGCTTGGATGTCATCGAATTTGTTCATGTACTTGCGTTGGTCAAGCAGGATTTTACAGTCGGAATTGTTGATGATGCTTTCCTTGACCACGGGTGACTGGATAATGTCGTCCACTTCCTGCGTGACCACGATAGCCTCACCAAAAAATTTGCGGACGGTCTTAAACAGGTACTTGATGTACTCCGCCATTCCCTCTTTGGCGATGGCTTTCCACGCTTCCTCAATCAGTATCAGTTTGCGCACACCTTTGAGCCTGCGCATCTTATTGATGAATACTTCCATAATGATGATGGTCACTATGGGAAAGAGGATTTTGTGGTCTTTAATCGCATCAATTTCAAACACGATAAAGCGTTTGGAAAGCAGGTCAAGTTGCTTGTCTGAATTGAGCAGGTAATCGTATTCACCCCCACGATAGTAAGGCTCTAATACATTTAGGAAACCTGCAACGTCAAAGTCTTTTTCCCTTACCTGTTTGTCTTCCAGCACCTTTTTGTAGTCACCTTTTACGTATTCGTAAAATCCGTTGAAAGAGGGGTATTCATCGCTTTGCTTAATACAGTCGATATAACCGCTCACGGCATTGGACAATGCCACTTCCTCCGAACGGCTCGGCGGTTCGTCATCACGCTTCCATAAAGTCAGTATCAAAGTCTTGATACTTTCCCTTTTCTCGATGTCGAAAATGCCATCGTCCGTGTAGAACGGATTAAAGGCGATGGGGTTATCCTCGGTATAGGTAAAATAAACACCGTCTTTTCCTTTTGTCTTTCCCTTAATCAGTTCGCACAGCCCTTGATAAGAGTTGCCCGTATCGACCAATAGTACATGAGAGCCTTGCTCATAATACTGCCTCACCATGTGATTGGTGAAAAAAGACTTACCCGAACCCGACGGCCCCAAAATAAATTTGTTGCGGTTCGTGATAATGCCTTTTTTCATGGGTAGGTCGGAAATATCCAAATGGATGGGTTTGCCTGTCAGCCTGTCCGCCATCTTGATACCGAAAGGTGATGGCGAACTTTGGTAATTGGTTTCTTCGGTAAAGAAACACAGTGCAGGTTCGATGAACGTATAGAAACTTTCCTCTGCCGGAAAGTCCCCTGCATTGCCTGGTATGCCTGCCCAATACAGTGTGGCAACATCCACCGTGTTATGCCTCGGTCTGCATTCCATCAAAGCGAGCGCACTGCCCGTATCGTTCTTTAGCTGTTTGAGTTCGCTTGCGTCATCCGACCACGCCATCACATTGAAGTGTGCACGGATAGAAGAAAGCCCGAAGCTGTGCGCTTCGTTCAGATACTTTTCAATCCACTCTTTGTTAATCTGATTGGCACGGCTGTACCTTGCCAGTGAGTGCATATTACGGGCTGACTTTTCAAACTTCCGCAGGCTCTCATCGCTGTTGTCCAAAAACAGGTATTGGTTATAGATATGGTTACAGCTAAGGAGCAAGCCCACCGGAGAGGCAAAGGACAACAGGCAATCGCTCCTGTCCGTGGACAGCTTTTCATACCTCGTATTTGCCGATACCGTGTTGGGTAAATCGTCCGTATCGAATAGGGTGTGCAGGCACAGCCTTTTGTTGCCGATACGCACGTCCTCGCTTCCCAAAGCTATATCCTGCATGGGCGTTCCCGTTTCCCTCGACAGGGTAAGGTACTGTTCGAGCAATCCCTGTTTTTCGCCTGTGCCGATGATGTCATCCTCGGTCAGGCGTTCCAGTTTCACAAAACCGCTATCGTTGATAATCCGCTCAAACTGTGCAACGGCCTCCATGAAACGGCGGACGGTTTCTTTATCCCTAATTTCTTTCGGGATAAGTACACCCTTGCATAGCGAACTAAAATTACTCTGCATCCGCATCCGCTCTTTGGTCGTCTTGGTCAAAAAGAGATAGCAGTAATGGTTTAAAAATGGACGTTCGTTGAAATGCTGTTGATAGGACTTTGCAAGGAAACTTTGGTCTTCCTGCGCAATATCCGGAGCATAACTTTCCTTGATGTACCAGTCTTGTTTGTGGACAATGGTGTAGTCCGGCAAGGTCTTGATAGCCTTGTGCCAAGCCGAATGTATGGCATCATACTCTGCCGATGCCACCGTGAATAACTCCGGCAGGTGTACCCGAAAGCAAGCCGTGATGTCCGCATCCTTTGAAATGATGCAGTTGTGTTCCACCGCCAGTAATGGAAACTTGCTTTCCAACGTTGTGGCTTTTCCTGTATTTCTCATAAATGACTGGATTTAGAAGTGAATTTTAAATAGCGGTTTACGGCTCTGCGACAGATGATGTATTTCGGATGCCTTTTCTTTGCCCCGACTTTCATCAATCCGTATTCGCCGTATTTGCCGTTCAATGCGAATGTTTGCCAAACGATGAGCGATGCACCGCCTGCCCCGACAAGCAGGCACACGTAGGAGTTTACACCTGCCATGTACATGACCATGACAAGGATAAGCACGCCGAGCAGACCACCTGCGAAGATGAACAGGTACTGTGCTTTCAGTCCTTTGAACTCGACAGTCCTGCCGATACCTTTATTGATATTGTAATTGCTCATAATACGCCAGCTTAAAGGAAGAATGAGCGGAGAATGGTCGCCGCTACGATGAGGAAGATACAAGCCCCAAACCACGACGCCGCAGTCTTGCTTGTATCGGGGTCACCGCTACTAAATTTGTTGTACACCTTTACGCCCCCGATTAAACCAACCACAGCCCCAATCGCATAAATTAATTGGGTTGCAGGGTCGAAATAGCTTGTTACCATCTGCGTGGCTTCTTGGATGCCTGCCGAGCCGTTGCCCTGTGCGAACACACCGAATGCCGACAGGAACGCAACGCCTGTCAGCAACACTTTTTTGCTTTGTTTTACCATGATTTAACTGAATTAAATTGTTACTACTTTCCCACCTCGTGCGGGCTTTCGCAACAAAAGTCTTATGGAAATCGAAGCCTTATGGGAAACTGGAAATCAGCGGAATTAATTGGCAGTAAGTGGCTTTTTGATGATAGATTAATGGTAATTAGCGAAACTGTCCGATAGATGTGTTATTTTAGCATTGACAACAAGCATCCAAATACTTAATGAAATTATCAGACTTAACAATAGAGAGCATAAAGGAATTTATATCGGGAGATAATCAACTGTCGCCCTATCTTTCGGGCCCTGAAATTTTAAAACTTTTTAACCGTATCGGTTTTAAGGACGTTTATAAACATCAAGATGGTGGAATGCCAAACAGCCTAAGTAGAAATGCTTATGTTTTGGAAAAATTATATGAGATAAATGGCAGTAAGGAAATGGTTCAGTTATTGCAAATTGTCTTCGACCCAAGACATTTCGCAAGAGATACGAGTAAGAATATAAAAGAAGCTGTGGAGCAAATCAATCCCCTTTTACAGCAAGATGGTTATAGGCTCGATGAGTTTGAGGGAAGATACAAAATAATAGGCGCAGACTTACCGGACAACATAGAAGTTGAAGTTCATTTTGAGGATATTGAAGCACAGATTATCGAGCAAATCCGAAACGCCAAATTCTCTATTTGGATAGCTGTAGCATGGTTTACGAATAAGGTTTTAATGAGGGCAATTTATGATAAAATGAAAGCCGGGGTAAATGTTCGATTAATAGTTTTGGATGATGAAATAAACACAAAATATGGCTTTCCGTATGAAAAGTTTTTTGAAACTAAAAGAGTACTCAAAACTGGAAAATATGAAAACATAATGCATCACAAATTCTGTATAATTGACTTAAAAACGGTTGTTCATGGTTCGTACAACTGGACGACTAAAGCTAATTGGAACAGGGAAACAGTTAGTGTCGAAAATAGCCGAGAATTAGCAGAAAGGTATGCTACTGAATTTATTAATCTTATTAAGTAATGATTTCTTTAAAAAAATAGAATAATGGCGAATATCAAACGTCCAATGTTTGAAGCTCATGTACTGGAGGGCTTGTGCAGGGCAATTGGAGATACAACAGATGGTTTAACAGGTTCTGAAATAGGACAAATCCTTTTAAATTCTAATATTCCTGATGTTGACCCCCAAAACACAAAATGGAGAAGATTATATTCCGCATTTGCAAGTTGGCAAAATCAACACCAATGCTCAAATCATATATTACGGTTTATCAAAGATGCTTTACAACCTGTGAGGTATATTGGTAAAGAAGAAGTTTTTCATAATCGCAGATTAGAAGTGAATAAACGTTTAGCTTTTATAGGAACTGAATTAACAGAAGAGGGCAACCTTAGATTAGTTGAAAAAGCCAAAACAATTGCAGATGCCGAACAAAGAGCCAGTCGTTTAAAGCATAAATTAGAAAACAGAAATGTTCATTTAGCCGTTTTCGAATATTGTCGGGCTGAATTATTACTTGAAAATTATTTTCATTCCGTTTTTGAAGCGACCAAAAGTGTCGCCGACCGTCTAAGGAAGATGACGGGATTATATGCAGACGGTAATGCTTTGGTAGAAACTGCATTCTCTACTAATAACCCTTTGATTAAAATCAACAACTTAGTAACAGAAACGGATAGAAGTGAGCATATAGGATTATGCAATTTAATCAAAGGTATTTTTGGTCTAATAAGAAACCCTACAGCCCATCAACCAAAAATTAAATTTGAAATCAGCGAAGAAGAAGCTCTTGATATTTTAAATACTATATCATACGCACATAAGCGATTGGATAAAGCGTTATAAAAACAAAGGGAAGCTGTCTTTTCAGACAAACTCCCCAATGTCGAAATCCTCTAAATCACTTTTCCGCAAATCGGGAGAGCTGAAATCCGTTCCGGCGGATAGGCTCTTGTCCAACAACTCTGCAATCTTCCGTGAAGCCCCATCCATTGAGTTTTCGAGCAGACTTAACAATTCCGTTCCCTGTAATCGCTGAACTATATCCACCGCTTTCTGTTGCTGGGCAGGTTCAAGTGTATCTTGCTCCAACCATGCCCCCACGGTTGTCAGTTCATCAAAGGTAACCCCTGTGGCAAACTCATTGTCGCTGTCCTCAAACCCGTACTCATCCCATTCGTCTTCCACATTTTCAAAATCGGACATACTCCCGAAAACTTCATCCGGCTCTCCCTCAATCTGCGGATTTTCCAATCCAAAACCTATCCCGTAGGTTTCTGTTCCAAAATTATCAGCTATCCCGTCACGTTCACCCGATTGTCTCTTTGTGGCATCCAGTGGCAAGGTGTGGCGTTCCACAGGCTTGGGAAGCCCCATAATATCCGGCAGGTCGGGGCTTTTCATTTCCGGCTTTATTTCCCTGCGGACGTTCTTATGGATGACCACCTTATCTTTCAGCAAAAGGATGATGACGATGATAAGGCATATTACAATCAACGTTTCCATAGCTATAAGATTGGCTTTTGCTTGTCGGCATAGATAATCTTTATTTCGTCTCCGAACTCCTCAAAGTGATGTTTCAGTACGCTGTGCAGGTAATCGGTAAGCGTAATTTCTCCCTCGCCGAGCAGAAAGACGATACGGGATAATTTCTTGTGGAAATCGGGGCTTATGTAGACCGATTTTCCGCACCTTGCCACGACCCCTGTCGGTCTTAAAAATGCCGATTTGTAATGCGCTTTGCGCAATACCTTTTCCGGTTGTTTTTGCTGTGTCTTGTTCATAATCGAATACTTTAAAAAATGGGTTTAAACTTATTGTTGAAATCATCGGTGATGGCTTTCTCGAACTGTTCAAAATGATGTTCGAGAATATTGTCCAAATAGGCGTACAGAGGTATTTTATCCTCGCCGATAACCTGCACGATACGGGAAAGCCGTTCGTGGTATTCCTGCCGGATGTAGATGCTCTTATCGCCACGGCGTGTCATGGTGTGGCTGTTGAGAAAACGCTCGCCATAGCCCGTATCGGAAGCCCTCTTTTGTCGGGTGCGCTCTTTGGCTACGGGCTTTTCCGTTGGCGTTTCCTTTGTCGGCTCTGCGCTCGGCTCTTGCGGTGCTACCGCCTGTTGGGGCTTCTTTGTTTCGCCTGCCATGATGGACATGAGATATGCCTCGTCAATCGGGGCATTCGGCTTTTTCTTGTTTTCATTTTCCATAGCGGTTACAGTTTGACGGTTCTTAGAAATTCACTGATGAACAAGTCCAAGCCGGAGGCTTTCATCAATGTTTTGTCGGGGGGCAATAGCGTGGAGCGGAAGACAGTCTTTGCCGTTGCCTCGCTTTCCTTGCGGAAGCGTTTGCTATCGCCAATGCGTGTTTCCATTGCTTGCAGTCCGACCTCGTTAATGACGTTGCCGTAGATTTCGTACAGTTGCGATTTTTCCCTGCCATCGACCATGTTCCAAAACAGCCGTATGGTTTCGATGGAGGTCTGACCTTGTTTCATAAGGACATTGGTCAGCACATCGGTAAAGCTCAATGTGCTTTCCATGACCACACGGTCTGCCGTGATAGGCGAAAAGATGTGGTGCATTCCTGCCAGTGTGTTCAGCAAGCCCGAAGTGTTCACCGTTCCAGTCAAATCAAAGAAAACCACATCCACGGGAATGGTCGAGGACTGTATGAATGCTTCCGCATCCGTTAGGGCATTGTCAGCCTTGCTTTGCAGTACCGGATAGGCTTTTTTGTTGATGGTGGAAAATTGGCGGTGTGCCAGTTTTTTCAGCACCTCGTTCTGCATGACCGCTTTCAAATCCCGTTCCCTCATCTGACAGATGCTGTGCTGTGGATAATCACAGTCAAAGACGGCTACATTATAGCCCATTTGGTAATGGAGTATGCTTGCCGTAACCGTTGTAAACGTGCTTTTCCCAACGCCCCCTTTTTGGCTTGAAAAAGCAATGAATTTTGTCCTGTTTGTTGCTTCCATTTCTATTCTATTTTTAAGTTTCTATTTCCGTGGACTGCCTGCCGTCTTGCATTGAACAGGGCTGTCATCCCTGCACACTGTCCGGCAGTCTTGATACAATCCCGTCTGTCGGGCTTGCCATCGTTCGTTCAATCAGCCGTGCCGTCATTCCGGCTTTCACACGGGCAAGACCGATGGCTTGCCTGTCGTCCTGCCTGTTGGAATGGCTACCGGATAGTTTTCATGCCGCCCGGTATTCCTGCCTGCCGAGCGGAACGCCGTCATGTGTTCCGGCATTCCTGCGCTCCGTCTTTCACAACTGCCATCGGGAGCGGATGCCTGCAAACAGGCTTGCGTGACTGATAGCGCAAAGAAGCAGGTTATTCCGCTCCATTGATTTAAAGCGGTAATCCACGGCATTTTTTGGCAATGTTTGGTCGTGGCGGATAGGTCAATGCTTTGAAAAAGCTACCCTTACTTTGTAAGGGCTTAAATGCAAAGGGTGAATGGAAAAATCATTGGAGAATGGAAGTTATGGGCGGAACGGCGCAAAGCCGTTTTTTTCCGCTTTACCCAATCCGTATCCGCCGATAGGCGGACGGATTTTCTGTTCACCCGAACAGAGCAAGTTATGTTTTGAGATGCTCGAAATAAATTCCGCACCTCAAAACCACTTGCCCTTGCAGGGGGCTGAAAACCGCTCCAAAGTCGCAGTTTATAGTAATTATTAATGGATTTAGATATGGAAGACAACAGAAGAAACCGAACAAACAAAGTTGGTCGCAAGCCTAAGAAAGACCCTGCCACCCACCGTTATTCGATTAGTCTCAACGACATGGAAAATGCACAGTTCCTTACGTTGTTCGAGCAATCGGGAATGAAAGTAATGGCACATTTTATTACAGCCTGCATCTTTCAGAAGCCAGTCAAAACCGTAAAAATTGACATGGATGCAGTCGATTTTCATACGAGGCTGACCAATCTTTACAGCCAGTTCAGAGCGGTTGGCGTGAATTACAACCAAATAGTGAAGATACTTTACCGTAATTTCTCGGAGAAAAAGGCATCGGCTTACCTCTTTAAACTGGAAAAGCAGACGGCAGAAATGGCGGACTTATGCCGGAAAGTGATTGAACTAACACAGGAATTTGAAAAAGAACACCTGCAAAAACACAGATAAGATGATAGCAAAGATTGGAAAGGGTGAGAATTTGTACGGTGCTATTTCCTATAACCAAAAGAAGATTGACAGCGAAAACGGACAGGTTCTGTTGTTGAACAGAATGCCCGAAACGTTGGATAATACCTTTTCGACCGCTTACCTGCACCAGTGTTTTGAGCCGTATCTGTCCGCAAATATCAAAACAGAAAAGCCAGTGCGCCACATATCGCTGAACCCTGATCCTGCGGATAGGGTCAGCGATGGGCAGTTCGTAAAAATGGCGCAGGAGTATATGGAGCGCATGGGTTATGGCAACCAGCCTTATATCGTTTTTAAGCATACCGATATTGAGCGCACCCATATCCACATCGTAACGGTCTGTGTGGGTTTGGACGGAAAGAAGCTACCGGACAGTTACGACCATCCACGTTCGATGGCAATCTGTCGGGATTTGGAACAAACGTACAATCTTATACCTGCAACGGAAAAACAGCGCACCGGAAATGAGCAGGTATTCCGTCCGGTGGATTACAGAGCCGGAGACGTTAAGAGCCAAATTGCTTCGGTGCTGCGACACCTGCCGAAGTATTACGGGTACGCAAGCCTCGGCGCATACAATGCCTTGCTTTCGCTTTTCAATATTATGGCAGAGGAAGTCAAAGGGGAATTGCACGGACAGCCCAAAAACGGGCTTGTCTATTTTGCGCTGAACGAACAGGGAGAAAAAGCGAGCAATCCTTTTAAAGCATCGCTTTTCGGTAAACAGGCAGGACTGGACGAACTGCAAAACCTGTTTGCACAGGCTAAGGAGAAAATGAAAGCCGACCCCACAAGAGCCGTACTCAAAAGCACCATTGAAGTAGCGATGCACACCGCCACTAATGAAGCCGATTTTAAAAAGCAACTGTTGGAGCAGGGCATCAATACCGTGGTACGGCGCAACGATGAGGGGCGTATCTATGGTATGACTTTTATCGACCACGAAAGCCGTACCGTTTGGAACGGTTCAGCTTTAGGTAAAAACCTTTCGGCGAATGTCTTTAATGATTGGTGGAACGGGCAGGCGGTCGGGCAACGCCAAGAAGCTGAAAAAACATCCGCACAAAACCAGTCATCGACCACAGGCAACACCGTAGAGAAAGAGGAAGCCCATGCACTTTTTAACTTCCTTAACAAAGAACAGCCAACCGATGATTTATGGATAGACGGATTGGGTGGTCTATTGCCGGAAACACAGGGCGAAGACTACGAGGAACAGGCATTTGCCAACCGCATGAAGAAAAAGAAGAAACGCAGAAGGCATGGAAGACAACAATAGCTTTGAATGAAACGTTTAACAGAGTGGATGGGTAAACCGCATTTGTAGGAATAGATTACAAGCAATAAACATTTCCCAACCACATAAAGAAATAGAAAATCAGCTTATTCAATCCTATTTAGTAGTCGTTTTAGGTCTGTCTTAACACCTAATTCTTCAAACAGCTTTTTTGATAAGTTAAATGAATTTTGGAAAGCTACTTTTAAATTGCCAGTGTCCAAATCAGATGTTGTCAATCTAAATTCTGAATACCAATCTTTGTCAATATCTTTCTCTAAACTTTTTGTCGGACTTTCCCAATGGTGGGTTTGATTTGTTGCTATTCGGATTAACCAAAGTAAATACTTTTGCACGTTTGACAGGCTTTGGTAAGCGTGAGCGTATTCCTTTCTTTTAATCAAGTTACTTGTTGTCAACAATACATTCAGTAATGATTGGCTTAAAAATAAGATATTTTCATTTGTAGTTCTGTCGGGCAATTTTGTTTTTATTTGATTAAGTGTTTCAGTCAAAAGACCGTCTTTGTCAATTAAGTTCATTTGGTCAAAATCACTGAACGATACAAAGCCCTCCCACGATTTTATGACGTCAATCTCATTTATTGTTAAAAAATGAAATTCGCCTCTAATCAGGTTCTCAAAAATTGCGACTTCACTGCCATATTCATTCGTAAAGTATAACGTTGTCGAATAAATCTTGTTTACCCACTTTTCGGCAGAAAAATTTTCTTTGCTTTTCAGAAAAATATAAAACTCGATATCAGAATATTGGTCGCCCTCGTTTTTGGTAAACGACCCATACATTAAAACTGCGGAAACATTTTCGTCCTGTTGAGCGATTGATTTGGTCGTATCAATCATTTGTAACTGTGTCATTGTACTAAATTTAAAGTTTTGCATGCATTTCTTCATCACTTTGTATAAGTGATGAATTGTCAACTCCATTTTTGAACGGTTACTTACAGCTTCATTGGATTAAATATTTTAGTTTTTGTTAGGAACAAAGTTACAAAAAATTGCTCTTGATATTCAATAGCGAGTTTTACCTTTTCGGCTTCTACTATACTCAGCCAAACTAAGCCTTCAAAAGCCATCCGTCCCGCCTTTGAATAAGTGCTTTTAAATAGCCTCTAAATTCCCTACATCACTAATTTTTTTGTTATGCAGGGAGAAGACGATTTGAGAGGATTAGCCAAAATAATGGCTTTTATGCGTGCCGTAAGTATTCTTTTGGTACTGATGCACTTTTATTGGTTCTGTTACGGGTTCTTTGCCGAACATGGGTGGACACTGGAAATTATAGGTAAGATACTTACCAATTTCAACCGAACCGCAGGGCTTTTTGAACACACCCTTTACACCAAGATTTTTGCGCTGATATTATTGGCGTTAAGCTGTCTCGGCACTAAAGGCGTAAAGAATGAAAAGATAACGTGGGGCAAGATTTACACCGCCTTAGTTATCGGCTTTGTACTGTTCTTTCTGAACACGCCATTGTTAAAGCTGTCGGCACGGGTTGCTACATCGCTTTACATCCTTACAACGAGTTTGGGTTATATAGCCTTGCTCATGGCAGGGGTATGGATGAGCCGACTACTCCGAAACAATCTGATGGACGATGTTTTCAATAATGAAAACGAGAGTTTCCAACAGGAACCCCGTCTGATAGAAAATGAATATTCGGTCAATCTTCCTACAAAGTTTTTTTACAAGGGCAAGTGGAATGACGGTTGGATTAATGTCGTCAACCCTTTTCGAGCCTCGATTGTACTTGGTACTCCCGGCTCGGGAAAATCCTACGCCATCGTAAACAACTACATCAAGCAACACATCGAAAAGGGGTTTGCGATGTATATCTATGATTTCAAGTTTGACGACCTCTCCACGATTGCCTACAACCATTTGCTGAAACACTCCGATAAGTATAAGGTAAAGCCGAAATTTTATGTTATCAATTTTGACGACCCACGACGAAGCCACCGATGCAATCCGCTAAGCCCTGCCTTTATGACGGATATATCCGATGCTTACGAAGCCTCTTACACCATCATGTTAAACCTCAACAGGTCGTGGATTTTGAAGCAAGGGGATTTTTTCGTGGAAAGCCCAATTATATTGCTTGCTTCAATCATTTGGTTTCTGAAAATCTATGAAGACGGAAAGTATTGCACGTTTCCCCATGCTATTGAATTGCTGAATAAAAAATATGCAGACGTTTTTACGATACTCACCTCATACCCCGAACTCGAAAACTATCTGTCGGCTTTCATGGATGCGTGGCAGGGCGGAGCGCAAGACCAGTTGCAGGGGCAGATAGCATCGGCAAAAATCCCATTGTCACGGATGATTTCGCCACAGCTTTATTGGGTGATGACGGGGGATGATTTTTCATTGGACATCAACAACCCCCAAGAGCCAAAAATCTTGTGCGTGGGTAATAATCCCGACCGTCAAAATATCTATTCGTCCGCTTTGGGATTGTACAATTCGAGGATTGTAAAACTTATCAATAAGAAAGGACAGCTTCAAAGTTCCATTATCATAGATGAGTTGCCCACAATTTATTTTAGGGGTTTGGATTTTATCAGTACGGCACGTTCAAATCGGATTTCGTCACTTTTTGGCATCCAAGACTATTCGCAGTTAACGAGGGATTACGGCGATAAAGAAAGTAAAGTTATACAAAACTTGGTCGGTAATATCTTTAGCGGACAGGTCGTTGGAGAGACAGCAAAAACACTTTCTGAACGGTTTGGAAAGGTATTGCAGAAACGTCAGAGCATCACCATTAACCGCAATGATAAATCCACTTCCATATCTACCCAATTGGACACCCTTATACCTGCATCCAAAATATCTACCTTGACACAGGGAATGTTCGTGGGGTCTGTTTCAGACAATTTTGATGAGCGTATAGAGCAGAAAATATTTCATGCTGAAATCGTGGTGGATAACGAAAAGATTTCTGCCGAAACCAAAGCCTACAAAAAGATACCGCAGATATTATCCTTTACCGATGAAAACGGCAACGACAATATGAAACAGGTCATTGAAGCCAATTACAGGCAGGTTAAAACGGACGTTATGCAAATTGTGGAGAACGAAGTGGAGCGTATCAAGAACGACCCCGATTTACAGCACTTGATACAGGAGGGGTAAAAAATAAGAAAAACCTTAATAAATGAGCGACTATTTTTTTATATTTGCAAAATGAGGCAGAGAGATGAAAATAAGGCAGAACTAATCAAAAAAAAAGCCATAGAAATGATTGTGAAACAGGGGCTTGAAGGGTTTGGCGTAAATAAGCTTGCAAAAGAGGCGAGGTTATCCGTTGGTACAATCTATGTTTATTTCAAGAATAAAGAAGCTATCTTAACTACGTTATGTAATGAGGTTAGTGCCAATATATTGGCATCAAGCATAAAGGGGCTCTCATCTGATATGGGATTTGCCGAAGGGATAAAATTACAATGGAAAAACCGTTATTACTTTTACAAGTTATATCCGGAACAAGTGGCTTTTATTGAAAAAGTACGGTATTCGGATATATATTTATCCGTTACAGAGAACCTGAACAAGAGGTATGGCAAGCTATTGGGGGCATTTATAGACAAAGCCGTTGAAGATGGGCAATTGGCGAAAATGCCTTTTGAAGTATATTGGGCATTAGCATTTTCACCATTATATCAGCTTATTAATTTCGGTATGAATAACACCACTACATCAAGCAAATTTCAACTTACAGAAGCAAAACTTGAATTTACGTTGAAGCAGGTTCTGCAAGGATTGAAACCATAATATTTTTTTAACCATTAAATGAGCGATTACTCATTTATAAACAATAACCATATGATGAACATAAAAACAGAACAGGACGAACAAAAGCGTTTACAGGAGGTGAAAACAGCTATTTCCGACAAAATGAAAAATATTCGGCATCGTGTACAAAAAAGCTCAGATGAAATGGTTGAATACAAAGAGTATTTACGGGAAAATAAAGATGAGAAAGCGATATTATATCAGTCACTCTCTAATACCGCCACCAGCGGAGAAGCATCCGTGGCATTACTGAAACAGTTGAACCGACTACACCGTAGTCCGTATTTTGGTAGAATTGATTTTCAGCCTACTATCACAGACACCGAGGAAATTGTATATATAGGCATCTGCAACTTCATAGACGAAGAAAGCAAAACAAACTTAATATTCGACTGGCGAGCACCTATCAGCAGTATGTTTTACGACTTTGAAAAAGGGAATGCTTTTTATGAAGCACCATCAGGTACGGTATCGGGCAATATAAATTTAAAGCGCCAATATAAAATTAGAAATGGGGAAATGGAATTTATGCTGGATACTTCCGCACATATTTATGATGAACTGTTGCAAAAAGAGCTTAGCTTAAAGGCTGATGAAAAAATGAAAAGTATCATCGCTACTATTCAGAAAGACCAGAATGCAATCATCAGAAATGAAAGCTCAAATACTCTCATCATACAAGGTGTCGCAGGTTCAGGAAAAACATCTATAGCGTTGCACCGTGTAGCTTTTATGCTATATAGGTTTAGGGACACAATTACATCGACTAATATTTTGATACTTTCTCCTAACAAAGTTTTTTCCGATTATATATCGAATGTCCTTCCCGAACTCGGAGAGGAAAACATACCGGAGAAAACAGTAATCGAGCTAATAAATGAATTTTTGGAATATCAATATGTTGTACAAAGTCTGTTTTTGCAGGTTTCGTTGTTATTGAATACAGAAAATAAATCTTTTGCGGAAAGGGTAAATTTCAAATCATCGGAAGCTTTCGTGAAAAAATTGGACGAATATATTGCTTATCTGAATAGTAATTATTTCACAGCAAAGGACATTAAAATAGGAAAATATGTTATCCCACAGGATATTGTCGATAAAGAATATCGCTCGCTCTTCAGACTATCATTATTAAAGCGTATCAAAGAAATGGAAAACCGGCTTGCTCACCATCTTTTTTACAAACACCGCTATGAGGTTTCGTCCAAAGATAAAGCGGAGCTAAGAAAAGCCATTAATAATATGTCAGGAAGCAAAACCATAAAAATCCTTTACAAGGATTTTTATGTTTGGCTCGGCAGAAAAGATTTATTAAAATCTATTATCAATAAAGGTATTGAGTATTTAGACGCTTTTGGTTTGGCATACTTAAAGATGCACATTGACAGCTACAATACGGATAGACAGGTAAAACATTTGGTAATTGACGAAATGCAGGATTATGCACCAATTCAATTTGCGGTTATAAAAAAGATGTTCAATTGCAAAATAACCTTGCTTGGCGACATAAATCAATCGCTTAATCCGCAGAGCCAAACAAATCTGAACAGTCTTCAAAAATCTTTCCCGCAATCGCAATTAATGACATTGAACAAGAGTTACCGTTCTACTTTTGAAATCATTAATTTTACGCAACGGATTGCTTTTAATGAAGATATTATACCTATAGAAAGACACGGAAAGTCACCTATAGTTTATAATGAAAAAGACATTGCATCTGAAAAAGAGCGGATAATAGCCTTGACTACTCAATTTTTAAAAGATAAAACATTCCATTCTTTAGCCATTATTTGTAAAACGGAAAAGGAAGCAGAGGATGTCACACGCACACTGGACGATGCGCAGATAAAGGCACAATACCTTTCCTCTGAAAGCACGAGATTTACCGATGGTATTATTATAACGAGTACCCAGCTTGCTAAAGGTCTTGAATTTGATATGGTAATTATACCATTTGTCAACAACGCAAATTATAAAAATAATATAGACCGAAATATGCTATATATAGCCTGTACACGAGCGATGCAAGAGTTGATATTAACACACAGCGACCAAGTTTCTGATTTTATAAAAGAGACAACTAAAGAATAATTGACGACTACATCTAACAAACAACACAGGTCCCATTAAGATTTGAAACAATCGGATGCATAAATTTTACAATGACACGCTGTATAAACTCGACACTGCAATCAATGAATTGGAGATAGAGGTTGACTGCCCCCCACAACGTGTGGAGGCAATAATACATTTGATTGTAAATTGTCTATCTAAAGTAAGGGAATACGTCTTAAAACATGGCTTTAAGAACATTGACGAAGAAATTCGCTTTTTCAAATATCAGAAACCCGTTATCCTATCAAAACTCATTTATTACAATGCCGTTTACAAAATCGAGACAAAGAAACCCTATGGTGCAAAGCCCATAAGGAAATACCTCAACAAAGAACTGAAAAAGCTAAAGAGGTTCTTTGACAACAACCTCGATTTTTACAAGTATTACCGTAGCAATAACTCGTTCCTTGACGAGAAATATTTCGTTCGGGGCAAGCATGATATAAAGCTGTGGTTGGACACATACTATTTCCAGTCCGACCAGTCCTTTTCCACCTCGCATGATTACAAGGTCGCCAAGATAATAGCCAACGATTTGATACAGGTCTACATCGAAGACCAGTTATATCACAAGTTCCAAAAGAATAAATCGAAAGCCCAAAAGAGGCTGAAATGGACAGGTAGCAAAGTAGCATTGATAGAACTGATTTATGCCCTGCATTACCAAAATGTGTTTGACAACGGGAACAACGACATAAGAGTGGTCGCTCAATATTTTGAAAGTGCCTTTGGCATTGACTTGGGAAATTTCTATCAGACCTATTTGGAGTTGAGAAACCGGAAGATGAACCGTACAAAATTCCTTGATGCACTTCGGGAAGAACTGATACGGAGAATGGACGAAATGGACGAAAGACAATCGTTTTAAAAATCAATATTTTTCAATATTTTAGTTGAGAATAAAAACGTTAACATTATAAAATCTACGTCATAACAATTTAGCTTTAAACTAATAAAATAATGGAATTCTCATACGCACGAGGAAAAATTGGAGTAGCTGTCGAAGACCTTGCTACAGGAATAGGAAATATTAAAGAAAGAATACTGGACGCTTATGTTGGAGGATTTCATACCCTTGGACGTGATGACTTTCCCGAAGAACTTAAAGAGTATTGGGATAAGATTTATGAAGTACTGACCAAAGAAGAACCTACGTACAACGAAAAGGGAGAAGCTGTAAAAGGAAGTGCAGAGAATAGTTTATCAAAAATTTCAAATGACGATGCAGTAGAGCTTGCGAGGTCAATCTGTTATTTGGATGCAAAATTACAAGATGGTGATTTGAGTATTTAATTTTATTTGGGCGTGCCACCGTCTGCATTTTACCCCCATGCCCAGGCTATCGAAAAAATGCAGACGGGTCGGGCTATCCGCTGTATCTTTTGCGGATCTGCGAGGACCGCAAAAGGATGTCGCTTCTATCCCTCACGCTGTATGCAGTCAAAAAAACAAAACATTTATTTCCTTTTGGGTTTCCTGTTTTCAAACTCAAAGGAGGTTTCGGCTTTATCGTTCATGACGATATAGGCATTGAATTTATTGCCCGAATTGCTTTTCATTCCTTTGATAAGGTTGGTCTTTCCTTTGGTCACAAGGCTTTCTATATCGGAAAGGCTCAACGGCACTCCGCACACGCTACGGAATTGAAGCCAACCACAAGCCTCATCGGGGCATTTTACAACCTTGTTCCAAATCAATAGCTGACGGCTATTGCATTTGGGGCAGGTCAGTTCCGGTTGTTTTTCATTGGCAATGCCCGTGTCCAAAAGTTCCCGTGTAATGGAAGTGGCATAGGCTTCCATTTCACGGTGAAAAGTACCTGCATCCGCCTCGTTGTTTTTAATTTTCTGCAATGCCATTTCCCATTCGGCGGTCATGGCTACATCGGCAATCTTTTTGTCCTGTACTGCCCCGTAAACCTGCAATCCCTTATCGGTAGGGATAAGGGATTTCTTTTCACGCCTGATGTAATCCCTTTTAAAGAGCGTTTCTATAATGGAGGCTCTTGTGGCAGGTGTACCGATGCCGATGTCTTTTAGGGCTTTCCGTTCGTCCTCGTTGTCAATTTCCTTTCCGGCATTTTCCATTGCAGACAACAGACCTGCCTCGGTGTAAAGCACAGGCGGTTTGGTTTTCTTTTCCAGTACGGATGCCTCTTTGATTTTCAGCTCATCGCCGACCTTTAATTCCGGCAGTTCCTGCACAGGCTCGCTGTCCTCATCTGTAAATTTTTCCTTGATGCCACGCCAACCGGCTTCGAGGATTTTACATCCTTTCAGTGTAAAATCATAATGAAAAGCCTGCAATCCGATGTCGGTTATTTCTTTTGTACAGGCAGACGAAAGGGCTTCCAGTAGGCGGTGCGCAATCATATCATAGATAACATTTTCGTGTGCTGTTAATTCAGACGGGATTTTTTCGGTAATCAGCAGACCGTGGTGGTCTGTGACCTTTACGTCATTCACGATGCGTTTGTTGAAACGCCCCCATTTCACTTTTCCGACCGCTTTTTTACAGGAAGCCCGTGCTTCCAAATTCCTTACCAGTGCAGGGATTTCCGACCACATATCTTCGGGGATGTACTTGCTCCCTGTACGGGGATAGGTGATAAACTTCTTTTCATACAGGCTTTGGGCAATGTTCAATGTTTCCTCGGCGGTATAGAAAGCCCTTTTGTTTGCTTCTTTCTGCAATCCCGTAAGGTCGAACAGTAAAGGCGGTTGCTCCGAAACCGTTTTGGTTTCCACTGCCGTAACGGTTGCTGTTCCGTTACGCTGAATAGATTTCAGCGTATCGTCAGCGAGTTTTTTGTCATCCCATTTGGTCTTGGAAAGGCTCTTAAAGTCCACAAATTCTTTCCGGTGTTCCAACTGGATTTGAAAGTATTTCTTGACGGCAAAGTCTTTGTTTTCCAAATACCGCTTACAGATAAGGGCAAGCGTTGGCGTTTGTACTCTACCAAGCGAGTAAACGCCACGCCCTGCCGAAATGCTCAACGCCTGCGAGGCATTGATGCCCACAAGCCAATCGGCTTTGCTCCGCCCTTGTCCGGCACGGTACAGCCCGTCAAATTCGCTTCCGGCTTTTAGGTTGTCAAAACCCTGTTTAATCGCCTTTTCCGTGAGCGAGCTTATCCATAGGCGTTCAAAGGGTTTCCGGCACTTTAGGTATTCATAGATGTACCTAAATATGAGTTCCCCCTCACGTCCGGCATCGGTGGCCACGATAATACTATCGCATCTGCCGATGACCTGTTCGATAATCTTTAACTGTTTTAAGGCTCCGCTATCGGGAACATAACTTTTGTCCTTTTTTACCTTGCGTACCGTAAGGATAAAAGGGTCGGGCAATATGGGCAGGACTTCCCTTTGGAAGCCCGATACCCCGTAATCTTCGGGCATCGCCAGTCCGACCAAATGCCCCAATGCCCACGTAACTTCGTATCCGTTCCCTGTTAGGTAGCCATCCCGTTTTTCGGTCGCTCCCAACAGGGTAGCTATTTCTCTCGCCACACTTGGCTTTTCTGCAATGATTGCTTTCATGATACTATCTCTTTTAATGGATTTTGTGGTGAACATTTCTCTTTGAGAAACCCCTTCGTATTCTGTGAAAGGTGATTTCCAAAGGAAAATGTTTTTTGATGGTATTATCTTTTTACCCCTCTGGATTTAGCCGGACGGTTGGGGTCATTCTGCCGTTGCTGTTGCGTTTTGTTTTTCGGCGTTTGTTGCTCCGGTTTCAGCGGTTCGTTGACTTGCTTGGTTGCTTCGTTGGTTTTCCCATTGGAGTTTACGGCAACCTGTGTTTTGTGCGCCTCGGCAGGCTGTGCCTTATTTTTCAGCGCATTGGGGTTCTTAAAACTGAAATCAAAATTTCCTGTTTCTTTGTTCAGCGTAACGTAGCCTTTATACGGCTGTCCTTGCCCATCTTTGAAATCCGAAATGTAGAGTGTCTTGCCCTCGTTGAGTTGCTTGTACTGTTCATCGGAGAACACTTTGTTGCGGAACATTTTCGGGTCGTTTTCCTGTGTCTGCTTGGGGGCTTTATCGCCAAAAAGAAACTCCGTATATTTTTTGTCGGCGTTGAACTGCACATGGGCATTTTTGTTCGTACTGTTCTTAAAATCCAACCCCTCTAAATAAATGGCTTTCCCATCTTTTAAATCCCGTTTTTGGTCTTCGGTCAACTTTACGCCCTTAATCTCATCGGGTACTTTAATCCTGTCCTGCCGGAATGCAATAACCTCATTCGTTAGGTGGGCAATACTGATAATGGACGGTATCTTTTCGCCTGTCTTGCGGTTGGTCAATTCCACCACACGCCCCATGTTTCCGGTTTTGAGCAGGTTTTCCCTGTCCTCTTTGGTAAACTCGTGACCAAAGAAAGGGGCTTTAAGGTTGGGTTCATGGCGTACACCATACATTATAAGTACAGGTTTCCCGTCTTCACCGTCTTGGAAACCGAGCCTTGCATCCGAGCGCATGATAACCGCACCGAAATTGACACTTGTGGGATATACCTTATTGGTCTTATAGCCCTTTAACAGCAAATCCAATTGCCCGTCTTTTTCAAGCCTCTCTTTGTTTATCCCAAATTGCGCTAAATAATTCCAGTCCACATCTTCCGCCTTATAGCGGTATTCGCTTTTTTCCGGTGCTTGCTGTGTTTCCGGTGTCGCCTGTGGTGCTTCCACATCCTTTTTGGTTTCCTGTTGTTGCTCTTTTGGCTCTTTGACCTCATGCTTTGCCATGACAGCCTCGCCCTCTTTGGTGGGGGCATTGACCTGTTTCTGCATTTCTTTGGCGGTTTCGACCGCTTCCTTTGCAGGTACTTTGAAAAATGAGAAATGGGTCGGGTCTTTAAGCTGTCGCCAAAAGTTGGAGAAGAAATTTGTAAATAAATCTCCGGCTCTGTCCACTCGCATAAATTGGCTTTGGTTTTTCTTGGTGGCATCAACGGTTTTCAGATTGCCGTTTTCGTCAATACCCGTGACGGCTTGGATTTTCTTTTTTTCCTTGTCCATTACCAACAGCACATCCGAAAGCTGTTCGGGATATTGCTGTGGATTTTCATTTGTCTGTTTGCTCATGATATTGATTTTTTAAAGTTTACATTGTCCGAAAGTAGGTGAAGCAGGTACGGCATAGCCGTACCCGTCTTTTCGTGGTAGGGTTTGTCATCGGTTTTCTTTTGTACGCCGTATGGGGGCTTTGAAACTTTCCCTGATGAACTGGTGTACATCCGATAATTTGTAGTACAGCTTTCCGCTAATGGTATAATACGGTAGCTTGCCCGTGGAGCGGTATCGTTGCAGGGAACGGTGGCTGATTTTCAGCATGAGGAGCAGGTCTTGGTTATCTAGTAATTCCTCGCCGTCTATGCTGTGCCGTTCTTTCTTGATGTTTAGGACGTACTCTTTCAAAATATCGAAACGCTCCATTATACGTTCCATCCATGCGATAAATTCCATTCTGTCGATGTTCATAACAATACTTTTTAATGATTTCTAACACCACAAAATTGGAGCGATTGGCGCAGGCTGTCTTCCGATATGTGTCTATCAAAAAGGCACTTTTTTCATTTTTTTACAATTCGTGTAAAGTGCTGTCTTTAGTCTCTTTTCGCACTTTTGGTCTATAGGTCGGCATCCAAATCAATGGATTTGCCGATAGACACATATAGGCAAACGGACAAAAAAAAGACAACACCGATTGAGAGGGCACTGAAAAACTATCCATTAAAAAAGGGCTTATGAATTTTTATGTTCATAAGCCCTTATCTTTTGTCTATTTGAATGCTTCTATATTTTAAGTCGCAAATACTCGATTCTCAAAGGGTTTAACACATGGTTTTCAAGCATTTTGAAACCTCTAAATTTTTAAGAAGACTTTTTCAGTGCCCTCCCGATTGATGCTGTCCTTTTTCCGAAAAAAGAAGATGAGAATTATGGGTTATCTTCCTTTTCCATATATTCCTCTAAGCTGTATTTGAGTTGGTCTAAAAACAACGTCCGTGAGCCTGCACGGGTCTTCATCCGGTGGAAGCTGTTATGGATGTCGTTCAGTGATATACGGAACAGGATTTGGAATACCATGCTGATTTTGCGGATGCCTATTTTCCCGTGCGAAATGGCATCGCAGGCGTATAGTGCATAAATCAATTCGATAAGGGCATTTTTAGATTGTGTCCAAAAAACATCTTTTGTTTCCTCGTGTTGTTTCAATACATCGGGATTTTGTTCGGGGCTTAGCTTTGTCGTCAGATAATTATAGATTAATTCGTTGGCGATGATTTTCGCCACCTTGTAATCAAAATAGGTTGAAAATTTGGGGTCTATTTCGAATACGAAGCTGTTCAGCCCGTCATAATAGTTAATGTTTCCCAACGTGAAATAGTGCCCGTCACGGTCGGCTCTGCCGGAGCGGTAATACCTGTAAAATTCGGAATTGCAGATATGCTCTTGATATTCCTGTTTTAAGTCACGCAATTGCAGAGCGAAATAGTTTTGGTGCAGTTTTCCATTATCGACAGGGCAAGCCGTCTCAATCCGGTACACCTTATTGTAATAGATAAGTTTTCCGAGGATGTTCGGCTTGACCTGTTTAAAAAAATGGATTTCCTCGTCCTTACTGGAAAAGCCCTCGTTTATCACGTCCTCTTTGACGGCACATAATAATTCTTGGAGGTAAACCGTCATCTTATATGCCTCGTCAATGAAACTGGAGGTTTCGGCTGATAGCTTCCTTTCTTGCTTTTGAATTTCAGCCACGATGTTGTTCAAAGGATGTCTCATAGATAAGGTTTTTAAATGTACACTATGACTATCTACATACAAATATTATCCTTTACAATGAGTTTGGCACAGGACACATGTCGAAGTCATGAGGAGTTTTATTGTCATTGAAAGAGGGTAGATGTTTGATAGAGAGAAAGTAAATAAATAACTTTCTGATATTTAATGTTTAAATATAGATTCACAGTGTACATTTTGATAAATAACAAGTGAGTTTTAGGCTCTTCACATGAAGAGCCTAAAGATTTAATGAACTATATGTTTGTGATAAAATTCATATAGTAATTCTATATTATCAGAACAAATTATAGGAATAGCTTCTGACAATTTTTCTTCATCCCAATCCCACCATTTGATTTCTAAGAGCATTTTGATGTGCTGTTCACAAAATCGTGATTTGATTGTCTTTGATGGGTTTCCACCAATAATCGTATAAGGGGCAACGTCTTTAGTGACCACTGACCGACTGCCAATTACGGCCCCATCACCGATTTTCACTCCTGGCATGATTATTACCTCGGTTCCAATCCAAACATCATTGCCAATCACTGTATCGCCGGCGTTTTCAAATCCATCAATTGCTTTATTGAAGATTTCCACCTCTGGCATATAAAAAAATGGGAAACTGGATATCCAACTGTGTCTATGCCCTTGATTTCCCGCCATAATAAAGCTAACACCACTTCCAAGGGAACAAAATGAACCTATGACCAATTTATCAACGTCATCTCTATCTGGAAATAAATAGCGAGCGCAGTCATCAAAAGAATGTCCATGATAATAACCTGAATAATAAGAATATTTCCCAGCAGAGATATTAGGATTGGTTATGTGGTCTTTAATAATTTTGCCTTTAAAAGGGCTTTCAAAAAAATTAATCATTTTAGCATATTTTAAAAATTTAACAAATAAAATCCATTGACATTCTGTGAGTGCCATGGAAAAAACATTTATTTGTTATATGCTAATCAGATTTCTTCATGGGGCAAATATATAAAATTGAAACTGAATAAAAGGAGTTTTAATGTATTTTTACCATATTAAACACCCTCATTCTTTTTTAAAAGAAATATTTTTGAAGTATTTTTTAGCCTTGGATTGAATTTTTTTAAATTACATCATCTTTTCACCCTCACTATCTTTTTTGAGTTTTTAGACTGTTTAGGCTGATAAACCTTTTCCAAAAATTTATCAGATTGATAAGGACTGTTTTTTAATTGATTTAAACGCCTCAAATCTTCCAAAAAAGAGTTCGAGTTTTGTACCAATGGGTTCACAAAAAAAGCCTCACAGAAATGTGAGGCTTTTTTTGTGCCCGCTTGGGATTCGAATAATTGCATGTTCCGGGAAGGGCTGTGGGCATGGCGGACATGCACCGTAGGCATCAATTTTGGTTCGATCCGGAGAAGGTTCAGGGTAAGTGTCTGGGGATTTTGGGGCTGAACCACTCCCAGCGGGATCAGACCAAGAGAATCTCCAAGGCATTGTGCCCGCTTGGGATTCGAATAATTGCATGTTCCGGGAAGGGCTGTGGGCATGGCGGACATGCACCGAAGGCATCATTTATGGTTCGATCCGGAGAAGGTTCAGGGTAAGTGTCTGGGGATTGTGGGGCTGAACCACTCCCAGCGGGATCAGACCAAGAGAATCTCCAAGGCATTGTGCCCGCTCGGGATTCGAATAATTGCATGTTCCAGATTGGGCTGAGGTTATGGCGGACATGCACCGCAGGCAGCATTTAAGGTTCGATCCAGAGAAGGAAAATGGTTCAGAGCCTACGGTAATGAAAATTGGAAGTTTGACGAAAACGGTTTGATGAAGAAACGATATGCAAGTATCAATGACCTCGAAATAAAGGAGCCAGACAGGTCTTTATAATTACTATATTGTAAACGAAAAAGGAATGCTTATATGGCCGAAAATGCTTTATTGAAAAACATCTCAAAATATGTAAATCTTACGCAAGATGAAATTTCAACTTTCGAAAGTTTTTGGACAGAGAAAACACTGAAAAAGGGAGACTATCTCTTGCGTAATGGCGACACCTGTCGTTACGATAGTTATGTCGTTTCGGGAGCAATGAAAGCATTTTATATCAATGCTGACAATGGCAATGAAGAAATCCTGTTTTTCGCTGTTGACGATTGGTGGGCATCTGATTTAGATAGCTTTTCCAAGCAGAAGCCATCCATATACAACATACAAGCCATAGAAAAAACGACCGTTTTACAGATCAGCCATTATTCCTTTCAGCAGTTACTGGCTCAACTTCCCTGTTTGGAGCGGTACTTTCGCATAATATTGGAAAGTTATTTGGGGGCATTGCAAAAGAGAATTATCTATAACAACGTATACGATGTCGAGAGCAGGTATTATGACTTTTTGGAAAACTACCCAACCATAGCATCCAAAGTACCCCAATATCTGATTGCATCCTATTTGGGTGTGTCGGCAGAATTTATCAGCCGTATCAAGAAAAAACATAAACCGTCTTGACCTAGATCAATTTTTCCTAATTCAATTACCGTGAATTTTGCTTCATAAAAATTAAGAAGCAAATGAAACATCATCCTATTTTTCAGAATGCCAATATATGGCAAAGAGATTTGATTAACCGGACGGTAGTCGCACCCATGTCCCGTGTGAGTGCTACCGCTGATGGCTTGGCTACAGATGAAATGCTGGACTATTATTCCGCATTTGCAATTGGAGGATTTGCGGTTATCATTACCGAAGGCATTTACACCGATGTATACGGTAGCCAGAGTTACAACAATCAGCCTGCACTTGTAAATGATGCGCAAAGCGCTTCATGGGAAAAGGTAACCCGTGCTGTCCATCAATCGCCCACTCTTATATTTGCCCAATTGATGCATGCAGGTGCTTTATCGCAATATAGCGAATGCACCTTAGCCCCGTCTGCCTTAAAACCTGTAGGCATAAAGATGGCTTCCTTTGCTGGCGAGGGAACATTTCCAATCCCTAAAGAAATGGACTCGACGGATATTGAAAGAATGAAACAGGGTTTTATCGACGGAGCTGTAAACGCTTATAAGGCAGGCTTTGACGGCGTAGAAATTCACGGGGCAAATGGTTACCTGTTAGATCAGTTCTTCACACCGGAACTGAACCTCCGTAACGACCATTATGGCGGCACTATGCAGAACCGTTTCCGTGTTATTGCTGAAATTATCGCTGGCATAAAGGCATCCGTACCGCAGGGTTTCATTGTCGGTCTACGGGTTTCAGAGGGTAAAGTAAATGACCTTACCTACCGCTGGGTTGACGGTATTGAAACTGCCAAAGAACTGGCAGAAGAAATAAAGGCGAGCCAGCCCGATTTTGTGCACGTAGCGGTACAGACGGGCGAATGGGAACGGGACAGCTTTTTTGGAGACGGATCATCATTGGCATCTGTTATCCGGCAGGCAACGGGCATTCCTGTAATCGCCAACGGAGGTTTCCATAATCTTGATAAAGCGGAAGTTGCCTTGAAGGACAACCACGCAACGCTAATCGCTATCGGAAAAGCAGCTTTAGCTGACCCCCATTGGGTGATGAAAACAATGAACGGATTGCCCCTGATTCCTTTTCACCGTGAAATGCTATGTCCGGAGGCAACCCTTAGCCATACCCGGAAAATCATCAAGGAATTAAATCTTGAAAATGGTTAGAAAAGGATAGATGAAAATGAACAGATAATTGATAACTAGCACTTTAATTTCTGTACAGACCTTCTCAGGAAACACGTTTATACAAGTTAACACATCTATAAATCAAATAAATAAAAAATGAAAATTTCACAAATTAAAATTACGCCGGACGCATATGAACCATTCCGTCTGGCACAGGGACACCGTGTAGGTGATTTATTGTTTATTTCGGGACAGACCGCTATTGGCAAGGATGGAAATCTGATCGGCATAGGCGACTTTGATGCCCAGGCACAAATGGCTTTTGAAAACCTGGACAAGGTATTGAAAGCCGGAGGTTCAAGTTTGAAGAACGTGGTTAAGGTCACTATCATGCTCCGGGATATGCAGAACTTTGAGAAGATTGTCGAATTGAGGGGCAAATACTTTACTCCCCCTTATCCGGCAGATACTATTTTTGAAGTATCCTCATTGTTTTCACCGGATGCATTGATTGAGATTGAAGCCATTGCTGTGGCTGATGTTGAGGCAGATTGGGTAAAGTAATACGAAAATAAAATCCGTCAAAATAAGGAGTGGATAATGTAGTATCTATTCCTTATTTATTATAGACATTTATATACAACGATATATAAATAACCACAGCTTTTCAAGTAAATAAAAAGAAGTTGTCAGACTGATAAATTTAAACCCGTCTTGCCTTCCTGCATCCTTGTCCTCTGTCTATTTGGGCAGACGTATGGCTTGAACATATCCTGGCTCGGCTGTTAGCCTACATAAACACTCAGAAACTTTCAGTTTTAATAACAGAGAAAAATCTTGAATTTGGTATTCACAATTCGACTTTAATCTTCTATTTTGTTAATAGTTATAGTTACATTTCCAGAACCCAATGCAGTTGCCAAACCTGTTGTATCATCTATTTTTCCTAACCGTGTATAGCTATAAGAAGTGGAAAAGGTTTTGTAAAAAAGCACCAGAGTTTTTGAACCGTACAACATTAAATCACCACTGTTTATTGCTTGAGGATTAGATGAATTTGTTGGAAGGCTATTTGGTAAATCAAAATACTTTTCATTGTTGTTCAATTCTACCATATTAATTGTCAGAGGCAACATTTCCTTAAATGCCTTTGCCGAATTATTATCCAAAAGTGTAGCTGTAAAGATTAGTGAATTGACTGTTATTTTGATTTTACCGTTTACCATAGAAGTTGTGTTTTCTGTATTAGTATTATTTTCATCTTCTTTGCCACAAGATGAAGCATTACTTATAAAAATTGACATAAAAGCCAAAATGAGTATCAATGAATGTTTCATAATATTGCTGTTATTTCAAATGTTTTTTAAAGAATGTTTCCAATTTATCAAACGGAATAACATCAACCCTATCGTACAAATCTACGTGAACGGCATTAGGAATAATCATCAACTCTTTCGGTTCAGAAGCGTTCTTATAAATGTCTTCGCTGAAATAACGTGAGTGTGCATTTTCTCCTGCAATCAATAGCATTGGTCTTGGCGAAATTTCTTTGAGATAGGTCAAAATCGGCATATTCATAAATGATAGTGGGGTGGTAATTGTCCAGGCATTGCCTGAATTTACCGAACGTTCGTGATAGCCTCTTGGTGTCATATAATAATCGTGATACTCGATTTGAAACTGTGATTCTCCACCACTTAATTTATTATACGCAGGTTGATAGGCAGGAATGCCATTTTCAGCATCTTTCCAACGTTGTTCACCTAATTGTTCTAATGCTTTTGTACGATCATTCAAGGTGACCACGTCATTATAACCTTTTGACATTACCCTTGTCATATCGTACATACTTGTTGTGGCTACAGCTTTTATACGTTTGTCAATGGCAGTAGCGTTCAAGGAAAATCCACCCCATCCACATATACCAATTATCCCGATTTTGTTTCGGTCAATATTTTTCTGAATACCGAGAAAATCAACTGCTGAACTGAAATCTTCCGTACTAATGTCAGGCGATGCAACATTACGAGGTTCGCCAGCGCTTTCGCCTGTATAAGAAGGGTCGAAAGCTAATGCTACAAATCCACGTTCTGCCATTTGATTGGCATACAATCCTGATGATTGCTCTTTTACAGCTCCAAAAGGTCCGCTTATAGCCAAGGCAGGTAAAGGTTCGTTTTCTGCATTTTTAGGAATATACAAATCGCCAGTCAATGTAATTCCATACCGGTTTTTGAAAGTAACTTTTTGGCGGGTTACTTTGTCACTCAACTCAAAAGTATAATGGTCTGTTTTTATAGTATCAATCATATTCGCTGAATTTTCTTTATTAATATTAGCATTGCAGGGCAGACCTAAAAACATAAGGATCGCAACTACTAAACTTGATAATGTTTTCATTTTCTTTCTGCTTTATACTGTTTTAATGATTTTCGCAGGAATACCGCCTACAATCGTATTATCAGGAACATCCTTTGATACTACTGCACCTGATGCTACAATGGCATTTTCGCCAATGGTAACACCTTGCAATATGGTCGCTCCTGCACCAATCCAAGCATTGTTTTTGATGTGGATAGGTTTCGGCACTAATGCATGTCTGTTTTCAGGCTCTAATAGGTGTCCCTCTGATAATAAGCTGACTTTCGGGGCTATCAATACGTTATCTTCAATAGTAATTCCCCCCAAATCCAAAAAAGTACAATCAAAATTTATGAATACGTTTTTACCGATTTTGGTGTGTTTTCCGTAGTTGATATACAAAGGTGTGAAAATGGCAACGCTTTCGTCAATTTCCGTAGCTGTGATTTGGCTCAACAATTCCCTTATTTCTTTTGGATCTGTTGCATTGTTCATCTTTACCAATAATTCTTTCGTTTGGTACGACGCCTCACGTAATTTGTACGATTCAGGGTCGTTTGGAAAAATGGTTTCTCCATTTCTCAATCGTTCAAAAATATCTGTTGTTTGCATTGTGATAATTTTTATAATACAAAGTTACGGTGATTGAAGATGTGTTATATTACATTAACATCGCAAATAATGTCAAATATTACCTATTTTTGTTTAAATCAGCATTTGGAATGGACACAACAGAAAATCAAAAGGTTATCCTGCATAAAACAGCTTCAAAAGCTCAATTTTCCAAAGATTTTCAAGCTCAGTATCACACACATATTTATTGCCAAAGCGGAAGCATGAAATTTGTGTTTAATGGCCGTCAATACCATTGCAAAAAGGGGGAATTTATATTTTGGCTGGCGGGTCTTGGTGTTTCGGATCTGTCATTTTCTGCAAATTTTAAAGCTAGTCTTTTATATGTGGACAAGGATTTATTGATGGAAAATTTGCCAAGTGTAACGGTAAGTATAGACAGCATTATTCATTCCAAAGAAAACCCAATTTTGCACCCTGAAAAAGAACATATAGAAAAAATACTGAAAAACTTTCAGTTGTTGTACGATAAATCGCAGGAAACCAACCACCGATTTTGGGAGGAAGCATTGAAACTTCAAATGCAACTTTTTCTTTTGGAAATGTGGCACATTTTTGAAGATGAGCTCGACAGACGCAAACGTAGTCTACAAAGTGGCACGTTGTATGAACGGTATATGCAGTTGGTACAGGAACATTGCATGAAAGAACGGGAAGTTCGTTTTTACAGTGATAAACTGAACATCACCCCGAAATACCTCAATTATATCTGCAAGGTTAATACCCGAATTACCGCTTCGGAATGGATACAACGATATGCAAAAGAACGGGTAATCATTTTGTTGCAAAACAAAAACCTCAATATTTCAGAAATTGCCGATGAAATGGATTTTTCGAGTCGCTCGTTCTTTACTCGTTATGTGAAAAAAATTCTAGGTGTCACTCCGAAAGAATATCGGGAGCGCTTGTAAAAATTTTATCTGTAATCTTACCTACTCCTGTATCAATTGCTGTAAATCCGTTGCATTTTTTATAAGATTCAATTAAATGTTAACAATCTGAGCAACATCTGCCATTAATTAGCTTCAACTACCTGCTTCAAATTGCATTTGCCGTCTTCATCATAAGAGATAATATTTGCGATATTACCAAAATTTACTGTGAACCCCTTGGTTTAGAATAATTGCATGTTCTGGGAAGGGCTATGGGCATGGCGGGTATGCACCGAAGGCAGCATTTAAGTTTCGATCCGGAGAAGGTTCAGGCAATTTGACTGGGATTTGTGGCTGAACCAACCCTAGCGGGATCAGTTCAAGTGAATCTCCAAGGCATTGTACCCGCTGGGGATATCCTAATATTATTTTGTCATGCTGAGAAGTAAAAATTTGAACTAAATTTATCGGAAGGTGATGTCAACAGGTTGCCAATGAAAACAAATTAGCTCTTTTATTTTTAAATATAGAACCCCTTTGGGGGTTCTATTATTTTAGCTGGCATGGCACGTTAGCCTGTAAGTCGCGCAAAAACGATGTTCGATTAATCGAACATCGTTTTTGCATTAACCCTATATAGTTCAAAACCATTCATGCTAAAATAATTCATCCCCGCTGGGGATTTATGGCGGATAAAAATATTCTTCTGGTAAATATATATGAGCCTAAATAGCTAAAAACACAGTTCTAACAAACTTGTCATCGTAAGGTTCACCCGAAGCATCTCGGAGAAGCCTGAACCTTCAAAAAGAAAAACATTCATTGCTGTATAGGCGAACAGGTCCTCTATCTTCGATAGAGAATGACAGGACCTGTTGGAGAAGAACCGTACAGATTCTTCACTGATCGTTCAGAATCGAAAGAAGGTTAACTTAGATTTCTGAATTTCCTGCGGTATAGATATTTGTTTTTTCTTAAATATTCACATGTTTAATCCCTTCAATAATTGCTGACGGATTATTTCAAAAATATCAAATTGTCCGACCTCCCCCTCCCATTGAACATTCTATTAAGAATTGATATGAAATTTATTGCTCCTTCATGAAAATAGGATATATTAGACAAGCGATCTCTCGAAAATATTATAGGTTAAGATTATGCAAGAGTTTTATTTAAAGGAATTTTTAGATATCCCTGGAATCAGTTCAGCCTCTGGAATTGAATTTTTGGAGGGTCAAATTTATATCGTATCAGACAATAGCAATTATCTTTATGACTACCGAATAACTGAGAATCTGCTCAACAGGCACGTCCTTTTACCAAGCCCTCAGATGGAAAGGATTGCAAAACCCCAAAAACTTGATCTGGAAGCAATGGTACTTAGTGAGGACAGGATATATACTTTCGGATCTGGTTCATCTGCTGCCCGGGAACGAGGATTTTCCATTTCCAGAAACGACTGGCATAGCACTGAGCTAGACCTGAGTAACCTGTACAGCGCCATGAAAAAGTCAGCTAACATTTCCTCTTCTGATTTTAATATCGAAGGGGTAGCAATGCATAGAAATAGCTGGCTATTCCTGAACCGTGGAAATGGCCCAGCTGGAAGGAATGTAATTTTCAAAGTCGATGGAGATAATTTAATAAATGACTTCATGATAACTTGTTTTGACATCAAAGTACCCCAGGTCGATGGTCTGCTATTTGGTTTTTCAGGTGCTGCTGTTCTGGGTGATTCACTTTATTTCATCGCAACTGCAGAAGAGGGACTATCTACTTATGAAGACGGAGAGATCGGAGGAACAGTATTCGGAAAATTCGATTTAATCAATATGAGAATTGATCACTGTCAAAAAATCTCGAATGATCAAAAATTCGAAGGGATTACACACTATGAATTGCAGCCCCATATGATTTCTTTCCTATTGTGTGAGGACAGCGATGGAAGTTCCGATTTAACTACGATTTATAGACTCGATTTCACACACCCTTAAAGAAAAACTCCTCTACATGTACCATTCAATACAATAAAGATTTGTTTGATGAAGTACAATTTTCCAATAAGTGTAGGGCGGTAAAGCTAAATTTAAATATTTGGCATGACTTTAGTTCCTTAAAATCAACACACTACTATATTTATTATGAAATTTTCTCTTCCAAGAACAGGTAAATTGACCTTTGGGTTAATTTTTATCTTAAGTACCATTTTATTTTCGGCTTGCAGCAAATCTGACAACGATGAAATTCCCATTGACAGCAATATTGAAAAAGTTTTATTAGTTCCGGAGCAGGAAGAAGGTTATGGTGGCTACTATTATGAGGTACATACACCATTTGTATTTTTCAAAAATGGTCGCTTCATACGGTCTCCATACATTCCAATAAATGAAATTAATGCGGAAAAATATATTGCTGGGCAAGGTGAAGCCGTTGGTGCTTGGACGGTTACTGGAGGAAAGGTTAATGTTACTTTTGAATCGGGTAATAAAAAAACCTATGATTGGTCGAATTATGTAGGTTATCCGGCAAATGCTGGGCAGACACTTTCAGGTTCATATGAAACCATCTCTGGAGGTGGTACCATTGCTGTTGGAGGAGAGATAGGTATTATGAAATATACCAATATGAGTTTCACAAAAGATGGCTGGTACACGACCGAAAAGGTATCTTCCACTGAAAGTAGCACAAATGCTGCCTATCAAACATCCAAAACATCTGGAAGATACACGCTGAACACAGATTATTCAATTACATTGAAAGCTAACAACGGACAAGAGAAAAAGTTATTCTTTTGTTGGTATGACAGTAATAAAAATAGAGTTTTTAGACTTGCAGGACGCACGTTCAGCCCAGATAATTAAAGGAATAAGCACAGATTTAATCTAATAACGGAGCAATAAATCATGGACCAAGTCCTAAGTCTCCGTATATAAAGGAAGTTTTTTGAAATCATCAGAAAACTTCCTTTTTATTTTGATGTGGTAAGGAATAGTTTCAAAACCTGTGATCTAAGCAGTTTATTTAGTTGATCTAAAGAGGATAAATTGATTTCCCCTACCCTTGATTGACTTATGAAGGTTCTTATTTTTTTGTTGACAGAGGCAATAATACATTGCTTGGAAATCCATTCAAGTCTCCTTTGATGAACCCCTAAATTGATATTCAATAATTCCACGATTTATAAGGAGAACGCCCAAATTATGACGATTATCCCTAGCCAATCCGCCATAATTTTTGTAAATTCGGGTATCCACAACAGCACTAACGATATCCTGTTTTGACAATAGTTTTTATCCTTATTATTAGTTTTTTCGCTTCTTTGGTACGGTCGACTTTAGGTTTTGGCGAAGCATTAATTGCAGTTCCGTTTTTCCTTTTATTCTTGCCCGTAGATGTTGCAGTTCCGCTGGCAGTTATGTTGTCCATTGTCATTGCGCTTGTGGTCGTGATACAAGACCATAAAAAAATTCATTTTCACAGTGCCAAATGGTTGATTTTCTATGCTATTCTTGGCCTGCCTT
This sequence comes from Sphingobacterium sp. LZ7M1, assembly GCF_024296865.1. GTDB lineage: Bacteria > Bacteroidota > Bacteroidia > Sphingobacteriales > Sphingobacteriaceae > Sphingobacterium. The sequence goes on along the minus strand of NZ_CP101134.1, from coordinate 1,588,449 downwards.
TGGGTATCCTTATTCTGACCTATGCAAATGAAACAATCGTAAAGACTGGGCTTGGTGTACTCATTATCGTGTATTCACTTTATTCCCTCTATTTTACAAAAAATAAGGCCTTGCAGGAGGACAGTAAGTTCTGGCTTTTTGTATGCGGTTTTTTATCGGGCGTATTTGGTGGAGCGTATGGCTTAAATGGTCCGCCACTCGTTGTTTACGGAAATTTGAGACAGTGGAGCGCAAAACATTTTAGGGCCACCTTACAGGCGTATTTTTTACCGGTCAGCCTGTTAAGTGTCGCGGGTTATTATGCAAAGGGATTGATCACGACAGAGGTTAATATTTATTTTCTCTATTCGCTGATCACAACCATTCCGGCAATATTTTTAGGCAGGTACCTAAACCATAAATTAAAAGATGGTACATTCTTTAAATATGTTTATTGGGGGCTGATGTTGATCAGTGTTGTTTTGATTGTCAGCACTTTAGTGTAAATGGAGGAATAAAATCTATCTGAAGATGAACATTACATTCTGCCAAAGAAAAACAAAATGGTTATAAAATTTATGATGTACTAACCCAATTAGGCAATGTCTTTAAGTTAAGGGAAAACATAGAAGAACAATCCCAAGGAGCAAGAACTGCAATTTGTATCCTTCTGATCCTGAACAAATCGTCAAGAAGCTTTTGTTTTATCGCCCTAACTCCTTGTCATCCTTAACCGAAGGTTAAGGAACTGTTCGCCATTGCAAGCCTTAAACCCATGACAACTGTAAGCTTTTATTATTAAAACAACGGAAGCATCTACGAGAACAGCGAACATATAATATTTTAGAACTTCATTTTTCAAATCGTCAAGAATCTTTTGTTTTATCGCCCTAACCCCTTGTCATCCTTAACCGAAGGTTAAGGAACTGTTCGCCATTGCAAGCCTTAAACCAATCACGACTGTAAGCTTTTATTATTAAAACAACGGAAGCATCTACGAGAACAGCGAACATATAATATTTTAGAATTTCATTTTTTTTTATTGGCGTACAGTTCCGCAATCTGCGATTGCGGATGACACGGGAAAATATTAGAGAAGCGTACAGATTCTTCAATAATCATTCAGAATCAAAAGAATTAAAAGCGGAATTCCTTCCAAATGCGCCTCCTGCCTCTACTTCCTGGTCATCCTAAACTAAAGGATTATGGAACTGTAAATCAGCACAAGACATGACATTTTTGATCTTGAACTTTTGCATTACTAGCTACTTTATCAAACTTACGATGACAAGTTGGTTAGAACTGTGTTTCTAGGTATTTAGGGCTAAATTTGTTTTCCTGATGAATTTTTCTTTTGGCGAACTAATGCCCTGGAAGGGCAGAATTATTTTAGCAATGATTTAGAACAATATAGGGCTAATGCAACAACGATGTTCGATTAATCGAACATCGTTGTTGCGCGACTTTCAGGCTAACGTGCCATGTCTGCTAAAATAATGGAACCCCAAAAGGGGTTATATCTCTAAAATAAAAAAAACATTTTTTGCCTTCCAGTTTGCTGTCATCACCTTCCAATAAATTTTACTGAAATATTTCCTTCTCAGTATTACACAAAAAGTCTTAACTTCATTCCATAAATAAATCCCAACTATAAAACCAAACCTATTCATCCCTTAGACTTTCTACTGGATTAGCTCTTGCCGCTTTAATTGAAAGAAAAGCCATTGTTAGAAAAGCAATTAACAAAGTTGCTAAGGCCGGAATAAAAAACATCCATATTTTTAACGGGACCTTATAACTGAAATCCGACAACCAATGATTGATAGCCCACCATGCTATGGGTGTTGCAATTAAGATGGAAATCAAAATTAATATTACATAATCTACTGAAAGTAGTTTGACTATTCCACTGACCGTACTTCCCAAAACTTTTCTTATTCCAATTTCTTTAGTCCTTTGGAAAGTCGCAATGGTTATCAATCCAATTAAACCTAAACAGCTTAAAAATATGGTGATTACGGCTGATGAATTAATGATTTTTGAAAATTTCCTCTCGTTTTCATACAAGTTTTTCATCTTATCATCATAGAACTGAAGATTAAATGAGCCGTCTTTATAAAATGCTTTCCATTCTTTTTCTATAGTTGATAAAGCTTCATTCCAGTCCTTGGTATTTTGGGAAAGTTTAATGTTCATATATCCAAGTGAAAGTGGCCAGTTGGTTGCAATAAACGAAATTGGCCTAATTTCTGAATGTAATGTTTGACTATTGAAATCGTCATATACTCCAACAATTTCTCTTGTTTTGCTTTCATTTGTTTGAATCCTTTTACCTATCGCTGAACTCGGTTTATCAAAACCTAGCATTTCTGCAGTTCTTTTAGTAATGGCTATATTGCTAATGGAATCCTTAACTGTTAGATCTCTTCCAGCAAGAAGTTTAAGATTAAAAAGCCTTCCGTATCTTTCATTTACCCCTTTATTGGACGTCTGGATTTTTTGGCCCTCAAAACTTTCTATAAATAGTGAACTGACTCCATTTTCTAATGGTAAACGACCTAATGCAACATCTTGTATTTTGGGATTTGATTTTAAGATATCCACAAGTACATTTGGATCCTTACTTAATCCAGAACGAATTGTTTTTGGAAGCTGAATGTTTACGATAGCATTGTGCTCAAACCCCAAATCTTTATTCATCATAAATTTTAACTGTAACCCAATCAGTAAAGAAGTAACAACAAAAAATTGAGCCACGACAAACTGTAGAACGATTAATACTTTTTTAATAGATAGATTACCAAATTTAATGTGGGTTAGGGATTTATGTTTCAGGACTTCCACGACCTGAACTTTATTCGCTAAATAAATCGGATAGATGCTTGTACAAGCTACAAGTACAATCAATAAAATTGTTAGGAATAAAGCAACTTCTTTAATATCATTTACAAAATGAAAGTTTTCCGGTACATATTCTTGAATTTGAGAAAAGATTAAATCCTTTAAAAAGAATGCTAAGAAGAAAGATATCAGACATATAATAATGGTCTCTAAAACAAAAGTCAATGCTAGATGTTTTGGACGTTCGCCCATCGTTTTACGAATGCCAATATCCTTTGCTCTTTCCGGAATCTGGGAGGTAGAAATATTAATAAAATTGATGACAGATAAACCCAATAGAAAAACTGCAATTCCGATGATTCCATAGAGCGTTTTTTTATCAACCGAATTATCCATAAAAGAACTGAAGTGAACCTCTGATAATGGTACAAAAACAAACTTCATTTTTCCAGATATCTTTCCATTTGAAAGTTCTGATTCAAGTCTATCGTTGATAATCTTTAAAAGGTTTGTTTTGTTTATTTCAGAGCTCACTTTAATAAACAATTGGTTTTGGGAAGAACCTCCCAAAAAACCTGTTCTACTCCAATCATTTTTATCTATGGCAATAAATTCTTTTCCTGAAAAATTACTCGCTGAATTGAGATCTTCTACAATTCCGGTGACCGTGTATTGTATAGTATCATAAACGACAGTTTTCCCTATGACCTCTTCAGGATTCAATTCGGGAAAGTAAAATTTTGACCTTGACGAGGTTAAAATTACTTCGAATGGACTGCTGAAGATTTTTTGTTTACTGCCCGAAAGCCATTTATAGTTTACTAGATCAAAATAATTTCTGTTAACTGCTTCTAAATAATCAGGAGAGTTATGAATGGAGAACTCATCTTCTTCATGATCAATGATTACTTCCTTAACGTATTTACCATAGATTGGAACGGACAATTCGCTATTAGAAACATAATCTTCAATAAACGGGGCAAGACCCAAAGGTGCATAATTTGAAAATGATTCGTTCCCATCAATAGTTTCTTGTAAAATTACTTTATATACATGCTCCCTTTCCGATAGATTCTTATCAAAACTGAATTCATAATTTACAAATCTGAAAATAACCCAGCAAACGGAAATTCCAATTGCCAACCCAACTATATTTAGGCTAGTAAAAAATTTGTTTCGCCACAGATGTCGAATAATTTGATTAAGCTTTTTCATATTTTGCGTTTATTTCAGTTTTTATATCATTTGGCAATCTATGCCTAGCATTAGCTCTATTATCTCATAAGTGTGTTTCGAATCTTAAAACATCCTTTCTACAATTTTTAGATTAGCAGGTTATAAGATTCTTTCTATGGATTAATAATATTTAAAAGCTATTAATATTTTTACCAACAATCAGTCTGCCATTCCAACACATTACTGATTATCAATGAAATAGAAAATTCCTTTATTTCATTATTGTTCACTATCGGACAAGGTTCTGTCCAGTATTGAACGGTAAACATCTAAAAACCAGAGAAGATGTTCTAGTTGATCCTATAGACTTATAGACATGGCTAAAGAACCATTTAACAGTCAATGAGTAACGCGTAATTGAGGTTTTTCATTATCTTTAAAATTAAGTAGGTGTATCACTCAAACTGAACAGAGCGTCTATTTGATGAGAATTTACTAAACGAATAGAAATTATATTACATGAGAATACTCTTAACTTTATTGGTTTTTCTAGTTTTTGGCAAGCCTTCATTTGGCCAGAACAGCCTAAGCATAGATAGAGTGTCTACTCCTTCCTTATTGATGGAAGATGGAAATAGCAAAAAGGGAATGGACTTACAAAAGTTTGTAGAATCGATTTATATTAATGCCAGCCTTTTGTATAACAATTCATTGCCTAGCCTTAAATCTGGAGAATATTATGTAATAATCGACAAGGGGGATACGACACAGACTGTACGATCAATGACATCTGATCTAAAAGGTTTATCGGTAGAAAATTTAGAGGAATTCTCCTATAAAAAATCATTGGTCTCAGACGTACTTCATGGTTCTTTTGGGAGATTATTCGGAATAGTAACCATAAAACTGAAAGAATAAAAAATTACTAAAAAAGTATTGTTTTTATATTTTTATACTTTGGAGAATAATAATCAATGTTCAATTTAAAACCAATCCCAAGTCAGCAAAACTTAAAATACTTTTTCTGGTTTTTAATTTTAAAACTCATTATCGGAGCTATTACAAGTGGAATCGCTTATCTAATCGATCCTTCATCACTTCATAATCCAGCAGATGATTATGGAATACTATTTAGAATATCTCTGTTATTAATATTTGCTCCAATAATTGAAACTCTAATCCATCAATTCCTGGTCATTGAAATATTAAGAAAGATAAAGATCCCTCCTGGCCTAATCATCTCTTTTTCCGCAATCCTTTTTGGGTTGACTCACCATTACCACATTTTTTATATGATTGCTACTACGATCAGTGGTCTTATTTATGCCTTATATTATTTAAAATTAAGGCCTCAAGGGATATTTAACGCTATTTTAGGAGTAGCCGGATTACACTTCTTTACAAACCTTGTCGCATTGCTTAGCGACCTATAAAGGTTCTCTATTAAGAAATATTTATAGCATCCATTTACACTCGCCAAATCCATTTCCCTAGACATGAAAATAGCGATAATAGGCAGCCACAATGTTGGCAAAACTATCTAAACCAAGTATTTAGTCCTTATTTGTTTGTTCTACCAGAACCTTTCCCCAATCATTCAATTTCCACAACACCTCCACTAATTTTTCTCCGAGTTCTGTAAGGGAATATTCGACACGGGGTGGTAGTTCATTATAGATTTTCTTGGTTAAGATCCCATCTTGTTCCAGCTCTTTTAAATGTTGGTTTAGAACCCTTCTATCCACTTTTGCGATTCCCCGTAGCATTTCACTCGGTCGCTTCGCCCTCGTTTATACGCCATACGATTGGAACTTTCCATTTAGCACTGATTGCATTTACAGCAAATTCCAATGGACACACTTTTTCTTCGATCGTCCGACCCTTTGTTTTCATAAAATTGACTTTTTTATCCCATAGGGATAATAATATGCGGTATTGCAGATCTAATATTAGTTTTAAATCTTTGCTAAAACAGAAATCAAGATATGAAAAATTTAGAGCATCAGATTAGCGAATTAAATGAAAATTTAGCAAAACAACTCCCCTCCGAAGTTTTAGAGGTATTCGGTAAATCTATCCAAGACCTGAAAGCTAAAAATTTGGAAGACGGAAGTATCAAAGTAGGCGATCGGTTTCCTGATTTTTCTCTACCGAATACAAATAAAAAGATTGTGGTGCTAAAAGAACTTTTACAAAAAGGAAAGGTGATCATAGCTTTTTTCCGTGGCAATTGGTGCCCTTACTGCGATCTTGAATTGAAAGCATTTCAGGATGATTTGAAACAGATTGAAGACAAAAATGTTACGCTCATTGCTATTTCACCTCAATCTTCCTATCATAGTGAAGAACTCAAAAATAATCATAATTTAGGTTTTGAGTTATTGACCGACAAAAACAATGCTTTGGCTAAACAACTTGGTATCGCCTTCGAACTTCAGAATTACGCCATCTCGACTTATAGCAGCTTAGGGATAGAGTTGTCAGAATACAATAACATCGATACAAATGAACTACCTGTGCCAGCGGTTTTTGTGATAGACAAAAATGGGAGCATAACTCATAAGTTTATTGATAGCAACTATATGAACCGGATAAATATAGAAGAACTGATGAGGAAAATATGACCGAAGTGAAAAGAAAGAGTGCAAGTAGAACAAAAGATATTTCAACTGAAATACTAACCCAGCCTATTAGAGGGAAAATTGAAACCGCTAACCTCGTAGAATAATTAGCAATCGACCAACTCCTTATCCTTGAGCCAGTTGGGTCAATTTGCGGCTTATAAGGCTGATTTGATCCAACTATCAATCTTATTGTAAAGTTCTTGAGGGAGTGTTTCAGAATGCTTTATTTCACCGTTCTTATCGATCAACATATAATGAGGAATTGCATCGATGTTATTTCTATCGTTAATTAATTTTTGCTGGGCTTTTGTAATATAGAAATGCTCACCTGTTAGTTTTTCCGTAAAATTATGCCATAGAGTAAGGTCAGACGTTTCATCGGTGAGATACAAGAAAACAACATCTTTATTGTTTTTATATTTATCCTTGAGTGGTTTTATGGTTTCAAAAGCTGATATGCAAGGACCACACCATGTAGCCCAAAAATCTATTAATACAACCTTCCCCTTATATTTAGCGATGATATCTTGGAATACATCTTCTTTTTCAGGGAATGGCAAGTAGTGTATATTGGAAGCAAGAGCTTGGGATGTATTGAGTTCATTTTGGCGGAGCAGGCTGGTCTTGTAAATAATATTATTAAAATAATTTAGGATGTCAACTTGCTGGGCAGTTGTTAAACCAGTGCCTGAGGCCAGCTTTTCTAAATAGGCAATTGCAATCAGATGTTCATAGAATTCCCTTTCATCTGAACCCAAGCTACTTTTAAATATGCGCTTTAGATAGTCTTGATATTTAATTGGACCTACTTTCAATAAATCAGGGAGGTCAAGGACAGAATCACGCAAGAACTCTTTATATACGAAATTTGACATGGGGAGATCCATGTCCAATAATGCTGCTTTATCTTGGAAAACTGCTTGATAAAATTCAAATCTCCTTTCCAGATTAGTGTCTATCAACAGTTCCTTTTTTGTACTTAATGCATATAATATTTCGGTAATTTCGATTACATCAGAACCTATTTCTCGAATGAAGGTGTTTTCCGTCGATGAATTTAAATGGGCCTTCTTCTTTATGGTTCTTTCCTTTACGTAATCCATCAATCCATTCACATTTTTTACATCAAACGTTTTCCGTGTCCAGGTATCTACGTCATTTTGAATAAAAAAATAGTTCTTGAATAAATCCGCATACTGATCGGAGTTCTGAAAAAGTGTTTTATAGCCTCCTAAATAATTAATCACGAAATTATCTTCCTTATCAAAGACAAATTCTATGGTATCGTTTCTATTAGATTCAATAAAGGTTGAATAATATTTATTGTTTAAGATGAAATAATAACTGGTCAGGTAGGGATTGAAGAATTTGGCAAAATAAGTTGAATCATTGAGTTTCTCAAGCTTCAAAAGACGCTCCCCCGTGGGAGCATCTCCTTTACCAAAGGATTGTAGGTCGAAATCTTCCGGATAATTCCCCTTTAATTGAAATTGAATGCTGCTGTAACCTGGTTGATCCTTCTTTTGAGCATTAGCTTTAATTGATGGTAGGACGAATAAACAAATAATTAAAGCAAGGAAAGTAGTTCGCATAGAAGAAAATTTAGTGGTTTACAAAAGCTTAATTACCTTAATTTAGCGATTTATAATGAAAAGTTTAGGTAATAATCAAAAGAATCCACATCAAAGAACATCTACGGGGAGCTTATAATGGTTGTTGAAAATTATTTCTGTATTAATTAGTGAATAGTTATCTCGGATATTATTACTTCACATATTATTTAGTTATTTTTAATTTATTAGCACATAGATTAATTTACTAACTATAGACCAATCTTTTATTGAAGCCTATTATGAAAATACACTTCATAAATTTCTTAATTATCTTTCTTATTCCAATCTATGGATGTTCTCAAAATCTAAACAGATCAAATGATCAATATTTAAACCTGGACTTTGAAAAATTCAATAATGGATATCCAACCAATTGGGCAGATTTCGGAGATGGCGATTACAAAATCTATATCGATTCCAATCAGGTTAAAAGCGGAAAATATGCTACCGTAATCGAGAGCACTGAAGGTAACCATGTATATAAGGCTCTGGCTTTTACCCTTCCCAATAACTATCAGGGTAAAACCATTCGTCTGACCGGCAGTATCAAAACAGAAGGCGTGACAGATGGTTATGCAGGCCTTTGGATGCGAATAGATCCTCAGCTTGCTTTTGACAACATGGACAAACGAGGGGTAAAAGGCAATTCAGATTGGAAGGAATATGAAATAACTTTAAAATTAAATCCTGCGAAAACGGAAAGAATCCTAATTGGAGGATTACTTACTGGGAAAGGAAAAATGTGGTTAGATAATTTACAGGTTTCAATCGATGGAAAAATAATTGGGAAAGATGAAATCGAAATATATAAACGTGATTTACTTCCAGCTGATAAGGATAATGAATTTGACAAGGGTTCAAATATTACTTTCCCTACATTGACCAATGAATCCATCAACAACCTGGAATTGCTTGGTAGAATTTGGGGATTCATGAAATACCATCACCCAGAAATTGCAAAAGGAAAGTATAATTGGGATTATGAATTGTTCAGGATCTTACCTCCATATGTAAATGCAAAAAATAACCAGGAACGCGATAAGGTTATTACAACATGGATTGAAAAATATGGGAAAATAGCAGCTTGCACGACCTGTAAACCTAGCCCAGAAAATGCTGTTTTAAAGCCTGACCTATCTTGGATTGAGAAATCAAACCTATCAAATGAAATTAAAGTCTTGCTGAATGAGATCTACAACAACAGGAATCAAGGTGAAAACTATTATATTAAACTCCATCAATTCGTTAACAATCCTGATTTCACTAACGAGAAACCATACAGCAATATGCCCTATCCTGATGCTGGCTTTAGATTATTGGCTCTATACAAGTATTGGAATATGATGAACTACTTTAATCCCTACAAACCTCTGACTGAAAAAGATTGGAACACGGTATTGAAAGAATATATTCCAGGATTCCTAAATGCTGAAAATGAGTTGGAATATGAGCTGCTGGCCTTGCAAATCATTGCTGACGTCAAAGATACACATGCCAATTTAAGGGAAGGCGGAGATAAGATACAGGAATTAAGGGGCAAGAACTTTGCTCCTTTCAAAGCGGAATTCATCGAGGACAAATATGTTGTGACGGATTATTATAATCCTGAATACGTAGATCAAGCTAAGTTAAAGGTCGGCGATATCATAACCCATATCAACGGAAAGGAAATTGATTCGATAGTGGACAGTTTAGCAAGGTATTATCCGTCTTCCAATCATTCCGTTATGCTAAGAGATATTTCTGCAGACCTGCTAAGATCAACAAACAGTTCCTTGCATATTAAGTATGTGACAGAAGGCAAAAGCCTTCAGCATGAACTCCCATTATTTGATAGAGCAAAACTAAAGATGTATGGCATGTACAGGATCAATCAAGATGAAAAAGCATATAAGATCTTAGATGGAAATATTGGTTATATCACATTAGCAAATATCAAAAATGAGGACTTCCATATGATCAAAAAATATTTTAAGGATACAAAGGGTATTATCATTGATATCAGGAACTATCCTTCCAGTTTTGCTCCATATGCATTGGGACCATTTTTTCTGTCAAAACCTACAGCATTTACAAAATTTACCTTTGCAAACCCGAAAAACCCTGGAGAATTTACTTTCACCCATCCTGTGACCATTAATCACGATCCATTATATTATAAAGGGAAATTGATCATTTTGGTCAATGAAATATCCCAAAGCCAAGCTGAATTTACGGCAATGGCCTTCAGAGCAGTGAGCAATTCAAAGATTGTCGGGAGTACCACAGCTGGAGCTGATGGAAATGTTTCCGTAATCTTATTGCCTGGTGGATTGAGGACCTCGATTTCTGGGATTGGGGTTTATTACCCTGATGGAACTGAAACCCAAAGGGTGGGCATTATTCCAGATATAATCGTAAAACCTACCATTAAAGGAATCAAAGAAGGTAAAGATGAAGTTTTAGATAAAGCCCTTGAGCTGATAAATATGAATTAAGAACCTATTTATTTCGTAGTAATGATTGCTACTCCATTTTTAGCTCTTTCGCCATAAAGTGAGTCTGCCTTTTGCTGATTTAGGATTTCGAAAGATTTAATCCTTTTTGGATTGCTTCTTTCAAAACGGCTGTAGTCCTCTTCTTTTCCATTTACGAATAGCAATGGTACTCCTATACGCTTTATTGCGCCGTTCTTTTTTTCCCAAGCATCCCAACCGCTAGGACCTATCCTCTGTTGGTATCTAAGGCGCGTCTTCAATTGGTATTCAGCATCTGCTAAGGTCATGAGTAATCGCTCTTGAGCACTCCTTCGATCAATCACGGTTTCAATCTCTTCTAAATACTTATGGAAGCTTTCTAATTCTGCCGCAGACATCCCAGGTTCGTAACTGGAGATCTTATGGCTTCGACCAGCAGTTCTATACGTGATTTCAAAAGGGAAAAAACCGGTTTTTTGATTATTATTTGATTGAACACTTAGAAGTTTGGTCTTATCAACTAACCTGAGAAACTTTGTTTTCTCTTTACCTGATAATGGCAATTTATGATAGGTACCACTTGTACTATCCTTCCTACCTAGATTAGGACGAATTTGCTGCCATAGAAAGAGTGAATCATTGGAATACTCCAATTCAGCGATCCTTAGATACGTTAATTCGGATGATTTTATTTGGCCTTGACTAATATAAGGGATTAAAAATATGATAAATATGGATAGTAATATTTTCATAAATGGTATTAATTAAGGATGGTTATTAATATAGCTAGACTAATGGTTTTGATATCGTAATTATTAAATAAAAACTCTATCTTAACCTAATCCTTTAATTAGGATTAAATTTTACAGAAAGTTACATAAAATTTTAATCTTATTTCGATAACTTAAGGTTTTAACCAACCAAAGGAATTAATAACCTAAAAACAATTTAACCAATATGAACCCTTTAAATAAATATACTGTCCTGCTTATATTGTCCATTTGCTCTATCAGTCCCCTATTCGGACAAACCTGGATTCAAAAATCTTTTAGCCAAGCCATCGAGAGCGTGATGATGAGGCAATATATTGAAGATTCATCCTTAACCAATAAATTTCAACCTGTGGATAAGAACGCTGTACCTACAATTGGGCCTCATGATTTTGTCCAAAAAATTAATAATAGCTATCGATTTCCAAACGATGCAGTAGACCATAAAGTTGAGGGCTATGTGGAAGTAAGATTTTATGTAGATGAAAATGGAAATGCCATGGACTATAAAATAGTTCAAGACCTGGGCTACGGAACAGGACCTGAACTCGTAAAGAGACTAAAAACCCATGAATCATGGTTTCCAGCAAAATACAAAGGAAAAGATATAGGCGTATGGATTAATTACGTCCTATATCTAAATTTCCGTGATCTCACAATCAATTAATAATATGATCTGATTTCTTTTATAAGCTTACAAATTCCTCAACCAAGCTTTTCCAATCTTGTCCAAATTCAATTGGAATCATTTTTCCTTCAGGACTGATCAGCACCTTTGATGGATAGCCAGTAATCTTGTAATCAGTCTGTACTTTTCCATCTGAGATCAAAACGGGGAAGCTGTATTTATTCTTACTGATAAAGTTTTTAAGATCAGTTTCCTGATCATAACAAGAGATTGTCAAGATCTTTAATTTATCCTCCATCAAGGCATATTTCTTTTCATAGAGCGTGTTAAATTCAGGAAGCTCTGCGACACATGGCCCACACCATGTTCCCCAGAAGTCGATAAAGGTCCATTTGCCTTCAAAATGAGAAGGTGCAACTTCTTGACCTGCCAGATCTTTCAACAAGAATGCGGGTGCATTTTCAAGTTTTGGAAAAACATCAGATTTCAAAAAACTTGAAAAGCTAGCTTTATCATAGTTCCCATGATAAAATTGCTTCAACATGGAGAAGCTCTTGGCCGGAGATTTTGCAAATTCTGAAATATACTCTTTGAGAACAGAATCCTTCCCAGAACGCTTACCCAATTCAGCTAAGTAAACCTCCGAATAGTCCTTCTTTGCCCCAGTAAAAACGTTGTCGTAGAAACTTTGGTATTCATATTCATTATTCCCTTTTGAAGATAAATCATAAGCCTTTTTCAAATATAATGCTCCCAATTCTGGATCCTTATCTTTTATTGCCTCAAACAACGAAAAATTCACAAAGGCTAGATGGGCCTTATTGATCAGCCTTTTGTCCTTGATTTTATCCTCAGCAAGGACTGCCAGCCTTTTTTCGAGTTTTTTATACTCCTCAGTATCGGTTCTGCCATTGACAAATTGTTTTTGAATCAACAAAATAATATATCGCCCAACATTTCCATCCTTCCATTCATTATCATTCAATGCAAACATTTCATCAATACCCTTTTGGATTGCTTGATTATCTGAAGATCCCTTATATGTAGACCAGACTTTCATTGGGCCAATGAAGCGCTTTTCTCGATCAGTTAATTTCGTAAAAATAGCATCCATGCGATCCATACTACTTTGGTTATTTGATTTGACGTGTTGAGATAAACCCGATTGTAAATAATCATAAAGGTAATCATCGGTTAGCAAAGCAGTGGTTTCCAGGAAGTCTTCCATGGCCAAGCTATCAATTCTAACCTTATTGATAAGATGGTAGGTATTGACAAGAATCTTTGAAGGTGTTTTCATCAGAACACGTTCATAATTAACGTAGTCTTTCCTGGTTTGATAGGTAGGTAATATTATTTTTAAATAATTGGGATTAGTACCAAACTGTTGCCCATAATCACTGATATATTGTTCGAATTTGACGCTATCAACTTCTTGGTTATGTCTGAAATGCTTACTTCTATAACTACCTTTTAAGACCATGGCACTAAATTGCGGATCCAGTTTTTCCACTCTTGTCCCCTCCTCTCTATTAACTACTGATAGCTGACTATATTTATAAGTATTACCATCAATAGTTGCTGTCCCAGCTGCTTTGGCATTTTTTGCTATTATATATTTAGTTTTAGGATCAAACCTGATTTCGGAAGTTTTCAGACTGTCTTTGCTATTCGTTCTTTCAACTACCCAAGCCTTCTTATTTCTTTCTTTTATTTTATAGGTAAATGCCCCTAATTGAAATTCAGATTGCTTTAATTGCTCTGGTTTAACATGGGCAAAGTCATTGAAATAGACATCGTTAAAAAGGCTTTCATAGCTATTGTTAATTAAAAAAAACTCATCCTTTAAAAGGGTTAAATTAAATTCCTCCTTTAAATTTGTCAATTTTTGGTTGAATGCTGCAGTATCCTGGACAAGGACTTTATTCTCAAAAGTTAAAGGGTAGTTTATATAGAATTGGACAAATCCTAAAAAATTGGGTGAACTCCCTAGCCCATCAAGTAATTCGGCAGTTTTTAGCGTAGAGAAATTTACGGATTGATCCTTTAGATCAATTTCTTCCTTGCCATCCAAGCTCAATTCCAGTTGTTTTTGTTTTTCTGTATTCCTGGATTCACGAACAGAAATATAAAAAGTCGTTTGTGTGGATTGGTCATTACTGACATTCGTCTCCACAATCTTATAATGGATTGGAAATTTTTGCGCAAAAGCCACCTGGGCGAATAGGACAAAAAGGAAAATAGCAATATTCTTCATGGCATAATAATTAGTTAATTAAATATAACTCCTAAAGAGGATATTACCAAAACCTTAACCTTTTATTAACTATTGAAAAATATTGCTAGTTTATTTACCGGAATTAAGATAGTTCTTATTAATAAGCAATACTATTATCCACATCATATTTCATTCCGGGATAATCCAAGATTCTACGCATCAAAGCCATCTGTCCGCACAAGTAGTCTTCTCGACCAATGCACATGCCTACAAAGTTTAATTTATCCTCTTTAATAAAGGGTATCTGCATTCCCATCTCGAACGTTTCAGCCAAAGTTGCATCATCAGCTTCCAACAAGGCTTGATAAACTTTTGGTGAAATCTGATGGAAATTATCAAGCAATTGCTTTAATGTTGGGTACTCCTTTTGTGTATCCAAGGTCTTTCCCATATAAAATAGATCCTGATAAGGATCCTCTTCTTTTAATCCTAAGATGTTTCCCATACTATAGCGCACATTTACATAATTTCCGGCCATCCAAACCAGATGGTTTGTCCGATTATCAATTCTCTTGAGTGCGTTCTCTTCCGAAATACCGTCTAGGACATTGATAAAGGTTTGGGTATGCATTCTATAAGCGGGAATAATGATGTTCAATTGTGCTGATTTTGCTGTATCCATGATAATTAATTTATTAGTGTATATCAAAGTTAGCCCTTACGGAAAGAGAAATACTTGTCCTATGGCAAGAATTCCCTCTCTATTAAATAATGAAATAATTCACGAATGAAGAACAACTAATATTTAGATTTAACTTTACTATAAACTTAACGGTGAACCCCTGAATAATGGAAAATCTAGAACTAACCACTTTCATCTTAAAAGAAAAGAAATACAGCATCCGCGATATCAACAAGATAGATACCTCCCAATTTATCCCAATTAAAGATATTTCTCAGCTAGACCCTGAAAAGTTAGACCGAGATTATATAGATGGTGTTCTGTATATGAAATTCAATGGGGAGACAATTATGGATTTCACTTTCTGGGACGATATTGTAGATCTTTGGCATTACTTTATCAATTCCCTGGAGGAGGTGATCATACAGAATGAAAGCAATTTTTCATTTCCGAGCCAGCCGCTGCCGGTTTCCATTAAAATCGTTAAGGACAGGATTCGGATGGTAATAGATGATAAATCGATCAATATGAAGGCGGACCAATTTCTGGAAGTTATGCTTCAGGAGGCCATTACATTCTTTACGGCAATGATGTCATTATTTCCAAGACAGGAAGCTGAATTCCATCAAACGATATTAAGGATTTATAAAATAAAACTTAGCTCAGAAGAAAGATTTACAGCCTATTAAAGTGGCTTTTTTCAAATATTTCAAAATTCCTTGTAACCTTTCTCGATGTCATTTACCCTAAATAAATACAAACGAATTAAAAAGGTAAAAACATGGAAAATACTATCAAAAATCACACACTGAATTCAACATTCAATTTATTGAAATATGTCTTTGTCGTGGTCCCCATAGTGGCGGGAGCTGACAAATTCACTAACTTAACTTACAAATTGGGAACAGTATGTCAATCCTTCGATTGCTGATCTCCTCCCCTTTTCTGCAGCCTTGTTTATGAAGATTGTGGGGGTAATTGAAATAGTAGCTGGTTTAATCGTATTCAAGAAACCAGAATTAGGAGGATTTATCGTTTCGGCTTGGCTTACGTTGATCGCCCTTTCCTTATTGGCCGGATTTAACTATGTAGATGTTGCAGTTCGGGATTTGGTGATGGCCATTGCGGCATTATCCATGGCTAGATTGGCAAAAATCGCAGGACAATGATAAAAGAACAATTTGAACAATTAACAGAGGTTGAAATCATCGATCGGGTCTTAGATGGCGACAAACCGCTTTATGAAATTATTGTAAGGCGGTTTAATACCTACCTATATAAAATTGGACGATCGTACAACTACAACCATGAAGATACCCAAGACCTGATGCAGGACACTTATATTGATGCCTTTAAGTGCTTGGCTCAATTTAAGCAGGGTTCAAGCTTCAAGACTTGGATCATCAGGATCATGCTCAACAATTGCTACAGGAAGAAAAATAAGTTCAGTTTCAAGAAAGAAACTGTCAATGAGATTATCAACGAAAATGAAATGCCTATGTTCAATTCAACCAACGATGCGCAAAAGGAGATCTTTAGCCATGAACTGGGGAAAATTATCGAAGCGTCCCTATTGAGGATTCCTGAGGACTACAGAATGGTTTTCTCCCTACGTGAAATCAATGGGTTGAATGTAGCAGAAACCTCTTCCCTACTTGACATCAGTGAAGCGAATGTAAAAGTGCGTTTAAATCGTGCAAAGGCTATGCTCAGGACTGAAATCGAAAAAACTTATTCGTCAGAGGAACTATTTGAATTTAATCTCTGCTATTGCAATCCTTTTACGGAGAGAGTCATGAAAAAGATCCATGAGATTTAGTGCAGCTTTATTTATATATCCATATCTATTATTTGATAAAAATGCGAAGTTTTCACTTCGCATTTTTTGCCTTAATATGGAAAAGTTAAGGTCAATAGTCTTTATTGTTTTGATCCCTCGAAACTGTACATTTCCTCTCCTTCAGCAGTTACCTTTGATACAAAAGACAACGCTTTGTTAGAATTGGAATAGACTAATATTCCCTGAGGTTCTGAGCTTTCAGTCAATATCCCTCTACCGGAATTATTGTACACCTGAACTTCTTTTACTGGAAGTTTTAAGCTGCTGTTTTTTACAGTAACCTTGACCTTATTGTCACTTACTTTGCTAATTTCTAGCAGTTCATTAAATTTTTTCTCTCCACCTACGATATCAATGGTTCCTTTGAAGGTTCCGATCACTTCGTCAATACTGCCTGAACCAGTTTCTGGCTCCTTTTCATCCTTGGAACAGCTAGTAAACAACATAGTCATGCCCACAAACATCAAGCAAATGGAAAAAATAGCTTTTAAATTTTTATCTCTTTTCATATTGAATAATTAAATCTTCTGGTTCGGAAGAAAGTTTGATTGAATACAGCAAAATTATCACCCGAAGAAATAAAATTCAATACCTGCAAACCGGTATAATAATACCCCTGTTTTTAGTTACCAAAAACAAATTGTCCAAATACCTATCCTTTATCATCAACAATCTTCTCATAGGTTCTTTCGCCCTTTTCATTGATCATGACCAAACCAGAGCCCCCTTCATTATTCAAAAAGAAATAACTGATGTTTCCTTTCGGATGGCTAAATTTGATATGGGTTCCTTTGCTGTCCAGTTCTAGCACTGCAGATGGGAAATCAGGATTAGGATTCTGGAGTTTTATGGAAGGAAAACCATTTTCAATCGAGATGATCAATCTAGAAACACCTGCTGCATCTGTGATGTGCAATTCTTCGGCCTTGAGTATTTTCTTGGACATATACGATCTAATTATTGTTGATTAACTTTTGAAAATTCCCTCTGAATTTATCTGCCTTAACATCAAAATCCGTATATCCTGCATCAAAAAACCATTTCTTGATGGAAGGAGCTTTGACCAAACCGAGTTGGTGAAATTGTTCTTGCCTATCGATACGTTCCTTTAAAGCGGAAAGCATCTGCAAGGAAAAATCTCCATCCGGCTCAATACCACTATCCAATATACTCGGTGCAATCGCTACACTTTCCAGATTTAGTTGATAAGCTAACCTAGTAGCAACACTTACCGCATCGGCACTCGTCTGTCCAGACCAATCTTCCGGTCTTCCCAAACCAATTATGAGCAATCTTTCAGATTTGATCTTCCCAAGGCTTTGTTCAATCAATAAGGTATCCAGATAATTTCCGGTAAAGGCTTTCTGATCCCTTAAAGTAAACAGTAATCCGTCCATGGCATCATTAAGATGCAACAGCCCGCCTACAGGTTCCTTTTGGTTTATTTCGTGGGTAAATAAACAGGCACAACTTAAGTCAACCTCAGCCATGGAGGCATCCCAAGTAACTAATTCTATTTCTACGGATTTGTAAGTGCCGATTTGGCTTCTTTGAAAAGATGGATTTGACATAATATTTAAATCGAAAAGAAATTTTAATAATTCTGTGATTAAATTTTATAATCAAAACATTAGGCTTCCAAAAATGTTTTCCAGAAAAATAATTATTGCAAATTCATTTCTTTTTCACAATTCGTTCAGAATTAGAAATGTGTAAAAGAGAGATTCAGAGCGCAGCGAAGAATCTATTTTTTATTTTTTTAAGAATTCTTGTCTTCTAGAATCGTAAGATGAGAGAACTATTTTTCTTTTTTTGTATGCCGGTAAAGAGGATTATTTGAAAAAGATTTCCCCCCTAGGGGTTATCCGAATGACGATTCAGCCTACTACAAACATTTCACCTGGTTTTTTCCATAATCCAAGCCAAGTTCTCCAATAAAAATCATTCATCCAATCCCAAATCCTTTATCTTCTGCAGGAGATTAACGGTCTTGTTAACATTGAATTTTTGCATCAGATTCCTGCGATGGGTGTCTACCGTAAATGGACTGACAAACATAATTTCAGCAATCTGCACCGAACTCAAACCTTCAGAAAGGTATTTTATCACCTACTTTTCTCGTCGGGTAATGGGTGGGAATTCCTCGGATAGGTTTACCTTCGAACTCCCCAAACTTTTTTGCGCATTCAAATCCAGGTAGACACCACCTTCATAAATATGGTTTATCGCCTTAACGATTTCGTCCATTGCCGCACTCTTAAGCAAATACCCTGATGCACCGCCATTTAACATCCTCAAAATGATGTTCCTATCATCCAGATTGCTCAGGGCCAAGATTTGTAAATCGGGATGCTCCTGCTTCAATTCGACACAAAGATCAATGCCATTCCCATCCGGCAATTGAATGTCTAACAGTAGTACATCAACCTCCACTTTCGAGATGATATTCCGAAGTTCTTTAGCTGAGGATGTGGAGCCTATTATTTCAATAGTATTGTGTGCGGCAAGATAACTTGTCAATCCTTGGGTAATCAAGGGATGATCATCGCAAATAACAGTTCTAATCATAATTTACAATTGACATTCAATAATTATATGTGTTCCTTCTCCAGGTTGGGAATCAATCTTCAATGTCCCTCCTATGCTCTTCAATCGGGATTCCAGATTATCCAAACCCATATTTCGCTGTATACTTTCAGGGTTAAAACCCTTTCCATTGTCTTCCGCTTCAATCATCAGGAAACCATTTTCTACTGAACATTGCAGCAATATTTTTGTTGCCTGGGCATGTCGGACCGCATTGGTGACCAATTCCTGTACAATCCTATAAATAGAGAGTTGAATATTCTTGTCCTTTATTCCCTCCAACCCCTGTCCATAATAGGAAATTGGGCTACTGCCGGATTGCATGGATTGACAAAAATGTCTAATCGCTTCATCCAAACCATTCCTTTTCAATACCGAAGGCTCTAAATTTTGGGCCGTATGCCGCAAATCGGTGATGACAGTCTCCAACTCATTGACTACAGTGGGTAGGTCATTTTGTTCCGAATCCCGAGCAATCCGTTCCACATTCATTTTCAATCCCGTTACCCTACCTAAAAGCCCATCATGAAGTTCTCTGGCCAAGCGTTTTCGTTCTTGCTCTTCCCCATCGACCAATGCCTTTGCCACATCGATTTCACGCTGTTGTTTGAGTAAAAGGGTATCCTTCATATTCCGTTTTTTCCGAGCATTCCAGGCATACCAGACCCAGAGGCCAAAAATACTGGTCAACAGGATCCCTCCCAGTAAGATTGCCCTGTTCAGGATATTGCGGTTTTCGAGCAGAACGATCTCCTGCTCCTTTTCCTTTGTCCGATAACGAGTTTCCAGCTCCGCCATTTGCTTTTTAAAATCCAATGAACTCAAGCTATCACTCATTTGCTTATGCTTTCGGATAATTTGATATGCAGCTCCCATATTCCCTAATTTCGCCTCCATTTCCGCAAGGTCACTCATAAGACCTAATCGGTTCTTGGTCATAGCTGACCCTCTTGGATCGCGCAATAATTCTTCGAGCTCAACCTTCGCGGCTTGATAATTTTCAATCAAATTATATACAACAACCTTTTCATACTTTAAATAATAGAAATCCCAATAGGAATTATATTCCTGAGCCCATTCCAATCCTTTCTCGATACTTTTCAAGGCCTCCAGATAATTTTTCTGTTGAATCAGGGACCTCGACTTATTCTTGTAATATGCAGCAGCTAGTTTCTTGTCCTCCAACTTATTCAATAATTTCTCTGCTTTACCCAAAACACGGTCTCCCTTTTCTATTTCCCCCATCGCGTAGAATAAATCAAACATATTGAGATAGGTAAATAATAGGTTTCCTGACTCCTGTTCAGGCGTCCGGACCAAAGAGACAGCCTTTTCAAAATAATCTAAAGCCTTCTGGTATTCTTTATTGTTATAGAATACCATCCCTACATCTGTAAAATAACTCAATAACAGATCATTATCCCCCGATTTTATGGCAAAAGGGATACAATAGGTCAAAGTGATGTCCAAAAATGATTTATCGTTATCTGCCTGCTGCTCAAGCGAACCGTAATTATGCCACAATCTTGCCCGATAGCCGTAAGCAGCAGGCTTATCTATATCCTTGAGGAATTTTTCAGCCTCCATGTAGAGCTTCTGACTTTTTGGATTGTCATAGCCATAGTAAATCCCAGCTTCATAAAACAGATAGATTCCTCGCAAGAAATCTTTCCCTTCGACAAAAGGCTGGGCTTGCCTAAGCGTCTCAAAGGCTTTTGCTGTATCGCGATAGGACCAGTAATCGGAAAGATTTACCAAAGCAGTAAATTTTTCTTCCTTGGTTTTGGCCTGCTCGAGATTCGACTGTAATGCAGGAAGTTCCTGTCCACTCGCCATAAGATGTAGCAGAATCAAAAATAAGACAGCAATATGAACGCGAACGACAGGCATAAGTATGCATTAAGATACATGGATTTTATCAAAAATGTTACGCTTATAATTAAAACTACTGGAAAACTAGTAGAAGGTTTTAGTCAGTTTATAGTATTGCTATAAAAATGGTCTGGATTTAACTTTGTATTAAGCTTTTAAAAACTGCAAAATTAATCCAGTTTACACGAAATAAAGGACGACCCATGCTTATAAGAACAATAAAAACAATCTTCCCCTTCATCATTGCCATTATCCTTTCTTTAACTGCTTGTAGCAAAGATGACATCATGGGAAGCGATGGCAAGGCAATAAAAAACCTACCGGGAAGCATATATTGGTATTTTGCAGGTGAAGTGGGCTACATGGATTTTGGTTCAGGAAAATATAATGACAAATGGATTGGGATCGGCCCTGGAAATTCCAGGTATGATAGTTATGACATTAGTTGGGACAATAAAAAGACCCTGCTGACCATGGATGTTGAAGGTGCCTTTAATTTTACGGAAAGAAGATTTGTCCTTCGGGATAAAGGTGCAAAAATGGATTACAGTTCACTACAGGACGGAAAAAATGTTTTTGATATCACCTATGAAGCAGATGATATTGAAATTACCGATGCTCATATCTCCCCAAATGAAAAATACCTCGTATTAGATGCTCAACATTTTGCGGATATGCCAATAACCATCATTGACGCGGCAAACGGCAATTTTATTAATTCCTGGTATGTGAAGGGGGTAAGTTTCTTGAATTATGGCATCCCAGTCTGGACTGCAGACAATACCGTCTTTTTCAGGATTGGCAATTCGGTTTATAAGAGTTCTGCGGCAGATGGTTTTAAGACCGCTCCGAATGTCTTTACCCAAAGTGGAATTAGCTCTGTTACTGTCAATCCGCAAGGTACAAAACTGGCATTCCGTAAGGATAGACACCTATGGATGTGCAATATAGATGGAAGGGACATGAAGCAGATCACGACCAGTGAATTATCAGAGGTGATCAGCTACGATGGCGAACACCGGCCTACCTTCTCCCCTGATGGAAAATACATAGCCTTTACAGGAGCGAGTAAAGGAGGAACTCCTTGGAGCGACCATGACTATGCTGATGGCTCATGGGTTGCATCTGTCGGTGGAAAATATGGATATATCGTAATCATTCCTGCCGATGGAAAAATGTATGATCTGGAGAAAAAGGATAGTGGAGCAATTTGGCTGAAACAACCTGATGCCGATTATGCAGGCGTGCCTTGCAGTGCAAATCTGATCTGGAGATAAAACAATGTATGATTCAACCTATCTAGGATAGGCTTCTCATAGTAATAAACAAAGTTTCAAAGAAGCAAACAGGCCAAATGGTCTGTTTGCTTTCTTATTTTATTAAAAAATATATTCTCAAATCAATTATAGCCTATAATATTCTTCATAACCTTTTTATAACATTTTAGATTTTCTTAGTTTTATAATTATCAAAACTGATAAAATGAGTACCCAAATCGTAATCATCTTTGTGCTTGCCTTGCTTTCTGTATCCATCATTGATACCTTAGGTTCAATTATCGCTTTCAGATTCAAACTCAATTACGCTTATTTCATCATCTTTTCATTTGCTATCTATTTTCTAAGTGGCTTTTTTTTATCCATGTTTGCTTCTGCCAATACCGTACTTTTTTTATCCGGCATGGTTGGCTTTTATGATGGTACTGTTGGGGTAGAAATTGCCAAGCGCTTCAATGGATACCAAGAGCCCGATCTAAAACTTATCGAAAAAAATAAAAACATACTTGGAATAGTATCATTTTGTCTAGCTCTTATTTTTGGCGGATTAGGTAGATTCCTCTATACATTAATGGCTGGATAATCCATAGACATTCCCTAAAAATACCTACCAATAGGTATTTCCATCCATTATTTATTCCTGTAATTTAGAATAGGTTAAAATTCATTCTGCGTAGAGCAAACCAGCAACCAATTATTACTTTCTATTACACTAATGGCAATCAAATATTGCCGACACCTAATTATTCTTTGTTATGAAAAGCCTTCTCTATCTTTTCTTGATCATTCCAATACTTTCATTTGGACAGCATCCAGTGAAACCCAATATTCAACCCACTTATGCTGATGCAGTATATCTCGCCAAATTGGAAAATCTGGTCAAAACTAAACAAGTTGAAAACTTACGCTCCTTTTCTGAGGAAATAAAGACGGTCTTAGAAAGGTATAATATCAATGAAATAAACGCCGATCAAATACAAAACCCATTCCTGCAGGATTTACTAAATGCCATAAAGATTATACCTTCCGTGGACCAAGCGATTTCTCAGGATTCTTCTAAAGCTTTCACCGATATTGATGAGGATACTGATGTGCCAGGGAAAGCTAAGGATTTAGATCTTAAAGCTATTGCGTTAAGTACAGCTCCAGGATTTGGTTGGGAAGCAGCGGTAATCAATGGTCTTTCTACATTTATGGCGAATCGATTCAAACAGGAAGTCATTTATTATGGTTTAAATAAACTATTTGAACGGATCACAGATAAAGAAGAGGAAATATTCGATGCCTTACTCCCTGAAACTTACCAAGAAACCAAAAGGTTATATGGTCAAAAAAGTTATTACAGTGCAGATTTGATATTCCTAAGACAGGTCGTCGATAATGACCTTGGTAATATCCATAAAAGACTGGCCAGTGAAGCATATCGGGTTTTTCCAAGAATCCCTCCTCAAGGTGCGGACATCCTAAAAATTGCTGCCAATCTTCACGCTGACTTAGGTACTGGAATTTCACTCCCAGGTATATTTCAAAAATTGAACAGTGAAATCTACCATGATCAGGAAATTGCTAAAGCAGTCGCCATAAACCACCTATTATCCGAAGCCTTGCGAGATACAGTTGGAGGAACAAGTACTTGGATCAACATCAATCGACTAAATTTCTCTGACCCCAATAATAAGACCAAAAGATATTTTATCGGCCTCCTAAATGAACAATTTAAACCCTATTCCAATAATTATGACATCTACCAATTTGAGAACTCAATAAAACAATTACTGTTCTATTTTGATGAGCTAAATGCCGCAAGCCAGTTTATTGCCAAAAACAATTATTACCTCAATACCGAACAGGGTCTGACACTATTAGGTATGCTCCAATCCTCATTTTCAACATTCTTGAAATCAGGCACTGCAGAAGGTGTTTTCTATTTAAAAAAAGAATATCTCGCCTTCTTCTCAAATTATCAGGACTTCGCTTCCTCCTTGGTGCGACGAGATTATCAAAAAGCACTGGTGAGCATTTTAAGCCAAATGAGAGATTACCTACCTGTCGATAAAGAAAATAACTATAGAAGATCATTGATCTTTATGGTTCAACTTGCGGAAGTCGAAGCAGATAAAGACATGGAAAAACTATTGGAAGCCTATGCCCTACCCATTGGAGGCAGCTCCATCAAAAGAAATAGTAATTTTAACATCAGTTTGAATGGTTATGTCGGATTAACAGCAGGAAAAGAGGTTGCATATGGTTCTGAAAATCAAACAAAAACCAATATTGGACTTGCCGCTCCCATCGGCGTATCGGTCAGTTTTAAAAATTACATCACTTTCTTTGCGAGCATTATTGATCTAGGAACGTTAGTAAATGTTCGTTTGAACAATGACACTACTTTTTATTCAAACCTAAAATTTGAACATTTCCTTGCTCCAGGTGTAGGGTTCTATATAAATCACAAATCTTCTCCCCTAACCTTTGGGGTACATTATAATTATATACCAAGCCTAAGAACCATCAAGATCGGCAATGGAGAAGCTGCTATCACGGAAGAGCATATTTCTGTCTCCAGATTCAATGTTTCTGTATTGGTAGATATTCCATTGTACACACTTTTTAATAAATAAAATTAACCATAGTATATTTATTCCCACAATCTGTCCCCAAATTGCCTTAATTCCTATTAAAACATTAAGTATATTTGGTAGAGGACATCTATGAAGGATATGTTGAAGGATAAATTTGGGCGAACTATTAATTATTTACGGCTTGCTGTTGTTGACCGATGTAATCTACGTTGCACTTACTGTATGCCCGAAAATGGCCTTCCTTGGATCAAGCAAAATGAATTGATGACAGATGATGAAATAATCAGACTTTGCAACATCTTCACTCAACTTGGCGTAGATAAGATCCGTATTACCGGTGGTGAACCTTTTGTAAGGAAAAACTGCATGGAATTGATCCATAGAATTGCCCAAATTAACAAGCTCAACGAATTAAGCATCACAACCAATGGTATCTTGACCGAACCTTTTATTCCGCAGCTAAAAGCTGCTGGAATCAAATCTGTCAACCTTAGCATAGATACCTTAGACGAGAATAGATTCTTCAAAATTACCCGTAGAAATGAATTTTGGCAGGTCATGAAAACCATGGAAAGCCTGCTCTCGAACAATATTCAAGTAAAGATCAATTGCGTTGTAATGGACGGTCAAAATATTGAAGACATCATTCCATTGGTCAACTTGGGCAAGACCCTCCCAATTGCTGTCAGATTCATTGAAGAAATGCCTTTCAATGGTGATAATAAAGAGATTTCCCTAAAATGGAACCAGCATAATATATACCAACATATCCAAGAACACTTTGGAGAAATAAATAAACTACAAGACCCAATAAGTTCCACCTCCTACAATTATAAAATACCTGGATTTAAAGGGGAATTTGGAATCATAGCAGCTTATTCCCGTAGCTTCTGCGGGGATTGCAACCGAGGACGCATTAGCCCATTAGGGGTTCTGAAAACCTGTCTATATGAAGGTGGGGGAATAAACTTAAAAGATGAAATGCGATTGGGAAAAACAGATATGGAACTAAAAGATTTAATCATACAAAGTGTACAGCATAAACCTAAAGATGGTTGGGAAGCTGAAAAAATTAGTTTAGATCCCAATACTATTCATCAATCAATGGCAACAATTGGAGGATAAAATGGAAATGATTACCGTTGCGCAAGCTGAACAGATAATCCTTTCAGAAAAAAGGGATTTTGGAGTAGAATCGATCCTTCTGCTGGATGCTTTAGGAAGGGTACTCGCTGAAGACCTGACTGCGGATCGCGATTTACCTCCATTTGACCGAGCAACAGTTGATGGAATAGCAATCAATGCTAAAGCCCTCTCTGCTGGTGTTCAGAAGTTTAAAATCCAAGCTGTTCAAGCTGCTGGAGAACATCCTATTTCGATTGCATCCATAGACTCCTGTATTGAGATCATGACGGGAGCAGCCTTAGACCCTTCAATGGACAGTATTATCCGTTATGAAGATATAAGCATTGAGAATGGCTTTGCAGTCATCAATATTGAAGTTAAAAAAGGACAAAATATCCATGTAAAGGCTAAGGATAAAGCACAAGGTGAAGTCCTTGTGCAAGCCGGAAAAATTATTGAAGCAGCTATTATGGGAATTGCTGCATCTATCGGAAAAACTGAAGTCTTGGTAAAAAAACTACCCAGAATCGCCATTATTTCTACTGGTGACGAAATGGTATCCATTGATTCAGTTCCAAGCCCATATCAATTGAGACGGTCCAATGGCATCAGTATACAATCTGCATTGAAAAAATATCAGATTTCGGCGGATGCCTACCATCTCGACGATCATTTCGATGAAATCAAAGCAAAACTTGCTGAGTTCCTCGTTCATTACGATGTACTGGTCATGACTGGTGGCGTTTCGATGGGAAAATATGATTTTCTACCAAAAGTTTGCTCCGCATTAGGCGTAACACAACTCTTCCACAAAATCAAACAGCGACCTGGTAAACCTTTTTGGTTCGGAAAGGATAAAAACGATAAACTGCTATTTGCATTCCCAGGCAATCCAGTTTCTGTATTTATGTGCCTTAATCGCTATTTGATTCCCTGGTTGGAGGCTTCATTGAATATAGAAGTATCTACTCCACAGTTTGCTATCTTACAAAATGACATTCAGTTTTCAACTGCTTTGCAATATTTTGCTCAGGTAAAACTGAAGGTGAATAATTTGGGACAATTAACGGCAGTATCCGTGAACAGCAATGGTTCTGGAGACTTTTCACATCTCGCCGAAACTAATGCCTTTATAGAACTTCCCTTAGAAAAAAACAGTTTTTATAAGGGTGAAGTTTATCAAGTATGGACCTATAAATAGTATAGAATGACCGATTTTTCGCATATCAATAAAAACCAACAACCCAGCATCGTCAATGTCATGGATAAAAAGATAACTCAAAGACGTGCAACGGCCAAAGCAAGCATTGAACTTCCTCCAGTAGTTATGCAGAAACTGACCGAAGAGAACTTCAATACCGCTAAAGGTTCCATTATCCACACCGCTATTATTGCGGGAATTATGGCTGCTAAAAAGACTGGAGAACTTATTCCATTATGTCATCCCATTGGTCTGGAGAATTGTGAAGTTGAAATAAAATTCAACGGTAACAGTCTTGACATCTATGCCATAGCAGAGGTGGAAGCAAAAACTGGGGTTGAAATGGAGGCAATGACTGCGGTTTCCATTGCTGCATTGACCATTTATGATATGTGCAAAGCCCTCAGCCATGATATTATCATTCGAGAAATTAAACTGATTGAAAAAACAGGAGGAAAAAATGACTTCAAAAGGTCAGAATAAGGTAGCAGAAATCTATGGTCTGGTCCTCGCAGGAGGGAAAAGCCGTAGAATGGGAAAACCCAAAGATCTAATCCATTGGCATGGCAAGGAACAAAGATATTATGCTGCCGATCTGCTAGCAGAATTCTGTGATCAGGTCTTTATTTCCTGCCGTCAAGATCAAACCCAAGACTTTGACCCAAATTACCAGGCATTGACAGATACTTTTCTCAATATGGGCCCCTTTGGCGGTATCCTTTCAGCATTTCATGCCCATCGCGACAAAGCTTGGCTGGTTGTAGCTTGTGACCTGCCTTTGTTGGACAAAGACTCCCTAACCAAGCTAATGCAATCACGCGACTCTAATAAATTAGCGACAACCTATAAAAGCCCATTTGACGGCCTTCCAGAACCTTTGATAAGTATCTGGGAGCCAAAAAGCTATCCCTTACTGTTAAGCTTTCTAGCAAATGGCATTACCTGCCCTAGGAAAGTCCTGATCCATTCGGATTGCTTGATCTTAGACCCTATCAATCCTGATGCTTTAATGAATGTGAACAGTCCTGAGGATGCAGAAATAGCTGACAAAGCGCTTCAAGAACAAAAAAAAATATAGATGGAACCTAATTTCGAAAGATATCAATGTCAAATAGCTTTACCAGGATTTGGTAATACAGGGCAACAATTGCTCCAAAATGCCAAAGTTCTTATTGTCGGAATGGGCGGTTTGGGTTGCCCTGCAGCCCAATATCTTGCTGCCTCCGGTATTGGAACCTTAGGATTGGTTGATGATGATATCATTTCGCTATCCAATCTACACCGGCAAGTCTTATATGGACCACAAGATATCGATAATTGGAAAGTAGAAGTTGCAACAGAGCGACTTAAATTGCAGAACCCTGAGATCAATATTATCTCCTACCCAATCCGCTTGACCTCCAATAATATCATGGACCTGATCAAAGAATACGACTTGATCTTGGAAGGAACCGATAACCTAGAAAGCAAATGCCTCATCAATGACGCTTGTGTATTAGCTGGCAAACCATTGGTTTATGCTGCAATTTACCAATATGAAGGTCAAGTAAGTATATGGAATGTTAAACTTCAGGATGGAACCTATTCCACGAATTACAGGGATGTTTACCATGATATTGAAAACACAGTGGTGCCAAATTGTAGAGAAGGCGGTGTCATCCCCAGCTTAGCTGGAATTGTTGGTTGTATGCAAGCCAATGAAGCCATAAAATACCTTACTGGTATGCCGGATATTCTGGCTGGAAAATTATGGATCATGGATACATCAACAGGCAGATCAAGGATCATTAAACTAAAAAAATCGAATATTCAGATCAAGGCTTTACCGGAAAGCAATCCAACCATTACTTTAGAAGAATATAACCTCCATCCCGAAAAATTCGTCCTGTTCGATGTAAGAGAACCAGATGAGCACGAAGAATTTAATATTGGTGGCAAAAACCTTCCATTGAATGATTTGCATCAACACCTAAAGGAATTTGCAGCTATCGATTCTAAGGTGATTTTGTATTGTATGTCCGGAAAAAGAAGTAAAATAGCTGCCCGTATAATCAAGAAAGCTTTTCCAGACTTAAAAGTTTACTCCCTAAAAAACGGTCTATTAGACTTGTAGTTAGTCAATAATTTCTTGATACGGTTTTGGCCTCCTTGTATTCGGTAGCCCAACAAGCTCCTCAATGGTCTCTTCGATCATTTCACTCATGTTATTGAGTGCCAAATCATTCGCTTCCGCACCAAATGGTTCTTCAATTTCATCGGCTATGGCCTCAAATGCAACAAAAGTATAGGCAATAAATACCACGATTAATGGCATAAACCATCCCAATGAGTCCACTAAGCCAAATGGTAACATGGCGCAATAAATATAAACCGTCCGGTGAAGTAAGACGCTGTAACTATAGGGCAAAGGTGTCGAGATAATCCGCTCACAGCCCCCTAGAATATCGGAAAGCTTATCGAGGTTCTCATCCATTCTTGCCTGTTGAATGGAATCCATCCTCCCTTCCAACTTTGCTTGTTGCAGTTGCTCAGCCATGATCCGCATTATGCTGACTGGCTTATACATACTGGACATGACAAGCTCCAAGCTTTTTGGATCTAACCTTTTCTCCATATCCTCTCTTGGATCGGTCCCTCGAAGTTGATGCTTCAAAGCAAAGACAAAAGCACTGATCAAATGGATAAATCCAACCACGAAATTCTTGTTTTTCTCGCCATTATTTAAGGTCAAAATCTGCCTAACCAAAGAACGTGAAGTATTTAACAAGGCTCCCCATAATTTTCGGCCTTCCCAAAAACGTTCATAGCTAGCATTATTTCGGAAACCCAGAAATAGAGCCAAAACAAAACCAAATAAAGTCAATGGGGCTGGATTTAAGGGAACTTTAAAATCCAGAACGGTTCCATGGAAATAGGCAACCAAAACAGAAAAGACCAAAAGTAACAATAGTCTGGGCACCAATGCAGGTAATACCGAACCATGCCAAACAAAAAGCATCTTGAACCAATGCTCCTTCTTTCTAATAATCATATTATTTTAAATCTTAGCAGAATTAAATCAGCGTTCCAAATACAGGGAATCATTCATGCACTTTGATTTTGCTGGAATCTCACTTGCCAAAGGTAGGCTTAATCTGAGCTACTATACAATAAATTTCCTTTTAATATAATCCCCAATTATGGCCTTTGAATAGCACCTTGATACAACATTTGATCAACTTTTTTGTAAACTGCTGGATCGTGTGGCTTAATTTTGATTTTCACATATTTCGATGCTGGCATGTTACTCTCTTTAACCACGTTATTTACCGAAACAAGCACATTGGTCTCCGGAAAATAGGTTACCGTATTCTTTTCAGGAATCTGATATGAAACAATAATGAATAATGGTGCAACACGCTCTATTCCATCATCAAAATTATATAGATCCACTTTATCTCCAGCTTTGAAGCCAGCTTTATCAATATCCTTCTGGTTCATAAAAATAACCCTTCGCTCATTTTTGATGCCACGATACCGATCATCTAATCCATAAATTGTCGTATTGAATTGATCATGGGTCCTTGTCGTTGCCATCATATATTCATCATCAGCCAAGGTATTATCCGGAACCTCGGTTAAAGTAAATGGCGCCTTACCCTCTAATTTCTTCGAGAAATATTGTTTATCGCGTGCCTCATTAGGTAAATAAAAACCTCCTTTTTCACGAACGCGAACATTGTAATTATCAAAACCCGGAATACATTGTTCTATATCATCCCTGACCGCATCGTAGCTGTCATGATATCTTTTCCAATTTACCACGGAACGATCTCCTAAAGTCTCTATTGCCATTCTACATACGATCTGGGTCTCATTGATCAGATTATCCGAGACCGCATCCAACATTCCTTTCGACTGTTGAACAACCCCCATAGAGTTTTCAGTAGAAATAATCTGAAGCTCTCCATTCACTATATCTTTGTCGCTTCGACCATATGTTGGCAATATAATGGCTTCTTTTCCATGCACCAAATGCCCTCTATTGAGCTTGGTGGACACACAGACCAAAAGATTAAGCTTACGCAAGGCATTGGCCGTATATGTCGTATCAGGTGTAGCGGATAGAAAATTTCCGCCCATGCAGAACATAAATTTTATTTTTTCTTCATGCATAGCCTTAATGGCCCGCACCACATCATAGCCATGTTTTCTAGGTACCTGAAACCCATAGAAATTCTCAATTCTATCCAACTGTTCATTTGATGGTTTTTCATCAATTAACATTGTCCTATTTCCTTGCACATTACTGTGTCCGCGTACGGGACAAACACCAGCTCCTGGAATACCGATGCTTCCTTTCAACAACAGGATATTCAGGATCTCACGAATCATATCTACCCCATTAGGTTGTTGGGTCAGCCCCATTCCCCAGCTGATAATAATGCGTTTCTTGAAGGCAATCATTGCTGCGGCCTCATAGATCAGGTCCTTGTCGACAGCAGCTTCTTTAGCTAGCTCATCCAGATCAAGATCATTGAACTGTTGCAGGAACTCATTAAATCCAACCGTCTTATTTTCAATAAATTGTTCATCAAACACCGAACCTGGATTCTTCTTTTCAAAATCTATCAAGAGCATTTCGATGGCCTTTAGGAGAGCCATATCACCATTGATCTTAACAGGTAAATAAAGATCAGCAAGCTTAACACCACCTTCCAAAACGCCAAGCACACTTTGCGGATCAACAAAACCCATCAGACCGGCTTCAGGTAAAGGATTGATGGCAATGATCTTAGCTCCATTCTTTTTCCCTTTGGCAAGGGCACTCATCATTCGAGGTGCATTCGTCCCAGGGTTTTGACCGATGATGACTATAACATCTGTATCATAAAAATCCTCTAAGGTCACTGTCCCTTTCCCAATTCCGATAGTAGGTCTTAAGGCCGAACCCGAAGTTTCATGGCACATATTGGAACAGTCAGGCATATTATTGGTCCCGAATTCCTTGGCAAATAATTGGTAGACAAAGGAAGCCTCGTTACTCGTTCTTCCAGAAGTATAAAATGCTGCTTGATCGGGTGATTCCAGTGCATTTAAATGGGATGCAATCTTTTTAAAAGCATCATTCCAGCTGATGGGTTGATAATGAGTTGCCCCTTCTGGTAAATACATCGGATCGGTTAACCTGCCCATCTTCCCTATTTGGTAATCATCCAATTTGGCTAGATCAGCAACTGAATTTTCCTTAAAAAACTGTGGCGTAACACGCTTACTCGTGGCTTCTTCTGCCACTGCTTTTGCTCCATTCTCACAGTATTCACCAAGCACCGAACGTTCATCATCTGGATCAGGCCAGGCACAGCTCGGACAGTCAAAACCTTCCATCTGATTTACCTTGAATAAGGCTCGACCAGCACGGACTACGGCTTTCTCCTCAAATAAATCACTGAATACTGCCAAAACCGCCGGAATACCAGCCGCTTTTTTCTCAACTGGAGTCAATTTTAAATCCAATAACCTAAAGGGATTTTCCGCACTTGGTTCTGATTTAATTTCTTGCTCAATCAATTTTTTATCTCGTTCTTCCATAGCCATGTGATTTTCAAGTGGGTTAACACTTCATATTAGGGTTTGGATAATTATCGCTTTGGTCTTCCAAAGTATTGTCCAAACACACAAAATCCTTTTCTAATAACAACTTTACTTTTCCCGTAAGGCCCTCAAATCCTACGACATCCGTCGAATACATTTGTTCAAGCAGATTAGCAGGGATTTTCAAGGTGATTTTATTTTCTACAAACTCTACGGATAATTCCGGCACATCCGCTCTTTCCACAGCATAAACAAATGCTTGTTCCAAGAATTCCGTCCTACTTGAAATATTCCCATCTTGGTATAGTGCATTAACTTCCGATTGTGTCAAACGAATCCGTACAGAATTATCTTTTATCCTAATTTTCATGATAAATTATTAATAGTCAAATTTGCTCCCTGATGATAGATATTAAACCTATTTTTACCTAGGAAACCCAACAAACTAACATCAAACTCTTTAGCGAGCTTGATCGCAAGACTGGATGGTGCACCAATAGCTGCAATAAAGGAAATACCCGCCATCGCAGCTTTTTGAACCAATTCAAAACTGGCCCGACCACTCAAGACCAAAATCCTATTCCTTAATGGCAATTGATTTTCCAAAAGGAAATAACCAATCAGTTTATCCAAAGCATTATGCCTACCTACATCTTCTCTAAGCCCTAATAGATTAGCTTCTAAGTCGAAAATGCCAGAAGCATGTATACCTCCTGTTGAACTGAAATTATCCTGAAAGACCCTAAGCTTTTCAGATAATTGGTATAATACCTCCAGATCGATTTTCAGCTCTTCCTTTTCCATCTCTTGAAAAGAACTAACCGTCCGGATTGACTCAATGGAACCCTTTCCACATACCCCACAACTTGAGGTCGTATAAAAGTTTCTATCCACATTCATTAATTCCGGCGTAAACCCTGATACAAGTTCAACAACAATACTGTTCTCATTGTTTCTGGAACAATCAGTTTTAGCATGTTCAATGTGTTTGATTTGGCCAAGCTCAGAAATAATCCCTTCGGTAAACAAGAACCCTGCAGCAAGTTCCATATCATTTCCTGGAGTCCGCATGGTAACAGAAAGATTCTTGATTTTCTTTTCAGAATCATTCCCATACCGAACCTTGATTTCTAATGGTTCCTCCACCGAAACTTCATCCATCATGGCATGACTGCTGTTTTCCTTGACCTTTATGATATCAAGTTTCTCTATGGAATTGTTTTTCAAGGCTTCTTCCTTCATCAGCATACAATCTTATCTATTAAATATACTAAATATATCCGCTACCTATGGATGCGCAGATACCCATTCTTCCCCATTTTCAAAGACTTCCTTTTTCCAAATGGGCACCGTTTTTTTTAAGGTATCTATAATGAATCGGCAAGCATCAAAAACTGAATCCCGATGCCCATCGTTGACTACAATGATCACTGCAACATCTCCAGGATATAAAATCCCGACCCGATGTTGGATAACTACGTTCCTTACTGCAAATCTGGAAATGGCTTCCTCGGCTATCTTTCGCATTTCTTTTAGCGCCATGGCTTCATAACATTCAAATTCTAGTCGAATGACTGGTTTCCCCTTGGTATTGTTTCGCACAGAACCAATAAATGAAGCTGCCCCGCCACTCTCCAGATCCTTGGAAATTGCCAAACAATGAACAATATCAAGTACGTCTGCTGATATCTTAATTTCTACCATCTTAGCCTCCACTTACTGGTGGAATCAATGCGATTTCATCTCCACTGTTAATTATCTGCGTATCCTCTGCATATTCCTCATTAATAGCAAACATATAAGATTTAAGTTTTGTCAATGGAGGATACTTCCCCTCTATTAAAACCCTTAAACCTCTGACATCTAGCGCATCATGCACTTCCAAGTGAATCTCCGATGAGCCAAAAATTTCTTTTGCTATCCCAAAACCCAACACTGTAATCTTCATTTTTATTTCTGCTACCAATATTTTATCAAAACATTTATTCCAGCGATTAATACAAGAACTGCTGTCATTCTTTTTACAATCAAAGGATTCCATTTGATGCACATCCTCGATCCTATCTGTCCTCCTAGCAATACCGAAAGACATAAAATCCCGATCCTTGAAAAGTTCATCTCGACTGTTAATTTTGAGAACTGACCAGCAATTCCAGATATGGAATTTATCAAAATAAACACACTTGAGGTTGCCGCAATTTTCTTGGCGGTATCCCATTTAATCAAATTGAGGAGGGGTGATAAAAATATTCCTCCACCAATTCCGACCAAACCAGACAAAAACCCTATTCCGCCTCCTAATAAACTGTTTTGAACTACACCTGTCTTGCCCTGGTCTGTCCGCTCTGCTTCAGGTCTATTCCCTGTCTGGAGCCATAATAAAATTGCTGCTATCACTAAAGTAATTCCCAAAATCATAAAAAATGTTTCTTGGCTTAATTTCATGATAGCTCCTAAATAGGCCATCGGAACACTGATCAATGTTAATGGCAAAATTTTTCGCCAATCAACTTGATTATTTCTGATATAAATGATCACTCCACCTACAACCACGATTACATTGCATATCAGCGCAGTAAGCCTGATTTCCTGATACGGCAAACTGTACATGGCCAAAACCGCCAAATAACTTGAGCCTCCACCAAAGCCAACTGACGAATACACAAAAGCAATCATCAGAAAGATCAGTACGAGTTCCCAATGCTCCATCTTAAACTAGTTTATTAAAAGTTTTAATTGTTGAATGATAAAACCTAATGGTTTTTAGTCCATTCAATTTAATAAACTTTTATGGGATTCTATCCATAATTTAGGCTGAGCTTTAGTATATCCAAAACTGATAATATGAATTTTTTAAAATTGATGGAAATATCTGAATTTCGTTCCGACCTCATTCGAGACACATTCGGAAAATTCGAACTGGATAAAATTATTCTCGAATATGTCTCGAATGAATCTCGAACCAGGTTAAAATAATAACTCCTTTTTTAACCAAATTCTGCAGGATAAACCACGGTCCCATTTATATGCTTTAATGTTCCCTCGCTTAGCTCAATTACAAAGCAATTCTCATCAGGTACGTCAAAAGGCAATCTTATTCCAAATTCTTTGGCCAGCCGATATCCAAACCTAGGGTAATAATCTGCATGCCCTAAAATAACGATGGAACCATATCCTAGTTCTTTGGCTTTTTCATGGGCAGCATGCATCAATGCTCCAGCAATACCTTGTCCCTGATAAGCGGGCAATACTGCAATAGGAGCCAAAGCCAAAGAAATAAAACTTTGGTTTTGGCTGTTTATGATGTTGATTTCTGTTAACAGGACATAACCTACAATCTTCCCTTCCTTTTCAGCAACGATGGAGAGTTCTTCCCTAAACGAAGCAGATTGCCTTAATCGATCTACCAAATACTGTTCTTGATGATCGCTCATGGCTTCTTCATGGAATGCTTTCTCTATTAAATCAAAAACGAATGGATAATCATTTTCCTCTTCTTTTCTAATTTTCAGATCCATATAATTAATCAGTTAATGATTCATTCAAGATATTGAATTTCACCAAAAATTCCACTAACCAAATAAAGCTTTCTTAAGACCTAAGGCAGCCTGTTCTGTTGAAAATTTAACGGCTTCAATATGATCCAAAGGATTTAACAAGCCATAATCATGGATAAAGCCATTGTAGGTCTGGATGGTTGTAGGCACACCCGCTTCATCCAGTTTTCTGGCATAGGCCAAGCCTTCATCATATAGAATGTCATTTTCAGCCAATTGAACCAATGCAGGAGGTAATCCTTTTAATTCATCGATGCTGGCATTGAAAGGTGTGGCGTAATATTCCTTCCTTTTGCTTTCATCCGGCAGGTAATTATCCCACATCCATTTCATCATATTGGAAGTAAGGAATCTTCCTTCTGCATATTTTTTCCAAGAGTCGCGGTTAAAGTCTGCGTCGGTCACTGGCCATAAGAGCAATTGAAACTTGATCTTTGGTCCCCCTTTGTCCTTTGCCATCAAACAGGTAACTGCGGTCATATTCCCGCCAACACTATTTCCTGCAATAGCTAAATTCGAACCATCAACCCCTATTTCATCGCCATTCTCGGAAACCCATTTTGTAGCTGCGTAAATTTCATTGATGGCGACAGGATATTTCGCTTCAGGTGAAGGTGTGTAGTCCACAAATACGGCCGCGGCCCCAGAATTGATCACCAAATCACGAACCAGACGCTTATGGGTTGGGTAATCACCCAATATCCAGCCACCACCATGAATAAAAATAAAAACTGGCAGCTTTTGATCTTTGCTTTGCTCAGGTTTTACGATATGTATATTGACGGTGATACCATCTTGGGTAATTTCTCTTTCAGACTCCGATATACCTGAATAATCAACTTTCACTGACTTTTGGGCGTCTACCAAAACTTGACGGGCATCCTTTGGAGAAAGGGTCTCCAATGGTTCGCCCCCGCTATTGTTGAGGCCATCTAAAAATTCACGGATTTGAACTATGATTTGTGGATCTTTTTCTGCTTTTTTTTCTGACATAGTAATAGTGTTATGATTTATAAAATAAGGTCACGATAGAACCTTCGTAACAATTAGATTATAGAAATAACAAATAAACCAGCAAACTGTTGGACAAAGCTGCTAATTACTGATTTCCATAGATTTAATGCCATGATGGTGCAGGATGGTCCTTGCCAATTATTTATTAACTTTAGTTAAACACTGGTCATCAATAAAGGACCAATCATGTATAAACCGAATTGTCAAAAGATTTTTTATTCCTATAAATCCGCATTCCTTGTTGTGGGTTTTATGCTCTTGTTTTTTGTTTTATCGGCCCAAGAAGTTGCTGTTGAAACTATCGAAAAAAACAAGGTTGAAGCGGATCCATGGTGGGGATGGGTATTTTTAGGAAGACTCCATCCTATGCTGGTCCACTTTCCGGTAGCCTTGATATTGGTTGCTGGCTTTATGGAGCTGGCCAAACTCCGCACCTTTCATTCAAACCTTCGGACAGGAACCAATTGGCTGATATTTATTGGAGCAATTTCTGCAGTAGTAGCCGCAGGCTTAGGTTTATTTCTCGCCAATACAGGCAGTTATTCTGGAGAGACCTTTGAATGGCATCAATGGTCGGGCATCAGTACCGCCGTTTTTGGAACCATTACGGCCATTGTTCTCCTGCAGATCATAAAGCAAGGTAAAAATAGCCTGATTCCTATTTATCGCACCTCACTCCTTTTAACGGTCTTAAGCATTTTTATGGCGGGACATTTTGGAGGATCATTGACCCATGGCCAAGATTATCTATTGAGCAACACTCCATGGGCTCCCCAAGATGAAAACCTGGGTGAAATTGCCGGCGGCGTATCATCTGCGGATTTTGATTTTGCCTCCTTTTCCACGGATTCCGATAGTTTAACCACAGAACAGCAGGTCAATCTTAACCTGGCTGTCCGAACGATATTTGCCCACCATTGTTTTCAATGTCACGGCAGTGATAAAACCGAAGGTGAACTACGTCTTGACCAAAAAGAAATGGTTTTTAAAGGTGGTGAATCGGGAATAGTCATTCAACCTGGGGATTCTGAACATAGCGAGTTGCTACGCAGGGTCTCTCTGCCTCCCGGCCATAAAGAAGCTATGCCGGGAAAAGGAAAACCCTTAGGTGAAAAGGACATCGCCATTATCAAATTATGGATTGACAAAGGAGCCCCTTGGCCAGATAATATCAAAGGAATCTTCCCGAATGCGCCATTAGCACCTCGAAAACCAGCATTGCCTCCAGTAGTTGCCGGAATGGAAAACCCTATTGATCGTCTGGTGAATGCCTACTTTGAGAAAAAAGGAATTCAATGGCAGAAACCTGTGGACGATCGAACCTATATCCGTCGGGTTTATTTCGATCTGATTGGCTTGCCACCTACGGATCAAGAAATCAAGAATTTCATCACCGATGACAATACCGATAAAAGAGAAAAACTGGTCACTAGTCTTCTTTCCAAGGATCGGGAATATGCAACGCATTGGACTACCTTCTGGAATGATCTATTACGAAATGACTATTCCGGTACAGGCTATATCACTGGAGGAAGATTCAATATATCAGATTGGTTATTTAAATCCTTGCAATCCAATAAGCCCTATAAACAATTTGCCATGGAATTATTGGATCCTACGGAGGAATCCAAGGGCTTTATTAAGGGTATTGCTTGGAGAGGTGCAGTAAACAGCAGTCAAACTACCGCTATGCAGGCTGCCCAGAATGTTTCGCAAGCCTTATTGGGTGTAAACCTGAAATGTGCTTCATGCCATGACAGCTTTGTTAGTGATTGGAAGTTAGACGATGCCTACGCCTTTGCCAATATATTTTCGGAAGAACAGTTAGAAATCAATCGCTGTGATATTCCCACCGGAAAAATGGCCGATACAAGGATGCTCTGGCCGGAATTGGGAACGATCAACAAAACAGGCAGTGTGGCAGAAAGGTCCAAGGAATTGAGCCAATACTTGACCCAACCCGAAAATGGCAGACTATACCGGACCTTAGTGAATCGGATCTGGGCGCAATTAATGGGCAGAGGAATCGTTTCGCCAACGGATGAAATGGATAAGAAGCCTTGGAGTGCCGATTTATTGGATTGGATGGCGGTAAATTTTGTCGAGGAAGGCTATGACATCAAAAAGCTGCTCTACCTCATCACAACTTCAAAAACCTATCAATTACCTTCCATAGGGCTGGAAGACCAAAGTACTATCAATGCTCCAGATTTTGTCTTTAAAGGGATTTTAAAAAAGAAACTCACCGCTGAACAATTTTCAGATGCCCTGAGCACATTGGTTTCACCTGTATATACCGTGGAAGCATTGAAATATAATCCGCTTGCTGATCCCAAAGCCTACATGGATGCCTCCAGCTTTGTAAGAGCGGCCTTGGTCCAAAACGACCCATTCTTAACGGCTTTAGGACGACCAAGCAGGGAAAACGTAATCAGCGTGCGTGAAGGCCATGTGACCTTATTACAAGCCATGGAATTAACAAATGGCACAAAATTAAACGAAACCTTGATCCATGGCGCCAAGAAATGGGTGGCACAGTATAAAGATCCGAATGAACTGATCCAAGCTATTTACGGGCAAACTTTAGGTAGGAAGCCAAGTACCGATGAACTCAAGATTGCCAATACCCTATTTGAGGAAAAACTGGAAGAGGGATCGGTTCAGGAGCTACTTTGGGCGATCGTATTACTTCCGGAATTTCAATTTATTGAATAATAAATCTATAGATCATGAAACTGAATTATAACAGAAGGGATTTTTTGCGTACTGCCGGTGTTGGGACCTTGGCAGCTTTGGCTGCTGGCTCTCCCCTTTCTGCATTATTATCCTCCTGTTCAGGCAATATGACAGGAACTGCTGATTCGGTAATTCTTTTATGGATGGCAGGAGGAATGGCACATACCGAAACTTTTGACCCAAAGCGATATACCCCATATGAAAAGGGACTTGACTCCAATAAGGTTTTGAGCACGTTTAAATCTATCCCCACTGCATTGGATGGAATTGAATTTTCTGAAGGCTTGGAGTCAATTGCTGCCATGATGGATAAAGGAACCCTGATACGTTCATACATGGCTGCAGATTTAGGTCATATCCTGCATTCTAGGCATCAATATCATTGGCATACCTGCTATGAACCACCCCAAACGGTTGCTGCACCACATATAGGTTCTTGGATCGCCCAGGAATTGGGGCCGAAAAACCCCGTAATACCCGCCTTTATCAATATAGGGCAACGTATGACCGTAGGAGAAGCCGAGGAGCTAAAAGCTTTTCATACGGCCGGAATATTGGGCAGTGAATTTGGTCCTTTTATGATTCCTGATCCTTCATCTGGTCTAGATTCTGTAAAACCACCCGCGGGCATGTCATTCAGTAGGTTCGAACGCCGCAACCAATTGTACAATGAACTCTTAGGGAAAAACGCTATCGGAGACCTTGGCAGTGATTACCAAAAGGAATCCTTCAAGCGGTCCATGGAGCAGGCCTACAGGCTGCTTAAATCTCCGGAGGCAAAGGCCTTCGACCTATCTGAGGAGCCTAAAGAAACGTACGATATCTATAACACGGGTAAATTTGGATTAGGC
Source organism: Sphingobacterium sp. LZ7M1 (assembly GCF_024296865.1). Classification (GTDB taxonomy): domain Bacteria; phylum Bacteroidota; class Bacteroidia; order Sphingobacteriales; family Sphingobacteriaceae; genus Sphingobacterium. Next base: position 1,547,247 of record NZ_CP101134.1, on the reverse strand, counting down.
TGCCTGATGGCTCGCAGATTGGTGGAACAAGGTGCCCGTTTTATTTCGGTGACCAGTGAATATGAACCTTTTATGGGCTGGGATACCCATGAAAATGGTCATACCAGAGCCAAGGACATGAAGAAACTGATTGACGCTCCAATCGCTCAATTATTGAAAGATTTGGATCGTTCGGGACATTTAGACCGTACCTTGGTGATAATTGCCAGTGAATTCAGTCGCGACATGGTGATGGAAGGAAGACCAGGTGCAGAGGTTTTGCATCAAGTTGACCAGCCGGATATCATCAACGACATTAAGAATTATGGAATGCACAGGCATTTTACGGATGGGAGTTCCATCCTCATGTTCGGCGGAGGTGTCAAAAAAGGTTTTGTTTATGGCAAAACAGCAGATGAAAGGCCTTGCAAAACGATTGAAAAACCTATTCGTATTGAAAGGATCCATCAATCCATTTACCATGCTCTTGGAATTGATCCGCAAAAAAATGTGGTGGTCGAAGGAAGACCTTTCTACACTACACCTGACGGTGTACACAAAGCTGAATTAGAACTATTTATATAATAAAAAGCCATGATATAAAATTATCATGGCCTATTTTATTGGGTTCACCTAACGTTGATAAACCCTGACATAATCGATGACAAAATGATGTGGGAATAACTTATCATCTATTCCTTTCTGCCCACCAAGTCCCCCGCCTATAGCTAAATTGAGTAGCAAGTGAAATTTTTGGTCAAATGGCCATTCAGCTGCTGTTTTTCCTTCATTCTTAAAAGTGAAATAGAGTTTCTTATCAGCAAAGATCTTGATTTCATTGGCATCCCATTCCAAAACATAGGTATGAAACTTTTTATGAGCATCGGGCAGGAAGGTGGATTTTCCTTTGTGGGTTCCAATGACATGGTTATAGCTTTCTGTATGGACGGTTCCCAATACTGAATCAGGATGTGAGCCTACATATTCCATTATATCGATTTCACCACTCTTTGGCCAGCCTCCATAGGTGTCTGCTGAGGGCATCATCCAGATAGCAGGCCAAGTACCACGTCCGGTAGGAACCTTTGCCCTAATAACAAAACGTCCATACTTCCAATCCCCTTTATGTAAGGAGCGCAATCTCGCTGAGCTATATTTCTTATTATCAATTTCCTCACGCTTCGCTGTAATGGTCAAGAATCCATTCTTGACATACGCATTTGACGAGTCCTTATCAGTATAATGCTGTGCTTCATTGTTACCCCAGTTATATGCATTTCCCTTGGTATCAAAACTCCATTTTGTGGAGTCCGGCAGCCCTTCATAATCGAACTCGTCTTGCCAGACTAATTTCCACTTCTTGCTCTTCTTTTCCATTTGCTGAGAAAAAGCATTACTGCTTAAAATGGAAAAAAGGAGTAACAGGGTAATATTCAGAAAGTTTTTCATAACGCTTTGTGTTGATATAACAAACATAAACAAAGTATTTTTCCTTTTTTAGGATACAAAGTTATTGCCCATTCTATTGGTGAAATTACTTGGACGAAGACCAAAATGTTTATGAAAGTCCCTGGAAAAATTGGACGGTTCAGAAAAGCCGACCATGTTGGCAATTTGGGAAACCGTAAACTTTTTAAGTAAGATTAATTCGGCAGCTTTTTTTCAATTCAACCAATTTTATGATCTCATTGGGTTTAAGGTCCGAGAACTTGCTAAGCTCCCCATACGCCATGCATCGGGGAGCTTCTCTTTTCTATTACTTTTAGTTTTCACCAACAGAAATCTTACTCTGTTTTTTCTCAGATACATTTTTGTTGATTAAAAACAACTCATCTCCTCTTAATTCATAGGTATGGTCCTCAGTCCAGTTCCATGATGTTGCATCCCTCAGATTTATTCCATTAGCTTTAAAAGAAACCAATATTTGATTGCCCTTTACCTCTAGATTAATTTCATCAAACGTATCTTGAATAGTTGCTCCATCAGGTGTTGTAGGACAGTTCTTTAATTCCTCCAGGATCTTAGGTTCTGCGCGGAACCATTGCCTTAGAAAATCCATTTGCTTTGAAGAACATTGATATCCTAGATCTAGAGCCCAAAGGATCTTACATTTTAGATTGCTCCTATCTTCCTTCGCATCGCCATCCCAAGCACATTCATTGCCTACAAAGGTTGCTATCAATCCTAAAACAGCTTTTTCTGGATCTGAAATGGTCTTGATGTAATCTTCATTGAGGACAATACTGCTGACATCTGCCTTCACTTCCTCATTATATTTCTTTTCTCGCCATAGAAATTTAACTTTCTTATCTGACAATTGAAGATTTCCCGGATTTTTATCCGTAGTTCCTACAATTGTATCTTTTGTTACCGCATCGGTACTGTCTGACAATGCACCATTAGTCTTCCCTTGCTGATTATTTTGAGTACAAGATTGGAATGTAAATGCCAGAAAAAGGACCAGAACAATGCTTTTTGAGAATATTTTCTTCATGTTATTAACCATTAGTGATTCCTAAAAGTCAGAAAAATTGCTTTAAATTAAAAATCATGGTCTGTATGTTTAGGGAAAGAGAAGATAGAATTACCTTAACATGATAATGGCATTTTATAGGCTCAAAACCAGCAATAAATGCTAAATTAGTATGGTTCTAAAGGCGATTCTTCTCGAAATATCATCCCTTGGAACGAAAACTTAACGCAATAAACTGATAAAAACCATGGACTGGAAACCAAAAAGTGATCGTTATGATAAGATGATCTATAACCGCTGTGGAAAAAGCGGCTTACATTTACCGGCGATTTCCTTAGGATTATGGCATAATTTCGGAGATGACACGCCACACAGCAAAAAGGTCGAGATCTGTACCACAGCATTTGACCTAGGGATAAACCACTTTGATCTTGCGAATAATTATGGCCCTCCAGCTGGAAGTGCTGAAATGGCTTTCGGAAAGATTTTAAAAGAAGAGTTTGCCGGCCTTCGGGATGAATTGATCATTTCTTCCAAAGCTGGCTATCAAATGTGGCCAGGTCCATATGGTGAATGGGGAAGCAGAAAATACCTGATAGCTAGTTGTGATCAATCCTTGAAAAGATTGGGATTGGATTATGTTGACATTTTCTATTCCCATCGTTTCGACCCTCATACACCATTGGAAGAGACAATGATGGCCCTAGACCAAATAGTGCGCTCTGGAAAAGCTTTATATGTTGGTATTTCTTCCTATAATGCCCAAAGGACAAAAGAGGCTTATGATATCCTAAAGTCCCTGGGTACTCCATTTATTATTCATCAACCTAGCTATTCCATGTTAAACAGATGGGTTGAGGACGACGGATTATTGGACACTTTGGAAGATTTAGGACTGGGTTCAATTGTCTTCTCTCCTCTTGCTCAAGGAATGTTGACGAATAAATATCTAAATGAGGTCCCTCAGGATAGTCGTGCGAATCAGGATAAATCCTTAAATAAGAATTTCCTTTCAGAAGAAAACTTAAAAAACATCTGGGCATTAAATGAAATCGCCGCAAACAGAAACCAGACCCTAGCACAGATGGCAATCTCCTGGGTATTGAAAAAAGGCAAAGTAACTTCTGCCTTGATTGGTGCGAGTAAAGTCCAACAGGTAATAGATTGTGTCGGAGCAATAAAAAATCTTGAGTTTACCGATGCTGAATTAAGGCAAATCGACCAGTATGCAAAAGATGGCGGAATAAATATCTGGCAACAATCAGCTGAATTGTAAAAATCTTAAATTTAAAAAGGCTTCAACGAGGTTGAAGCCTTTTATTCCATTCAAATCAAATCCCTTTTCGGAACAACCGAATCCTACTATTATTAATCGGGTTACTGATTATACATTACCTATTTTAAGGCTAGTCAAACTGAGGCCCATTGATTACCCCATCCAGCCATGTTATTCTTTTTGATACATAATTACGAACAAAATTCACATAGTCTTGATGGGTTACCCCTACATACCAACTTTGATTGATGTTTTTGCCCAAAACATCCCAGCGTTTAAAATTATATTTCTGACTATAATTGATCTTTTTAGCCCGCTGATCTATAAACTCAGGCATGGACTCCATTTTCGATTTTACTTCTTTCCAGCGTGTTCTCACCAATTTCTTGAAATCAGGATCTATCATTAACTTGTTCATCCATGCTCTTGGCTCATGAGCCCTTTGGAGCATCATTACCTCTTGGCTATTACCGAGACGCTTATCATTATTAAAGGCTAGATCAAAATCCCACACTGGACCTACATAAATCTTGGGATCCAAACTGCTCTTCTTGTACATTCTCATACTCCAAAGCATATCCGAATTACCACATAACTCATTAGCCAGATAGTAATTCACAAAACTTGTTAAATCAAAATAATCTTGATAATTGGAATTTGCTTGATCTCCTATTTTGTACAGACTGTTCTCAAAAGTTCCCACATACTTGGTGATATAATCCAATTGGGCAGGAGTAATTTCATCTTCATCGGGAAATTTCACTGTTACCGGCATATTCTGATCGGTAATAAAATGTACCGGTTCAGAATAGGCATATCCATCACCTTCAAGGATAAAACCCCCATTGTCCTCATCGATGGCTACCCTATCGCTCCCCTCTTTGATATGTTCGGTTAAAGTATAATTCCCCATAAACTCCCCATTTAAAAACAGTTCTACATATTGTTGTCGAGGTGAATAGCCCATATCTAATCTCTTGCTGACCTCAAAGGCTATTTCATTACGTAATAGCGATTGATCGCCATAATTGGCCAATAATGCCCAACTTTTATCAGCTGGCATACCCAATAGGGCAGCCTTTTTATCTAACTTAATTCTATATGGCTTTTTAGGCATTCCCCAAGTAGAATTACCTCGGCCTTTAACTTCCGTAACACCTTCATAAACGACCTTTCCTTCAAAGCCAGTTGTTATTTTTAGGCTACCGCTGACATAATCATCTTTGCTTTCAATCGGCTTTCCATTGGTAGAGAGATATATAGCAGGAATCCCTGTATCAACAAATTTGACTATATAGCTTTTTGTTTCACCATTTTCAGCGGCGAATGTATATTTTACCAATTTAGAAAAGTCCTGTTTACTCTTTCCGCTGGTCTGCTCAACATTATCAACCGTAACCTTAGCACCTATATGTTCAAAGTCAGGAACCAATGCCTGAACATTTGTACCTACTAGGGCATGGGCAAAAATGGTATCGCCTATGATCTCTGTTTCAATATCAAACAATAAGCTTGTCTGTTTATCAGTATCAAAACCGAAACTAACCAACTCATTTTCTGTAGATAATTCAGGTGAAATCTTATCTTTCTGGCAAGATAGAACCGTAATAAAGAAAAATGTGAAATACCAATAATGAATAAAAGGAATCTTTGTTCTCATAAATAGTGAATAATTAGGTGAAATACCAAGTCGGGAAAAAGGATTAGAGGTCAATTTTCAAACCCGGATTTATAGTTTTACAGATTCAAAATCTCTGTTAAAAACAAAAGTCGTTTTATAAAAATATAAAACGACTTTTGTTTAAACAAGTGAACCCAATAGATTTATTAGCACTGGTTTTTTTGGAAATATCAATGTTCTACCCCTAATAATCAGAATAAGCAGTAGGTGTACATAAGATAGTCACGTTTTTAGAAACATTGTTCTGATATTGCGGCATTTCACTCATAGGCTTATAAAGCGGTCCAAAAGCCTTCCAATGCTCATCACGATCAGCCATATCCTCAAATGTTGTCAAATACATCAGGTTAGGCATTGTACTGCCAGCGATAACCTGGCCGTAGAACACAGCATTGAAGTTCAATTTCTTAAAAATATCGATCTCTCCATTATTGAACATGGAAACCTTATTGGCAGCAAGCTTTTCAGTTGGACCTTCGTAGCTTCTTAATTCATATACCCTTTCACTCTTATCAGATTTCAGTTTAGGTAATTCCACAAATGGCATTCCATCAAAGGCACGCATCAAAATAGTTTCTATTCTTTGAAATGGCGGATTGTTATGTGCTAAATCTAAATATGACTTTCCAGCTTCCTGATATTGCTTATCCTTTTCCAAATTAACATCCAACTTGGCAAAGTTTTCCAATCGATCTGAATAAGTTAGGACATAAATCAGTTTATCAGCATTTTCATTATTCTTCAACGGTTTAAAAACCGCAACTTTCTTAAATCCAAACTTATGCAGAGCTGGCAAATAGGCATTACTGAGATATTGATCTAATTGTTGTTCTTGATGGGCCTGCTGAAAATGATAGACTTTAAGTTGGATGTACATGGTTTTTGCTACTGCAGATGAAGCACTTTGCAGCAACATACAAATCAGGACAGTAAGAATAGAAAGCCGGCAAAATACCGAATGGATTGATTTTGACATGTTATTTGACATAGGTTTAGGACCCTTCAATTTTAAGGAAAAAGGTCGGTTTGAAATAAATTATTGGATTAAAGGATTTCCTCTAAAGCAAGATAAAGATAATTATTTTTTGAAATAATATGATGAAAAATAAAGCGTTCTAAAGAATATAAAATCCTAAAAATTAAACTTACTATTCATGTATGCTAAAGACTTGAAAAAAGGCAATTACGGCCCGTTTTATCATGGCACAAAAGCCGATTTAAAAGTTGGCGACCTCCTGACTGCTGGAAGAAAATCAAACTACCATCCAGACGTAATCATGAATCAAATCTATTTTACCCAGCAGGTGAATGGTGCGGGATTGGCAGCTGAACTAGCTCCTGGAGATGCGGAACCTCGTGTTTACATGGTAGAACTTACTGGCGATTTTGAGGATGACCCAAATGTTACCGACAAGAAATTCCCCGGTAACCCTACCCAATCTTACCGTAGTACAGCTGCATTGAAAATCATAGCTGAAATTTCCGATTGGCCCAGGCTCAGTCCAGAAGAATTGCAGCGTTGGCGGGAAAACCTAGCAAAGATCCACAGAGACCCGAATGCGATAATTATCAATTAATCCTTCTTCTTGTCCTTTAATCTTACTGTCTTAAAAATACGTTTGGCCAATTCCTGCTGTTGAGCATTTAGGGAGTCCGCCGTCAGCGTTAAAGAATTTTGCACCTTTTCCTCTACAGTCTCTGGCATTCTTCTGACATGGATGCCCGTAATACCAACCACAGACTCCTTCGGCCAAAGCACCTTGCTGTACAGGTGATTCGAACTGTCCTTTTCCACATAATATTGCATACTTTGTTCTCTCTCATTCAAGCTATTGGAGTACCAACCATAATCAAAATAAAACTTGATACTATCCCCTACGACATGGCCTACATAGGAATCAATTCCCTGCATCTCTACCTTTTTGAAATCGGCAGGAAAATCAAATTCATACTCCCCAATTTCAATGGTATTACTTAGCTTTTGCTGATCTGTTTTGTTAACAGAACAAGAACTTAAAAATAACAGGCAGGAAAAAATCAGGAATTTGATCTTCATGATATTAAAAGTTGTGTTTCCTACAATAATAGCTAATTCTGACTTTTTGTTTCCAATTCATTTGCTTTTTCAAGATCAGCCTCAGCTTCTGTGGTCTTGTTTAATTTCTTGTACAGGCCAGCTCTCATCCTGAATACCCTGTAATCTAATGGGTTCATTTCAAGGGCTACATTATAGTCTTTCAATGCAAGATCAAACTTATTTAGGGCTTCATAATTATTTGCCCTAAGAAAATAATAGTCATAAAAGTCAGGATTCATTTCTATGGCCTTATTCAGGTCAGTTAGTGCCTCATTGTACATTTTATTGGCATTATATACTTTCGATCTTCTAAAATAAAGTTCCTCTTCCGAAGGTTTCATCTCAATGGCTTTACTGAAATCCTTTAAACTCGTTGTATAGTCCCCCATAAAATAATACATCGTCCCTCTGTTCATAAAAGATTCATATTTCCTAGGATTAAAGGCAATTGCTTGATTTAACTCTTTTACGGCCTCCAAATATTCCTTCGTTCTCCCAAAAATATAGGCACGCCCAAGATAGGCCGGCTCAAAAGTTGGACTAAGTTCACTAACCTTGTAAAAGGCACTAAGGGCTGACTTATAGTCTTCCATCACTGTATTAACGAGTCCTTTCGTAAAAAAAGACGAACTGTTTTTCGGATTGAGTGCAATGGATTTCTCCGCATCTTCTAAGGCTCCTTCAAAATCCTGAATGATGAATTTGGCGTTTGCCCTTTGATAATAGGCTACTGAGGAAGTGTCAGACAATGATATCGCCTGAGTAAAATCCGCAATGGCATCATCAAATTCACCAATATCTGTTTTGTATTTGCCTCTATTGATAAAACAAGGCACACAATCGCTTTCAACCTTAATGATCTCATCATATTCAGCGATGGCAGCATCAATATTATTCAAAACATAATAGGTTTCTCCTCTTAACTTAAGATATGGACCGGTATTGTTGGGCTTTAGGCTTAGGCCCGAATTGATGGCATCCATAGCCTTTCCATAATCCCCATTCAGATAATAGGCTGCCGCAAGATTAAGGTAAATGGAATCTACCGCTTTCAAATTCAAGGCTGATGTATAACTTGATATTGCCGCAGAATACTGTCCGGCATCATATTTCGCTTTCCCATCCCGAGAATGCTGAGTAATCTGAGCATTGACAGCCTCTTGCGCATAGCCTAAATTGGAGAACAGCAAACAAATAGGCATGCAGATGAGAAAAAACAAATCAGCATTTTTCCTCTTTTTAGGGTTCGTTTTCATTGGTTTCTAATTGGTTACAACATCAAATGTAGGTAATTTTCCTTTCGCATTTTACGACCTTCCATCAAAAAAAAAGTTCCTAAACTGACCGTTAGGAACTTTAACATTATTACTTAGTTAATAAATTACTCAGGCAAAATAATTAGCTGCTCAGAGCCTGAATAAACATGGTATGGTACATTTGAATATGGGTATCACCCATAGAGGTTGATCCGTTTATTATCCCGAATTGTATTTTCGAAAATATATAGGGCATCATCGATAAACTTGCTTTTGCAAGCGATCATTTTCTGAAATGCAATCTTGATATTTCCTTCCAAGTTCGCTAGATTATCTTGCCAATAGCTCTCTGCCCTGACCTTGATTTCTGCATGTCCAGAATTCAGGTCTTCTAGATAATCATTGTACAAAAATTTATAAGCTACAATACTGTTGATATAATTGGTCAAATTCGGATCGCAAAAGGTAGATCCTTTTGTCTCTACATTTGCTTCTGGTTTCTTATTCAATTCACGTGTCATAACAGATTGGTCTTAGATTCTTAGCAATTAACTATTTTATTGAACTTGATACCTCAAAGTTAATGAACCTCGCCCCTGTTTTTTAGAGCACAAAAACGGCAAGTTGCAATTAGGTATTTATACGGAATGCTTATTTCTTGGGAACGAACAATTCATTCGCTAAGGCATAGATCACCAGACCAACGGTGTTTTTAAGCCCCAATTTATCCAGGATTCGCTGCCTATGACTTTCAACGGTCCTTTTGCTAAGGAATAACTGTTCTGCGATTTCAATATTGGTATATTCCTCACAGATCAATCGGATGACTTCAATTTCTCGGTCGGTCAATTGGTCCTTCAGGTCAAAGGATACCTTCTTATTGGGATTATTGAGGTATTGGTGCAGCAATTGGTAATCTGAAGCTGTAACATACACTCCAGTGTTATACACCGTTTCTAGGGCCAGTTGCAATGTTTCAATATCAATAACTTTAGGTAGAAAACCTGAAACCCCCAATTTCAGCATATGCCCAATCATATTAGACTTATAATGGGAGGATAAAATCAAGATCTTCACTTTAGGAAAGCTTGGCAAGAGTTGTTCCACGAGCACCAAACCTGAAATAGGTTCCATCTGAATATCCAAAAGCAAGATATCTGGCAACAGGTTTTCATCCATGGCCATGAAATCAGCGATCAGGGTACTTGGGTCTGTATTCTTATAGATTACCTGACAATTAGGGATCTTTCCTATCAGCATACTCAGTCCTTCAATAAATAAGGACTCATCATCCATCAATGCAATTTTCATTTCACTCATTATACCGCCATTTTTGGAAACACCATCATCAGCCGAGTTCCCTTGCCCAGAGCCGAACTCAATTTGGATTTACCATCCAATAATTCTACCCGATTGCTAATATTGGAAACCCCCATCCCATTAGAATTTATCTTTTCAAAGCCCTTCCCATTATCTTTTAAGAGAAAACTGAGAAAATAATTGCCGTCACGGACCAAGATCGAAATCTTATTCGCTTTAGCATGTTTTATGGTGTTGCTGACAAATTCCAAGATTACCCGATAGATCTGAACTTCAAAATCTAAGGGTCTTTCCTGATACTGTTGATGCAGATATAGTTCCACCTCATATCCAATCAAATTTTGCTTCAATTCCTCCAAGGTCAAGATCAAGCCAAAATATTCTAGGTTCACGGGATACATCCGGTGCGAAATCTCCCTTGCTGAATCTATCAGCTGGTCAATCTTGTCACTCAGGCCTACATATTGCTGAGCCTCAATCTGATCTTTGTTGGAAATTAAATTCAGTTTAAGCACCTGCAATTTATTGCCAATTTCGTCATGCAATGTCCTTGCAATCCGTTTCCTTTCCTCCTCCTGCGTTTTGATGGCAAGAGCCTTCGTCTCTGTCTGAAACTTTAGCTCCTGTTGGTGCCGCAGATCATTCTCTTCCTGGATTTTCTTGTAGTATTGATTATACAGGACGATCACAAAAAGCACAATCATTATGGCCAAAACCAATAAGATGATTATCTCATAGATTTCGATGTAGATTTTTGAAACGAAAAAAAGTAATACAGACATACGGCATATAAGCTACAGGACAGAATGTTGTTTATTGACCATAGATAGCCAGCATACTCGATCTTTAGGTTACTCAATTGATTTAAAATCAAAAACAGTATAGTCGACACAAAGTAATAGAGCAATAGGGCAAACAAAACATGGAAGAGACCAGGATTATTCACTTTAAAATCCGATTTCAATGCATGCAATAAACACCTGCCTAATTCAAAAACTATAATAATATTGGAGATTGGTTTTATCCATTTCATCCAGGTCACTACCTGAATGAAATTATGAATAGTAGCACCTCCTATTAAAAATAAAAACAGTGCCAGGTAAACCATGGACAGCCTGCTTTTCTTAGATACAATACTATTGGTAAAATTCGTTAATAATAAGAGTTCACCGGCAACAAAAATATTGAACAAAAACTCCGTTTTCCCTACAGAGAAAACATAGATCAACAGTTTCGAAACAAGTTCGATCCCCAAGAGAAAAAGAAGGAAATACCTAAGGTTTCTTGCTGGGGTACTGAACTCAAAATGGTACTTAATATTCCAAAGACTCGCTAGCAACAACATGACATTGGACAAACCAATTGTCAAGTAAAAAAAGAGCATAATTAAATTTCATAAAATGGTTTAACCACCTTTTGGTTTACAAAATGGTGGACAAGGCTGCGACCAATTGTACAAATTCGTCTGGATGGAATGCAATTTTGAATTTCCCAAAACTGTCCCTTCATGATGGACGAAAATAATGGTTGGTAGCACCTCTGAATATATTTTTGAATATTTTAAAGCAAATAAGCCTACAATATCCCGATTTCCACCCTCTAGATCCTCTATCGGTACATGGAATAAATTGAAAATACTTTCCCCTTTGGTTTCCTTGATCTGTTAAAAAAACCAATCAGCCGACTCATTTCTCCAGTCCTCAACCTGCTCCAATATCGTATCCTGACATTCTATCTGATGTTGATATAGGGGCTGTGACTCCTCAATGACCCGTGAGGTAACCTTTAGATCACAGGATAACACCGCTACTTTCGTTTGGGTCTTGACCTCCTGCTCGACAAATTTTATTTCAGCCTCCAATGGACCTAAATAGGAAAAAGGATATTCTTTTAACTCAATCTCATTACCTTCTTTATCTAAAGGATAGAATATCACGATCGCTTTATCATCATGTATACCCATTTTGATAACAAAACATTCGTTTTCATTATTCTTCAGAACCCAGCTGCTACTCTCTTCAGTTACAGAAAACATGAAATGAGGAGGAAAAACCCTCAATATTTCATTTATATTGCCTTTCGATGATTGCCATTGCCTTATCGAAAGCTGGCATTCCTTTCTGTTTAGCATAATTGATCAGTTTAGAGGCTTAAAGATAAATAAAAATTCATGCTATTCTATCAAATTAACCAATAATAACAATTACAACAAACTGATTATTAATAATTTATAAAATTTTTATTATAGAAATTATTTAATAATTTAAGATTATATTTCAGACTAAAAATTAATAATTAATCCGCTAAAATACAATGAAATAATTCATGTTTTTATGATATAATTTTGGCTTATTATTTTAAGCGGATAAACGGGCAATAAAAAGAAAAAACTCATCAAATGATGAGTTTTTTGTATTAAAATGCTGTCCATTTTGCTTCGGACTCATTGGATTCCAAAACCCGATCAATAAATAACATACCTCGAATACCTTCTTCAATATCTGGATAAGCTGGAAAAGCGATTTCAGCATGGTTGCCTGTGATCTTTTGTAACAATCGAGCTGCAAAAGATTGGTAGATATTGGCAAAAGCTTCAATATAGCCTTCTGGATGTCCTGTTGGAGTTCTGGTGAATGCTCCAGTTGCCTCGCACATCTGATATACCTGGTTCCCGCCAGTCCTATAAATCTGAATCGGTTGATTATCCCATTTGACGAACAGGGAATTAGGCTCTTCCTGTTTCCATTCCAATCCTGCCTTTTCCCCATAAATGCGGATTTTCAACGCATTTTCTTCACCAGTAGCCACCTGCGATGCACTTAATACACCCGTGGCGCCATCCTCAAATTTCAACAGGACATCACCGTCATCATCGATGACGCGATCAGTTCCATAAATATTCAAATTGGCACATAGATGTGTTATTTTCAAACCAGAAATATGTTCTGCCAAATGTGCCGCATGGGTTCCAATATCACCCATACATCCACTTTTCCCACTTCTTTGCGGGTCAGTACGCCATGCTGCCTGCACACTGCCAGAATTCTCTATCCCCTTGGTCAACCAACCTTGCGGATATTCCACAAAAACCTTGCGGATCTTGCCTATCAAACCTTTTTCAACTAAGTCTTTGGCTTGTTTAACCATGGGGTACCCCACATAAGTGTGGGTCAGGGCTAACATTAAGCCCGTTTCTTCCACTACTTTTGCCAAGGCCTTAGCTTCTTCTAAGGTAAATGTTACCGGTTTATCGATTACGACATGGAAACCATTTCTCAGAGCGAGCACGGCTGGTTCAAAATGGGCATGGTTGGGTGTTACTATGGAAACGAAATCCATCCTGATATCCTCAGGCAATTCCTTTTCCTTTTCGATCATTTCTTGAAAAGAAGAATAAACACGGTCTGCCGGCAAGGCCAAATCTTTTCCGGATTGGGCAGAAACCTCTGGCCGCGAACTGAATGCTCCGCACACCAAATCAATCTTCCCATCCAATAAGGCTGCAGAACGATGTACTGCACCAATAAAAGACCCTTGTCCCCCGCCGATCATGCCCATCCTCAACTTTCTGTTTTCCATAATCAATCTGTTTTTAACTTTTACACTGAATTTATTTTCATAACCTATTTTCATTCTCAAAATGGGGATGGACTTACAGCAGACCAACCACCATCTACCACTATCGTCTGTCCCGTAATATGTCTTGCCTGTTCACTGACCAGGAAGAGTGCTGTCTGCGCAATATCGCTTGGATATGCCGCAGAACCAATTGGTGTCAAATGAGCCCAGGTCTTTTTATATTTCGGATCCTCCATGGTCCTTTCGGTCAAGGTTGCCCCTGGGGCTACGGCATTGACATTGATCCCATAAGGGGAGAGCTCCAAGACCAAGTGTTTCGCCAATAATTCTACCGCAGCTTTGGTCATTCCATAGGCTGCAAGCTCCTTATGGGCCTGATGCCCTGTCACCGAAGAAGTAAACAGAATGCTACCTCTCTTCTTTTGTTCAATAAAATATTTACCGGCAGCTTGGGCCAAAAAGAAAGTGCCACCAATATTGACCTGTAGCACTTTATATAAATCTTCCGCCTTATACTCCAGGAAGCTCCCAAACAAGGTAATACCAGCATTGGCCATTACCACATCTAAAGTCCCCGTCTTTGATACTGCAAAGTCAACAAGGTCCTTGTTAAAGCTAGCTTCAGACACATCGCCTGCAAAGGAATAACAGGTGCCGATTTCATTGAGTTTGGCGGTAGCTTCATCACACAAATCTGGATCTACATCATTTAAAATTACGGTAGCCCCTTCCAAAATCAAATTTTTAGCTATTTCAAAGCCTATGCCTTTACCGGCTCCCGTAACGATTGCAGTTTTATTTACAAATCTTTTTTGTTCCATATAATTTCTTTTAACCCCTGTTAATGGGAATCTCGAAGCACCTCACTACCAGAACCTCCTTTTAGAAAGTCCAGATCTGCTCCTAAATGAGCCTGCTCCACATGGTCCACATATAACTTACAATACCCACGGGTAAATTGATTGAGATTTAATTTTAAATTTTTCCTTCTACTATCCAATTCTGCATCATCTAGCAATAGATTCAATTTCCTAGCTTCCACATCCAACTCGATCAGGTCCCCATTTTGAACCAAAGCCAAGGTACCCCCTATGGCAGATTCAGGAGACACATGCAAAACCACCGTACCAAAACCGGTACCACTCATACGCCCGTCCGATATTCTGACCATATCCGTCACTCCGACATCGAGCAACTTCTTCGGAATCCCCATATTGCCGACCTCAGGCATGCCCGGATAGCCCTTTGGGCCTACATTTTTCAGGACTAAAACCGAATTGGCATCAACATCGAGATCATCCGAATCTATCCTTTTCTTATAATCTTCAATATCTTCAAAAACAACAGCTTTCCCCGTATGCTTCATCAATTCAGGTGTTGCAGCTGAAGGTTTCAAAACAGCCCCATTCTCACAGAGGTTCCCCTTGAGGACTACAATACCTGAAATAGGATTGAATGGGTTTTCTTTCGTCGAGATCACATCATCGTTCAGGCTCTTGTGGTCTTGTATATTCTCGGCAACGGTCTTTCCACTGACCGTTAAAATATCAGCATGCAATGAACCTTTGATACTGTTCATCACAGCCGGTATACCGCCCGCATAATACAGGTCTTCCATGAAATACTTTCCTGAAGGTTGTAGATTGGCAACCAAGGGAATATCTTTCGAGAAATGATCAAAATCTTCCAGGTTCAAGTCCACGCCGATTCTACCAGCAATGGCCATCAAGTGAATAGCAAAATTGGTAGAACCACCAATAGCGGCATTCACCTTGATCGCATTCTCAAAAGCTTCGCGTTTCAGGACATCGGATAATTTCAGGTTTTCCTTGACCATTTCCACGATCCTTCTTCCCGACATCCTTGCCAACACCTTTCTTCTGGAATCTGCGGCAGG
Source organism: Sphingobacterium sp. LZ7M1 (assembly GCF_024296865.1). Lineage (GTDB taxonomy): Bacteria > Bacteroidota > Bacteroidia > Sphingobacteriales > Sphingobacteriaceae > Sphingobacterium. Next base: position 1,531,709 of record NZ_CP101134.1, on the reverse strand, counting down.
TATTGCCGCATTGCCTGCTAAGGTAATGCCTAAGGACTCTACCATTCCGGCCATGGTTGACGCTGTTCCCATGACTGCACAGTGGCCAATACTACGGCACATCCCTGCTTCGGCCATATTCATCTCTTCTTCAGATACCAGTCCTTTTTTAGAGTCATCTGCAAATCGCCAAACATCACTGGTCCCGATATCCTTACCTCTAAATTTACCGGTCAACATGGCTCCACCTGAAACCACAATGCTCGGAAGATCCACACTACAGGCTCCCATCACCAATGAGGGTGTTGTCTTGTCACAGCCTACCAATAACACAACTCCATCCATCGGATTCGCACGGATGGATTCTTCGACGTCCATACTGGCGAGGTTCCTGAACAACATAGCGGTTGGCTTCATCAAGGTTTCCCCCAAGGACATCACCGGAAACTCAAGCGGAAACCCTCCTGCTTCCAGAACGCCTTTTTTAACTGCTTCTGCCAAATCACGAAGATGGGCATTGCATGGCGTCAGTTCTGACCATGTATTACAGATGCCTATTACAGGCTTTCCTTCAAACATATCTGCTGGAATACCTTGGTTCTTCATCCATGCACGATAGATAAAGCCATCCTTGCCTTTTCTAGCAAACCATTCTTTGCTTCTTAGTTTCATATGTCGTAGCTTATTGTTATCAATAGGTTTATTTAGCTTTTTGCCTCATATAATTTACGGATTCTTTTACTTCCTCAAAATTATTATCCCAATTATGCTCACATTCAATAAAGATTTCTCCAGAAAAATCCTGACGCTTTAATTCAGCAAATACTTTATCATAATCTATCACTCCTGCTCCTATGGCCACGTCTTTCGCCTCCATATTCCCACTACCATCCAGATCTTTGACATGCAAGCTCAATAATTTGTGCTCTACTTTTTGCAAGCATTCCACTGGATCGAGTCCGCTTCGTACCCAATGACCAATATCTGCGCAGATTTTGAGATGCTCTCGTCCTTCTACGGCTGCCATCGCACTGTCGGGATGCCAATAGCGACTCAGTCCTTTGGCATGCTCATGAATGGCCAAGGGTAGCTTATATTGTCCTGCCAATTCATTGATTTTATCTAGTAACAATGGATCAGGTTCCCCAACCAAAAACTGTAAGCCCAACTTTTGGCCTTGCTTAAATAATTGTTCCCAGTCTTCTATCGTTTTTCCATCGGCATACATGGAAACCATCTGAACCTGATTGCTATCCAAAATGCCTTTCATCATCGAGAGTTCTTCATCTGATAGGTTTGCTATAACTTTCCCCCCGAACCGACCCCCTAAATTATGAAAGGAAAAACCTTCCACTTTTTGGGCATTGGTTCCTTTTGCCATTTCGACTGATTTTTCAAAAGGGAATC